>JAEHHG010000072.1 GCA_019248075.1 Candidatus Gracilibacteria bacterium S5_H10 | reverse complement strand
CTGATTTATATTCATATTTATCATTAATTACCCTTATAAATGACTTATGTTAACGCTCCTATTCATGATTTACTTTGAAATTAGAAAAAGGCACAGCATCTACAGAAGTTTTTCTCGCCATATATGCATTTTTTATTCTGATAAGCAAATCATGAATAGGAGCGTTAACATAAGTCATTTATAAGGGTAATTAATGATAAATATGAATATAAATCAGTGAATAATATTTTTTTAAAAAGAGATAATCAGTTTACCAACTAGCTTTTTTAAGTCCCATGATCATTCCATCTCTAGCGTATTTTCTCAAACAGACTCTGCAAATACCAAAATCTCTGATATATGATTTTGATCTTCCACATACTCTACATCTGTTATAATATTTTGTGGGCTGTTTAAGCTCCTTTCATTGAGTGAATCTTATATCATACATTTTTCACTGTTTTGCTTTTAATGATGTTCTTGCCATGAGTAATACAATAATAAATAATAAATAATTTTGATGGGGATATTATTTAAAGATAAATCACAATGCTTGAAGCAACGCTTTTGCATGTACATTATTTTTTGTCGTAGTAACGATAGTGATCTGAAGCCCCATAGTTGTTACCACATCATCCAATGAAAGTTCTGGAAAGATGTTATAATTAGGAAGTCAGATAGTAAAGTTTCCTTGTCCATCAAAATTTTTCTCAGTAAATCCAGAAAAATCTCTAATTCTTGGCATAACCAATTTCATAAATCTATCAAGGAAATCATGTGCTCTTTGTTTTCTCAATGTTGTCTGAAGCATTACTGGCATATCTTCTCTAAGTTTAAAGTTGGAAATCGCTTTTTTTGATTTCAATATACGTGATTTTTGTCCAGTAATCATAGTAATTATTTTTTCAAATTCACCAAAATCTTTGAGAGATTTTCTCGTAGCCAAAGAACCTATTCCGATAGCAACGATCACTTTATCAATCTTTGGAACAGCGTTAATATTTTTTATTTCAAGCTGTTTTTGGAGATTTTTGATAATAGTGGTATTGAACGCTTCTTGTGTATTCATGAAATCAAATATAAAAACAATAAAAGTAATTTATTTAAGAGCAATCTTTAGTTTAGCAGCTTCTCTTGTTTTTTTTCATTTTTTATCAGTCACAATAATGATTTTAGTGCCTTGTTTTTTATCTTCCAAATAATACTTCATGTTAGACACATGGACAGGAAGTGTTTTTTTTACAAAGCCTTTTCCTTTAACCGCTTTTTTCACTTCATTAACTCACTTTACAAGTACGTGGTCATCGTCTACAAATTTTTGGATTG
>JAEHHG010000071.1 GCA_019248075.1 Candidatus Gracilibacteria bacterium S5_H10 | reverse complement strand
GAATACTTTTGATGTCTCAAACGATCCTGACAAGACAGAAACAAACAAAGGAATAAATCTGACAACACAAGATAGACCGATCGACAACATCAGAAACATAACATTCCAAGGAATAGGATGAGACACCGTAAGATTCAACTATCCAAACCTTTATGAAGTAGAGATATACAAAACGGTAGGCGATACACAGATTCTGAAAACACCGATAGAGATCAGAGAAGCAATAAAAGAATATTTGAGAAATAAAGTAACAGAATATAATCTTTCATTGCAAACACAAAAAGACAAAAAAAATCAACGATATCAATCATGGAGCAATCAGTTTAATTTTTTGTGACAACTAGATCCTCTGGCAAATCCTCAATCAAGCGTCCATGAATACAATCTTCTTTCTTCAGATTATTTAATAAATCAGCTAGTAGCATTTTTAGACAAACTACAAAATGGATACGGCACCAAATATATCTATGGACAAGAACTACCAACAAATACAGATGAAAAAATAGATATGATAGCAAAACTCTTATACTATCAAAACATTACCTGGCCAGAAAGATTACAACAAGATACCATAGTGGGAGACATAGCAGAGATCAAGAGTAGCTTTGATATCAATCAAAAGATAAGTCAGGTAACAAACACCTATTTGACAGAAGGAAAAGATCAAGGGAAATTCATCACTCCCGTATATAATACAACAGGATATGAAGTCGGATATATCAACTCTGATGGAGAAGATTATGTTTCATCAAAGACTACACCGACCTTTATCACTCAGATAAAAACTGCTCAAGAAAACGCTAATACCATCAAAGTAGCAACAACAAACGCTTTCATAGAGACAGCTGAATCTACATCAAGTTCAGCGGCACTTCAAGCAAACATAGATAACTGCGAATGAGTAGATACCAACGGTACTGCGCTAATTTTTGATATAAAAACAGCTTCATCACCATGGATCAAAGCTATGGCATGCTGGGCAAAACAGATTTTCAAAAAACCATTTGATATACAAGTAGGATTTAAAAACGCTCTTGGTCCAGTAGTCGTATGATCACTCAAAGATGTAGGAAACAGTTTAGAAAATCGGAATAATCAACGAGAAGAATATGGAACACAATGGAGTGTACCAAACAATGAAGATATAATAGAACAAGCTAATGATGGAATCAAAGACACACTAGAATGATATAATAATTATAGCATCATACATATTGATAAAACAATAGTACCCGTAGATTACACAGGAAGCAACCAAATAAAAATAGGAATGACACAAGATATGAAAGACGTGAAAGTGAAAATTTCATGAACAGGAGACAACTGTTTTGGGATAAG
>JAEHHG010000070.1 GCA_019248075.1 Candidatus Gracilibacteria bacterium S5_H10 | reverse complement strand
GTTTGAAGCGGCCGCGGCTCTGGGCGTAGAGATCAACATTTGCGAAATGTCCATGGATCTGATGGGATTCAAGTTTGAAGAGATGATCGACTATCCCAACATGAAGGTCTGCGGGGTTGCAACCATGCTTGCGGATGCGAAAGATACCGCCGTGCAATTCTTTATTTAATCAAATAGAACGGAGAATATTATGGAACAGATTACCGCAGTTAGAACATTGGATTATAAAGGCCTTGCCTGCCCGATGCCGATCGTGAAGATCAGCATGGAAATCGGCAAAGTCGCCGTCGGTGACGTGCTCGAAGTACACACAACCGATCCCGGTTCCATCGCAGACTTCCCCGCCTGGGCAAAAACAACCGGACATGAAATCGTCGACGTCCAGCAGGAGCCCGGCTTGATTCGCATCTTTGTCAGACGCAAAAAATAAAACGAGCGCATAAACTAATATATCATCCAAAGACCCGACAAAGAAAGGCTCTTGCTTTGCCAGGAGACTGATTTGTCCGGGTCTGTTTTAAAGGGGATAAGTATGATTAAAGCATTATCTTTGCTTGCCGCTTCTGCGGTATATCATCTGACCGGATTGACGGTGGATTCGCTTTGGTCGAAAGCGATTTTGATCCTATCGGAATCGGCAGATGCGACCTCCAGCGCAACAGCCGCTGTCGACGCGACCTCCAGCGCGACTGCCGCTGCAACAGCATCGCCTTTTCTGAATGCAATCGAATACGCGATTGTTGTTCCAATGTTATATTTTGCCGTCCTGTTTTGCATCATAGGCATCATCTGGCGGCTTGTTAAAATTCTTGGCGCCCCCCCCTGCCCCATACTCGCTCAAGATATATCCCTCCACAAAGTCGCCCGGGGTCAGCGCGCTAAACGATACGTTCGCTATGCCGCAGCTCAGACGCCACAAGCCTCTGTTCTGGGTGTTTCTGATCATCTTCCATATCTCATTGGTATTACTGCTACTGGGGCATCTGGACATTCTTCCTACGATCAGTATCGTTCCGGAAAGCTCGAGAGATATGATCGGCGCTGGGCTCGTTGGCGTAGGCGTTACGGTTCCGCTGCTGTACTTTCTGTTCCGCAGGTTCCGCTCCCCCATCCGCGAAATTTCAGTTCCGGCGGATTATATGCTCCTAATCCTCATACTCTTCCTGTTCCTGTTTGGAGACTTGATGAGCTGGGGCAATTCCTGGACGGCGAGCGGGTTTGTCATGACGAAACAGGACTTCTCGCTGTATTTCCAGGGTCTAGCGCAGTTTACGTTTGCCGATCCGCGCGCTGTACTGCCCGGATCGCATTATCACTTTCTTGTGATCCATGTACTGTTTTTTTGGCGGCAATCTCAAAGTTCCTGTTATCGTGTTTCCAGAAAAAAACGAAAGATTGTTTCCTCATGTATAATACA
>JAEHHG010000069.1 GCA_019248075.1 Candidatus Gracilibacteria bacterium S5_H10 | reverse complement strand
ACTGTATTGATCTGCTATTTCTCCCATGATTGGTCTTTTGAATTTGTCTCTATTTCCTGTTGCTCAGAAGACAGTTATGAGTCTACCATTTCATTTAATTTTGTCCAAATAATCCAAGGTCTTTTCTAGTGCATCCGGTGTGTGTGCAAAATCCACGAAATAGTGAGCTCAGTTGTGCTCTATCTGTTCCATGCGTCCAGTAACGGTTTCAAACTGTTCTATCGTTGCGATTACGTGTTTGATATTTACTCAAATCTGCAATACTACACTCAGTGCTGCAAGGATATTATAGACATTGAATTCACCGACTAATTTGGTTGTTATATCGTAAGACTTTCCTAGATAAGTGAATGAAAAGGTAGTTCAATGGGATGATATTTGAATATTTTCCGCTTTTAGATTTGAGGATGCGATGATACTATAACTCAATTTTTTGTCAAACGGCATATCTTCAAATCGTTGTCTTCCTATTTTGTCATCAGCAGGAAATGCTGCATATTTATTCTGCTTTTTGTTGCTCAATACATATCTGAACAATTTTTCTTTTGCTTTTACATAGCGTTCAAATGTTCCATGAAAATCTAGATGGTCATGAGTGATATTTGTCAATACTGCAAAATCAAATTCTACACCTTCAAATCTATACTGATTCAATCCATGTGATGATGCTTCAAGTACGGCTATCTTACATCACGAATCTTTTGCTGTCGCGAGAATAGATTGTAAATCAAAGACATCAAGAGAGGTCATTTTTTTATTGTTTTCTAAGTCTTTGTTTCCAATCTTAATATTCGCTGTGCTGACCATAACGGTCTTTGCTACATGATCATTCAATATTTTGTGGATTAGATTTACAGTAGTTGTCTTTCCGTTTGTTCACGTTACGCCGATCACAAAAAAATTTCTTGATGGATATCCATACATAGTATTTGCCAGTTGTCCCATCAGTCTTTTCCATAACTGGTAAATTACACTATCTTTCAATAGAAAATACAGTTTGTCATAGAACGTAATTTTTTTGATAAGTGATTTTAGCATAATATTATATTGTTCATAAAAATATGATGATAAGTATACTGATGTAGATAGAAAAATGAAGTACTTTATGAGGTTGTTGGTTGTTGCTCTTCCTTAGCTTCCTGCTTTGCAATATATTCTCCTCATAAGAAGGTCTCTGGATCGGAAATATTTGATTCGTTAGCTGTTTTGTCTGCTTCATATACCGCTTCGCCGTAAGATTTTCACTCGTGTAAGGATTTTAGTAAGGTGTTGGAATATATACTAGATCATCGATCTAGGCTATTTCGAAGATAATTTTTTGTTTGGGTAAATATATAGAGATTTTTGAGATTTTTTCATTCCTTAGTTATATCCACCAGTCATCATCCATAACAGCCCATTGTGGAAATAAAAAACTTACAATCAG
>JAEHHG010000068.1 GCA_019248075.1 Candidatus Gracilibacteria bacterium S5_H10 | reverse complement strand
ATTCGGGGATGTTTGGGGTTTCGCCTTTAGATACCGGAATGAGGTAGGCGTGAAGATACCAATCGGCCAGGCGGTTGAGCTTTGGTTGCATGGTTTCGACATCGAGGGGTTCGGTGATGCCCAGGCCGGGGAATATGCGCACAGTGGCAAGCAGGTAGTAAGTGCGGTGAAGGTTGGTGATGGCCCCGATGTAGGGGTGATTGTGGTAGGCGTAATATTTTTGGAAGTATTCGTGCTGATCGATGGCCGATGATTCGCCCAGGTGCGGGAATACCTGTATGAGCATGATGGCTTTTGAGTTTTGATAATAGATGAAGTGCTTATCGTCGAGGGATTTCAGCAGGAGTTTGGCGTTGTGTTTAAGCATGTGGTTGATTAATTTTTAATCAAATGTGTATTTAGCAATTGGTTATGAACCCATTGCCGCAAAAGTCCAACGCGCAAGCCGCAACGGGTCATAACTCCGGCTATGCGCTATTTTTTATTAGAGTTTGACGAGTTTACTACATAGGAGTAATTTTTCTCAAAGTCGCTAATTGACACATCTCCTGTATTTAATTGTACCAATAAGTTTCTGCCAAACTTTATCCCATCGTTGAATATTGTATCTTTTTCAGTCTTTACAGCAATTCTTGCTTCTTCTGGTATGCGATCTTTTTGTTCCTTAATTTTAAGGAAACAACTATCAAGATAAGAGAATAGATTCCCTAAAGGCTCGATTAATCTATTGTCAATTTTGTAATATTTCCCATTGCTGCCAAAGCTTTGTCTTAAGTAAATAACTCCTTTTGTTTCAGCCTCCGGATTGTCTATTGCTTTCAATATATTGTGTACATTAGTGTTCATTCCATCATCAGCATAAGCATGGGAATGCTGAAATACAAGATCATATTGAATTGTGCTTTCAATAGATTTGACTCTACCAATTTTTATCTCATTTTCGCATGAGTAACAAAGAGAGTCTTTTGATTTTCTTTGCTCAATACTACCCGGCATAATCAACATTGCCGATTTCTTCAACGAATATCCATTCACAATATCTTCTATGGCCGGTTATTCAGGCTTTACGCGGGCATGGTTCAGCCTCATAGTTTGCGACAACTACAAAAGCTCAGCCAAAGCCCGCGAAAAGCAGATCAAAAAAATCGAATCCCTGGTGCATGTTATTGGCCATGAACTTTCAACAATTCAGATAAAACAACTAACATCATGAGTTATAAAGCCAGTTTATTTTTTCATCCAGGCGAATGCCTCGAAATACTTAATCACGATCAATACATCGGAGCGAAGCACCTGCTAAGAAATCCTAACATGGATTATCCTGGTCCATTCCCTATTTATTTTGCATATGCAAGCTCAGTATCGAGAGGTCAATCAATAGGAATCATCCTAGAACCTATTGATACATTTACTAATGAACCTTTAAAAGTAATTTCATTATGAATCACGTAAATTAAAAACACAAAAAACCCGCGTTTGTA
>JAEHHG010000067.1 GCA_019248075.1 Candidatus Gracilibacteria bacterium S5_H10 | reverse complement strand
GCCGTCGAAGTAGCTGATGCAGTTGGGATCGATAGCTTTTTGTTTACCGTTGCTGGTCATATCGATACCGATAGTAGTTAGAATTTTTTGAGAAATTGGGAGTTCTGGATTCTTTACGAGGTAGACAAATCCTACGCCGACAAGAAGGATGATGACCACGAGGGTCCGGAGAAGTTTTTTCATGTTTTTTTGTGATTATGTAAGTAAAACAGAATATACTTTGAGAATCCTTGATAGGGAGAACTTTCATTTATCATTTATGTAGAAGAAAAAAGGACACGGGATATTTCCGTCCTTTATACTGAGTGTTGTGGTTATCTATTTTGTTTGTGCATGCGGTATAAAATTTTCTGAATCACGAAGTATGAATTCTGCAATATTTTCGTACGCCTATATATTGATTTTTTTTGAAATTTCAATATAAAAGCATAAACTCAGAGCAAATTATGGCTTTTTACCTAATATTTTTGTGATGACTTTTAGTGTAAATGGTATCAAACAAGAGAAGAATGAGAAGACCACGATTGAAATGGTAATCTGCGTAAATGATGCATTGCTTGCCAGAAAAATTCTCGAAGATCATACTATTTTGATTCTTTCTCTCAAAGAGTTTCCAGGAGATCCAAAAAGTTTTGGAGACATCTATTTTTCGATCAACCAAAATTTCCAGAAAATAGACATCGTCACCAAATATACAGACATCCAAAAAGCATGTTCGTTTTTTAGTTTTATGGGATTTGCTCCTCTAAATTCACTTACAACAACTTTATATATTTCTGATCATTTTTTCACGATGCCATATTCTTTCAATGTACAATTTTCTGCATCGATAGATTGGATGATCGCATTGAGCGATTGTGTTTGTCCGTATTCGAAAGTTAGTTTATCTTCTCCTTTTGCATCATTCCGAAAAAATGACGAACATCCGTTTTTTCAAAGATGAGAACGGAATTTGGAAACCACGTATTTGCTCTGATGAAGAAATTGCAGAACTCAAAAATCAACAAGAAGCCAATCAAAAACCAATATTAATTATTGATGCTATGCATTCTACTGCTAAAGAAATTTTACATGCCTTATCATCATTACATGCTCCTGATAAAAATATCCTGATCATAGGAACACCACGTCACGAAGATAAAAATCATGAAGAGATTCTGCTACATGAACAAGGTCCAAACCTATCCTTAGCTGATATCGCTGGCAAAAAATTCTCCGTGGTCGCTATCGCTGACCAAATACTCTCTACATTTTCTCCTCCAGAAGAATTGCCTCCATGTGAACTTCCTGTTTTTATTATCGAAAAAGCGGATGTAGATATTCATCAATATATACCACACAAAAAGACATACAACGATTTCCACAAAACGACATGACAGAAACCACAAAAAGCTAAAAAACCCTTTCGCAGATGATATAGAACGACAAAAAAATAACGCAAACTTACTTGTATCCATTTTATTTTCCTCTCATCATGATCCA
>JAEHHG010000066.1 GCA_019248075.1 Candidatus Gracilibacteria bacterium S5_H10 | reverse complement strand
AATAACAAAAAAAATCGGGAATACATAATTCCCGATCAAATAAATTTTTTACCAAGTGAAGCGTTCCGGAATGTCTGTAGAAACAGAACCGTCTTTTTTCCCGAAACGTTCGATGTAATAATCTTCATCGATCTTACCATCAAATTTGTAAGCAGAGCGACAATCAACCAAAGCACTAAACTTGATTGTTGATTGTTCTCCATCCTTTGACATAAGAATAAAAGCGCTTGTTTCATCTTTTTCAAGATTCAACTTACACTTATTCTTTTCGCAGGAAAGGATTAAAAGATCATCTTTTATCCATCCTAATAAAGGAGATTTTTTTACTTCATACGTACCAAGGGTACTTAGAAGAATAACACCAATTTCTCCTGTTCTTTTGTTGGTAGTATAAAGACGAATATATCCATCTTCATCTATTCTTTGGCCGCAATGTGGACAAAAAAATGCTGTACTCATAGTTTTTTTAGTTTTTCTTGTTTATTATTCCGTTTCTTGTAACATTTTGCCTTGCGTATCACGCAAAGCAAGGTAACGTTCTCCAATAA
This sequence comes from Candidatus Gracilibacteria bacterium S5_H10, assembly GCA_019248075.1. Taxonomy (GTDB): domain Bacteria; phylum Patescibacteriota; class Gracilibacteria; order Absconditabacterales; family Absconditicoccaceae; genus CAJBLF01. The sequence goes on along the minus strand of JAEHHG010000066.1, from coordinate 978 downwards.
TTGTACTTAACACAACCTGCAAATCAGGTTCGCTATTTTCATAACAAATGTGTAAAAATGTACGGGATTCGTCGTTACCATATTGCAGATTTTTTCTGCAATCCGGACAAGAGATTATGAGTCTATCTCCAGGAGTCCATTCTCTGACTTCCTGAGAAAGTTTTATTGTATAGGTACCGATTTCAATATTTAAATTTACATGAATAATACCTACTTCCTGTGCTGAGGGATTGTCCATAAAGAGACGAATCTCTCCATCATGATTGCTTATTATAGCCCTGCAATACGGGCAAACAAATTTTTTGCTTGCATCTTTCATTGGTTTTTGGTTTTTTGTTTTTTTGGACCGTTCTTATAACAATTTTTACATTAAAGTCAATCTTTAAAGACAAACTGAATAAGGGTTGCATTTTTTTTGGACAACACTAGATTCATTTTTCCCATTCATGCAGGAAGAGAGATAAGATGTCTGACAACAGGGATAAACCTGCTGATCAATATCGTGATATGTCATTTTTTTTTGAAAAAATGTTCGGTTGATTCTAATTCTTCTTCATCCAAAAGAAAATATTTTCAGAATTTTCTAATGAACGGTTTCCCTCCATAATATCAGATTACATAAGATAACAGTGATCCAATTATGCTTCATGCCGTACTGACAACGATAACACTTCGAAGGCTAAAATGTTTCATAGCGACGAGGAATCCTGCAAACGGCATAATAGCTTCACTGGGTATAGGAAAAATCATACTTTCCATCATCATTCCAAGAAATATTGTGATATGTCAGGTCTGTTGTATAAATGCAGTGATATATGTTGCTAAAAATTCAGTAATTCCCATGAGAAGAATCAAAAAATAAAATGATAGAATATCGGAATGAATCTATTGTTGTCCAAAAAAAAATGCAACCCTTATTCAGTTTGTCTTTAAAGATTGACTTTAATGTAAAAATTGTTATAAGAACGGTCCAAAAAA
>JAEHHG010000065.1 GCA_019248075.1 Candidatus Gracilibacteria bacterium S5_H10 | reverse complement strand
TTTTTTTCGCCGATATAAACACCGGTCATTGCAGGCCGTAAATCATCACTCAAGGTAAATTGAACGAGTGATTTTATGGCTTCGCTATCTGATGGCGAAAGATGGCCCAGGTAAACATTGCATGGTTTTTCTTCGGGAAAATCTTTAGCCTCACCAGCCAATGCAAATTTGCTTATTGCATTGCCCTTTTTTACGAAGAGAAAGCCATCGCGGATCTCGGCACTGTCATAACCGCCCTTAATTTTCGATAGCGGAGTGAGGTCAATAACTCCCTCGCCCTTTATATCCGTTTTCACGGAAAGCCGGATTTCAAAATTGTCGGCAATTGCCCATCCATCGCGGATTAAGGCGGTTTGGTCCACGATTGGCAATGCGCTGCCTTTTGTGAGTTTCAGCATTCGGTTAATGTCGGTAGTTTTCATTTGGTTTTAATTTTTCGGCAGGGTTAACGAAGGCCGGCTGCCACTCTTCGCAAAATTTTCCAGTTTTTGAAATTGCTATTATAGGGTTAAACAGCTTCGGCCAATGCAGTTCTGACTTGTTTGATAGAAAACCGGTGACAACCAGCCTTCACAACAATATCATCATCATTTATTTTTGCGTATTCGGTGATATAATTACCAACCCTGCATCGGAAATTTACTGTTTCGCCCGGGCTATGTGTTTTTAATTCATCCATAAGCCGGGTAAAAGCAGCCCTGAATTCCAACGCCGGTACTGTAACGCCCAGGCTTGTTTTAATTAATTCACCCGTTGGTGTAATTGCGCAATTTGCGGCATCGCTGTTTTCGGATATGTATTCAGAAATTTCGTATGAAAGATTTTCGAGTAAAGTTTCTTTGAAATGTTTGACGGCCTCTTCAATCCTATCGACGTAGTGCTGAACTGCTTTTTGCGTTTCTTCCCATCCGGAAATAAAATCTTTCATTTCACGAATGAGACCCGGCTTGTCTTTCGTAAAAAATCCGATATCCCTGCAGTTCTTCGTTTAATTTATCATTGTCGTGATTGATAAAATAGCTGGTGCAGATACCATCAAACGAGCAGTTTTCGAGAATATCACGATTGCAAACCGATAACCAACCACCTGAACGCCCATACTGCCATACTTCGGGACTAATAAGACTAAGCCGCTCAGATTCTTCATAGTCGAATGAATTATTTTTGCGGATATATGCGAGATAATCTGCATGTGTGTTGTGTTTGCGCTTACGAAATTTGTCAAACTCTTTGCGGTAATAATCCACGTAAAAGCGCATTTTTTCATCGATTGCCCAATCATTCGTATAATAGTGATATGCTGTTGCCTGAGCGCATAAATTGTTGATATGGCAGCGATCTTCCAGCTCTTCTTTAAATCCTCTCACGAAATCTTCGCATGAATGATTCCAAATGTTGATGTCGCCTGTCCTGAAAATCCCGTGTTTTCGGGGTATATTTAGCAATACCCGATCTGATTAAGTGTGCCATAACAATGCTATTAATCGTTATTAACTCCGTGAACATCGACAACCAAATCGTCGTAGCAACTTACTTCCATTGAAAAGCCGATTACTTCCTC
>JAEHHG010000064.1 GCA_019248075.1 Candidatus Gracilibacteria bacterium S5_H10 | reverse complement strand
TGGAGACAAAATAACTTATGCTAAAACAAAATGTACGGTACTTAAAATTGGAACAAGCAATACTGGAATGCTTGTAATGTTTTTAAAAGATATAAAAAAAAGCAAAAATGAGTTAACTTATGGATTTATTATTAGAGAAGATGAAATAAGTAAGCTTTATTTACATAAAAGATTTAAAAAAGCTAGTGAACTATTTAGAAAAAAGGAAAAATAAATGAAAAGAAAAATAAAAAATGCATTAAGAATGACATTCAAGCAACATTCAGAAGAATTAGACTTAAATCTTTTTAAACAAAATGTAGAAAAAATAGACTTTGGATATATTACAGAACAAGGAAATTCTTTTGTAGATGGTGAGATTCAAGAGTTTGCAACCATTAAAATATATTTCAAAAAGGATAATAAATGAATCATGAGATTTATAAAGAACAAATGGATATGCTAGATACAAAAGCTAAAGAACTATCTAAGCAAATTGATATAGTTAATATTCAAAAAAAAATATTAAAATATAATTATATTGAATTTTTAAAAAAAGAAGCAAATATTGAAATTGGAGATAGAGTTATGTATAGAGGAAATAAATGCTGGATATATGAATTTTCATTTGATTACTTTAATAAAGGATTAGTTGCAAAACTTAAAAAAGTTAAAAAAGATGGAACAAATGGAGAACAATCAGCTGATTCATATGGAACTCTAGTTGATAAACTAATAAGGACAATAAATGAACAAACAAGAATTTAGAATGAAAGACAAACACAGATCTTTTAAACATCAAAAAGCGCCAGTTATTAATAAACCAGACACATCTCTATCTGGCGCTATTATAGATAATAACACTTTAGAAAATAGCATGTTAGATGACTTATGTTCTGTATTTCAAGAATCAACTTCTAAAGCGCCAGATAAGAAGAACTCATACAATAAGGTACTTATATCAGCAATAATAATTTCAGCTGTTGTATCTACCTTAATATATCTATCTGGCGCTAATTAAAAACCATCAAGCTTAGGTATTTATTTTTTAATATCTTGCAGATGCTTATGCAAACCACAACTGTGCACTGCTCTCGAAATTTTTTTGTTCCGCTACGCTACACAAAAGAAATTTCTCATTGGCGCCCGTTGTGGTTTGAGGGTGAGGGTTGTTTTTGTTTTAATCATTACTATATATTATTACTTTACTCTATAGAGCTACGAGATTTTTTATATGCAAAAACACTATGTCAGATACCATATTATCGAGAATTTATTTAATTTAAAAAGCGAAACCACGAGACAATTTTTATATCAAAATTTTGTCAAAAAAGTGTTCCATAGTTTCCTTTTTTAAATTCAATTAACGAAACTGTAAGTTTCCATTTGTTATAATATTGATGACTAAAAAAATATTAGGAGAACGAGAATGGAAAAATACTTAGACCATCAGTATATCGAAAAAAGTCGAATTACTAACTTAAAAGAAGTTACAAATTCAAAAGGTGAAGTGACTCAAGCAGCAGAAGCTAGACTTGTAGTTTATCAAATTAATTTGGCAAATACACAAGGAATGAAAAATATGAAATACAACGATTTATCAACAATTGGTGAAACAATAATTAAATCTAATCTTGATGCTAAGATGTTCTTTTTTATTATAAGACATCAATCTCAAAACTCAATGCTTAAGAAGTCTTACGGAACTGATTTAGCTACTACAAGCTATATAGCTAAGAAGTTCGATGTAACACCTCAAAAGGTTAGAGGATTTATAAGGGAATGTATAGAACAAAAGCTACTTAAAAAG
>JAEHHG010000063.1 GCA_019248075.1 Candidatus Gracilibacteria bacterium S5_H10 | reverse complement strand
TATCAGTACGACAACAGGAGAGATCATCAATCCTCTAGCAACAGGAATACTGAACCCTATTGAAGAACTCGATCAAAGCATCTATCTCAATTATACAACACCAACAGAAACAACAGAGATGATAGACTATGAAACTGCATATAATGAGCTCAAACAATGATTAACGATGTTCCAAAACAGTACACTTACCGACAAAACAATGAATGATAGAGTCAAAACTATCTTGGCTACAGTAGAAAACACATCAACAATACTTCCAGCTACGAAACAAATCCAGCAAGTTGAACAGACAGCGAAGTCTATCATCAACGAAAAGATCAAAGAAAATCAAGACATGCAAAAAGAGATAAAAGATTACGATAAATTTATTGAAAATATGAAAAGCGATACCAACGTATTAGTCGCTGAGCAAACATTTTCAGCAAGTCTCACTACTCCATTATTGACGATAGATACTCACACAAAAAATATTTTACAGTCACAAGAAGATCCTACAAAGACCTATCTTACGCTCAATCAAGGAATGGTTCAATGATATCTCGATGCAGTAAATAATGACGGTCCGGAAAAACTTAACATGTCTGCATCGACATACAAAAAATCCAAAGAATATCTAGAGACAACCAAAGAAAAAATCGATACTGCATTGATAGCATACAACGACATGCCATTGATTGCACAGACAACAACATGATGTACAAATTGTTCAAGCAGCAGCGAAAGTAACTACAGTCCAGATATCTCTGCATATGTAAATGGAGTTTTTGTTGAATCATATAGTGGTGACACTAAAGATATGGTAAGCACAGTCGTATCAAGCGATCACGTACAAAAAGTTCAAGAAACATATACGACAAATATAGATCTCAACAATGATAAACTTTCTGACATTCTGATGTACGATTCCAATACGATTTACATCAAATACGCACACCAAGAGACAGAACATTTTTCTAGAGGAAGCAACGAACTTACGACATATTATACCAAACTGTATAGTTATGAAAATGAACATCGTGGAAACATACTAAATCCTCAGCAACGATATATCAAGACTTTGGACCAAATAAGAGAAAAAAGTGATGCATACGGATATACTACTATCAATGACATCACGATCAAGCTCGTAGACAAAAACAAAGAACCAAAAGCATTCAAAACCGACGGACAATCATTTGATACATTACAAATATCACGAAAAAACAGTAAAACATTAGGAGAAACAGTTGATGGATATATTATCAAAGTAAGCGACAAAATAGACGAAAAAGATACACCAAGTAGTTTCCGAGATTTCTTATGAATGACAAAAAAATCAAAATACATTCTCATCTTACCACAAAATACAGAATACAAAAAGTGATTGCTAACCATAGATGGAAACACAGTAAAGAAACCTATCAATCTTGAACTCGGCGATAGTATTCTGGCAGTAGAACATTTCAATCCAGGACAAGAAAAGATAAACGTTTCACTTAAAGATCTGCCAAGACAGCGATTATATCTACAATTAGCGACATTGACTATCACACAAGAAGAACTAAATAGCAATCAGCAAACATCGTTTACCTTATACAAAAAGTCATCACCACGATCAAATCAAACCGTTGCAGGAACACAAAATCTTTGAGATATAAGTGCGCCAGTAGGTGAAATTGTTTTATGGAGAAATATAACAAACGAAATAGTAAGCACCGGCGTAGCTCACGAATGATATATCAACACCAACTACACGCTCAAATCATTACGGACAGATAATGTCATCGTTTCCAATCGTAAATATTCCTCAGGTGATGATTGTCTGTTTCGGAGAAAGCTCAAATCCTCATACACTCTTTTGGTTGGATCATGCGATATATTTTT
>JAEHHG010000062.1 GCA_019248075.1 Candidatus Gracilibacteria bacterium S5_H10 | reverse complement strand
CCTTCAAGTTTTTTTTCAAAAACACCTTGTCTATCGGTCACTATTTCATGACCAAGATATGTTCAAATAGTCTTTTTGTTTGTTCACGTTTGATCAGTAGAAGAATAGACGATCTTATCTCATGCTTTTAATGTAGCAAAAACAGTATCATTTACTCAAGTAACTAAAACATTTTTGTTAGTATATCGATCTAGCACATATGCATTTTTTACCATGATGGAATATAAAATATAAAGCATTTCTATATATTAAGATTTAGTTCATTTAGTTTTTGATGAGATGAATTTTGTAACCATTGATTCAAATTCCTCTTTGGAAAGATATTCTTTTTCTAAGAGTACAAGCGAAAGCTTTTCTATCAATTTTTTGTTTTTTATGATAATTGATTTTGCTTGTTCATAACAATCAGACATATATTTTTTAATTTTCTCGTCTATGATTTGTGCAGTTTTTTCACTATATCATCTAAACATAGCATATTCATTTTTTTCATTTTCTAGATACGCTACAGTTCAAAGATCTTTATCCATACCATATTTTATGATCATATTATTAATGATATTTGTCGCTTTTTCAAAGTCATTGGACGCTCATGTAGTAATATTATCTGAGCCAAAAAATACTTCTTCAGCAGCTCTTCATCAAAGCAAAGAGGTCACTTCATCCAAAAATTTTATTTTGGAGTTAAGATACATATCTTCATTTGGCATAATCCATGTAACTCACAAAGCATGACCTCTGCGGACAATAGATATCTTTTCTACAGGATCAGCATGAGGCAACAGATGAGAGGTTATCGCATGTCAAAGTTCGTGAAATGCTATGATTGTCTTTTCTTGCTGTTGCAGTCATTTCACTTTTTTTTCAGGTCACATAATTACTTTTTCTAATGCATATTCAAAATCTCACTGATCAAGAATATTTCTATTTTCTTTAGCTTCTTTGAGCGCTGCTTCATTCACAATATTTTCGATATCAGCACCAACCAATCCACTTGTTCTTTTAGCCAACGAAGGAACATTGACTGATGCATCAAGTTTTTTGCCTTTAAGATAATAACCAAAAATCAGCAATCTTTCTTCATAAGTAGGCTCTGAAACATACACCTTTCTATCGAATCTTCATGCTCTAAGCAAAGCAGGATCCAAGACATCAGGCCTATTGGTCGCAGCGATAACAATAATGTTCGTCATATTATCAAATCAATCCATTTCCGTAAGAATCTGATTTAATGTCTGTTCTTGTTCTTGATGTCCTCATGTATATCAGGTACCTCTTCTTTTTCCGATAGCATCTATTTCATCGATAAAAATAATAGCTCTTCCCGCCGCTTTAGCTTTTCAGAACAATTCTCTGACTTTTGCAGCTCACATACCTACAAGCATTTCCATGAATTCAGATCAAGAAACAGAAAAGAACGGAACATTTGATTCTCATGCGACTGCTCTTGCAAGCAACGTCTTTCCAGATCCTGGCTGTCCATATAAAAGAACTCCTTTAGGATGTCTTGCTCAAACCTTGTGATATTTAAGAGGATTTTTTAGATAATCGACAATTTCTGAAAGTTCCATCTTCACTTCATCCATTCCAGCAACATCAGAAAATTTTGTTTTCATACTTTTGGATGTATTCAATTTACCTGCTTTCACAGCAAAAGGAAATCCACCTCAACCGCTCTTTGGCATAGCAAATTTAAAGACAAGCATAAGAATAACAAAAAAGATAAACAAAGGTCAGACATCTGACAACAAGCTTGCTCGCCATGATTTTTGATTAAATTTTACATCTACGACAGTAGCTCATGTCATAGAAATTCATAAATCCTTAAGAGAAGTACCAAGAGGTTTTTGTGTTTCAAAGACATTTATATATTGCTCAGTAAGATGTTTTTTAAACGTCATAAAAGAGAC
>JAEHHG010000008.1 GCA_019248075.1 Candidatus Gracilibacteria bacterium S5_H10 | reverse complement strand
TTATGTTTCTGATGTTGTCGATCGGTCTATCTTGTGTTGTCAGATTTATTCCTTTGTTTGTTTCTGTCTTGTCAGGATCGTTTGAGACATCAAAAGTATTCATTGTCGTTTTGATAGCAATTATTTCGTTTGCTATCTCTGCTGGAGAAAATGATTGGTTGATCTCCACAAATGGCTGTATTGTCATTCGTGTTCCATTATTGTTCCCTTGATACGATGCTATTTTGTCGATTTTCTGGTTGAGTCCTGTTCCCGCAAGGTCACTTTGTAATGTCTGTATTACATTGTCTAATACGTCACATATTGTTTTGTAATGATTAGCATCACATCCACAAAAATTTGGTAGACAAGCAACGAGTCCATTGATTGCTGCTCTTTGTGCTTGTATCGCTTGGAGTGTTACTAAACTATTATTGAAATTACTTATGCTATTGTATGTGCTTTGTGCGAGCGTAAAAGTATATTTAAGTGCGTTTATATTATTGGTAATGTAATCTAGATTTTGCGTGATATTGGTTTTTCGTGTGTCCAATATTTCTACTTTTTGTTTTTTGAATGCTTCTGATTGGATAATGTCGTTGAATGCTAATGACGTGGTGTTTATGCTTATTCCATTCATGAAGTTTGTCAGTGATTCTAATCCTTCGTTTGTTTTCTTTATCCTATTTGTTAGTTCTGTCATCTTTGCAGGATTGAGATTGTTATTACTTCGTTCAGCGGCTTTGTTGTTTATTTGTGCTGAAGTGTATCCTGCTAACAAGAGCGGATTAAAAGATAAGATTGATTGTATTCCATTGTTTCCTGATGCAATCATTATCTTTATTTGTCTGAGATTTGAGAGTACTCCCGTTAGATCGTTAGCACTTGCTCCGTTAAACTCAATATTTTTCTTGGAAATATCTAGTTTTGTCTCAGCGAGATTTGTCATGACATTGGTGTAAAACACATTGAGATCAGCATCATCTTTGAATTTATAAAATTCTGAATCAGAGATTTGATTTCGTGTTGGTGAAATATTTTTTACTCTTGAATCGATGGTTTTGTATCTATAGATCACTCCTTTTCCTCAGCAATTATCATTTCCATAATTTACGTTGTAGATCACTGCTTTTCCGCCGTTTATTATGTGGTAGTTAGTGTTGGGGAATAGCGTAAAGAAATTGTTTTGTGTATATGTTTGCGGTGTATTATATATTCGTGTTGGATCCTCTAAATTTCCAATAGGATACTGATTGGTAAATTTTATATCGATTCCGTTTGCTTTGGGATTGCTGATGAGATAGCTTATACTATTAGCAGATTCTTGTTTTTCATTCAAACCAAAATTTCTCTGAATCATATTCGTGTATTTGATTGCTCATTGATATGAATTTGCTTCTATTTCTCATGTCTCGATTTTCTTTGATCCTGCAATATCATACAAAGGAAATATTGCGTTTTTGTAATTATAGTTGTTGAGTTCTTTTGTTGTTGAATCTATGTTCATCGGAGATGCTCATCCTCGAATCCTTTGGGTAAACCCTGTCAAAGTCTCACAACCTCATTGTTTTTCTTCATCATCTATCTTACATTTGTTTTTATTAGCTGAATCGTCAGCTTCTCGTTGTTTTTTTCGTCGAATACAACTTCCAAACAAATGAGCCATACATTTTTTTCCTCGGAGCTCTTGCTTGTTTATTTTTAATTCGTTGTATTTGTTTATTTCTTCCTGAGTGTTGTTGATATTGTATCATCTATTTGCTTCTACTTGTGTAGAAAAAATATCGTACGATCATCAGATAGATTGTCCTGTCTTAGTAATATTTTGTCCAGAAAGTGTTGTCAGGTTTTGAAATGTTCCCCTGAATATATTTGTTTGTTCAGCACTTGTTATCTGATTGGCATTTTTTCAAAAAAAATAGTTTTCGTAATAGTTGTATGTCTTCCATATACATTTTGTCAGTGGTTCTATTCATTTTTTTTGTCCTTCAAATTCTAATTTGCTTACCGGGATCGGTATCGTCATATAATATTTTTCTTGTTCTATTTTTGTGTTGAGTCCGCTTTCTAAGAAATCATTTATTTGTATGAGAAGCGGTGATACGTCATTGTCTGTATCTCCCAAAAGCCGATTATCTTTTTGTACTATCTTGTCAGTGAGTGAACTATATTCCGTAAATGTCTCTCCATTGCTTGTCTTATATCGTCTTGCAAGTCCAGCAACATTGTCTTTTATCTTTGCCAAAAATTGTGAACTTATAAGTCCATCGTATCATTTTAGCATTTCTTCTGTAGATTTTTTTAGCGTAAGCGTTGGCATCTCTGAGCTTGATTGTTCGGCCAATGCTGTCGCTGATTCATTTCTTGTAGCTATATCATCTGCATATGCTTTTAGGTCTGGGTCATCTACATTTTCTAGATCGCTCTGAAGATTGTTTCCCAGACTGAATGTCTCGTTGTTGTGTTCTTCTGTCAGTGTATTCAACAAAAGATTGTTGTATCTATGATATCCTATATCTTCTGAAAATAATATGCTATTGATGTAATATTTAGTATTTTCTGGAATAAAGTATTTTTTGATTCCTATAAAATCTTCATACCAGATCGCTTTGTCGATAAATGTCGTCGGATTGGTATAATATGCTTTTACTTTGTTAAAAAACTCGTTGTATTGTGCAGTAGTGTCAAACTTTATCATTCCATGCCAAAGTTCTGCTTGGCCATTTGGATTATCATTGTAAACGAAAAATTTTTTGTTGCTATCATAGATAAACTGTTGGTCTTCAAAATCTACATACGGATAAATACTTGGATATATGAATCCATTGTTTTCTACTACAGGCAGCGGTATATCACCGATAAGTATCGTTCCTATGAGTTTTGAACTTTCGTCTTTGAGTCATTCAAAATACATGTTTTCCAGTATCTGAGAAATCTCATGCGCTTTTAGTGTTGTAATATCTATAGGTAAGACGATAGCTTTGCTATTAGCTATCTTTTTTTGAATGTATTTTGTGGTATATCGGACAAGATTTGTTTTGATGTCTTGATAGATATCTTTGTCAACGAACACCGCTACAAGGTTTGTTGTGCTTGGATTTTCTGCGGCATATACTTTTTTTCGATCAACAAAAAAACTATTTTGTAAAAAATATGATACTCCATAAAGGATGATGAGTGTTCGTACGCTAAGTTTCTTAAATCAAATCATAGTTCAGAAGCCGAATTCTAAATAGTTTTCCTTTTACGAAAAAATACGTCACTTGAGTATATATAAACCCAAATAAAAATAAATGAAAAATAGGGGATTTCCCTATTTCCAAATTGGGTTTTTGTGATACAATAAGGCTCGTTTCACTCATGATAAAACGATGAAGTGACAAAATGATAAAATGATTGAATATGTTCACAAAAAATTATACCTTTCCTTCCCGTTCTTGATAGAATTCTTCAAGGAATTTTTCCGTAAATTCGTGCCTATGTTCTGCTAATTTTTTGCCTGTTTGGGTATTCATCCTATCTTTGAGTAATAAGAGTTTTTCATAAAAATGATTGATTGCCGGTGCTTCACTTTTGTAATATTCGTTTTTAGTCATATGTAGGTTTGGTTTAATATTTGGATTGTAGATTTCTCTGTTTTTATGTCCGTTGTAATGAAATGTTCTTGCGATTCCTATCGCTCATAAGGCATCCAATCTATCTGCATCTTGAACAATATTTAGCTCGATTGATGAAAAATCTTGTTGATGATTTCCTCCACCAAAAGATACATTTTTAACTATACTTTCTACATGATTTACGATATTCTGATTGAGATTCATCGATTCTAAAAATTCTTTTGCTTTTTTTGGACCTATAGTACTATCACCATTATAAAATTTTGCATCAGCGATATCGTGGAGGAGTGCTCATAGTTCTATAATCAACAGATCTCCTTTTTCTGTTTCTGCAATATGTTTTGCTGTCTTCCAAACTCTATAAATATGTCGTCGATCATGTCATCCTTCTGCATCTGCTAACGTCACTTTTACAAATTCTACGGTTTTGTTGATGATTTCTTGGTTATCCATGAATGAAAAAGATGAAGAGATAAAAGTTCGCTTCGCTCATGATGAAAGCTCACTATCGTTCCTGATAAAAGCGATATATTTCGATTATCCATGGATGAGCATTACGCCATCATCTGGCTCTAGCTGCAGGATTTGATATTTCATTTGCTTTTTTTGTAAATATTCGTATAATGAAGACAACTTGTTATGATATTTGATTACATCATCTATCAAGATAACCGTATCTGGTGAACTTATTTTCTCTATGATTTCCATATATTCACCATATTGGCTTTTCTGACCATCTATAAATATAAAATCTATGGGTCCCTTCACCAATTTTTTGATAGGAGCGTAGTTTGCATCATACGGATAGCTGATGATATTATAACAATGACTTTCTTTTGTGTTTTGTAGTCCTTCTTGGTATGCAGGATATGAAATCTCAAATGAAGTAATCTTTCCTCCCCAAGCATTTAATATTTCTCCCATATATATACTACTATATCACACTGCACCTCAGATTTCTAAACATATTTTTGGTTTATGCTTTCTTAGCAGTTTTCATAAAAACGATTCTGTCGCCAAACTTATAATAGGAATGTTCCTTTCTTTACATGTCTTTCTCAATGTTTTCAATATTTCAATCATATTACTTTTATTATCTAAAACTTTGATGCTTGATGCATGGGTTATTACCTATATAATTTCTGCATTTTGTATCTACAATTATTTTATACTTAATTATTATTATGAATCAAACACCATTAACAAAAACACCAACACCAAAAGCGCCTGTTTCTTCTTGAGTTGCGCCTATGCAATGAAATCTCTCTATTGATTTCACTAAAAAAAACAATGCTAAAACTCCTTATAAGGGTAAAAAACCAGCTCATGCTTCAAACCACAAAATGACTTCTGAAGCTTTTCTTCGTCACAGAGACGCAAAACCAATAGCAGCTATCGATGATCCACGTAAACTTATCAAAAAAGGAGAAAAACCTGTAAAAATCTGAAGTTTACTCTGATTGCAACAAGTAGGACAATGTATGTTCGTCGAATACGAAAACGATTTACTTGTTATCGATGCGGGTATGGAATTTGCCGCTAATGAAGAATTGTGAGCAGATTATATTATTCCTGATATTTCTTATCTTAAAAAAAATAAGCACAAAATAAGATGAATTTTGCTTACTCATGGACATTTGGATCATATCTGAGCGTTGAGACACATGTTGCCTGAATTATGATTTCCTATGATTTATACTACACCACTTACTTTGGGGATTGTAAAGAAAACGTTTGATGATCCCAAAGAAGCTGCAAAAATCAAATATAAACTTATCGATCCTGAAAGTGATATTTTGAAATTGTGATGTTTTACTATAGAATTTGTTTTGGTAAATCACAATATCCCTGAAACTATGGCGTTGTCTATCTATACACCAAAGTGATTGATCTTCAACTCTGCCGATTTCAAAATCGACTATACTCCGGCTGTAGACAAACCAGCTGATTTGGCAAGAATATGAAGAATCGGTACAGAATGAGTAAAATTATATATAGGAGATAGTCTTTGAACTAAAAAAGCTGGACGATCAGTCTCTGAAAAAGTTATCGGAAAAACACTCGATGATATTATCAAGGGAGTAGAATGAAGAATCTTTGTTGCTACGTTCGCTACCAATGTCGGAAGAATTATTCAGATTATCAATAGTGCTATCAGGTACAATAAAGTCGTTTTTCTTTCTGGAAGATCGATGGTAAACCTTGTCGAAATCTGTCAACAATTGTGATATATCACTGTACCAAAGCAGTATATACGCAAACTGGACAATGAGATAAATAGCATGCCGGAAAATAAAGTGCTTATCTTGTCGACATGAGCACAAGGAGAAGAATTTGCTGCATTGACAAGAATGGCTAGAGATGAACACAATATCGTTAAACTCAGAAAATGAGATACTATCTTGATGTCTAGTAGTACTATTCCTGGTAATGAAAGCGCTATGAAAAATATGCTCAATAAACTTGTTATCAAAGAAATAAATCTCATCACTAACAATGAAATGGATGTTCATGCTTCATGACATGGAGGAATCGAAGATCATAAGCTTTTCCTTAATCTCCTTAAACCAGAGTTCTTTTTGCCATATTTTATGCCAGCAGAAGAAAGATATGATCACAAAAAAATAGCTCTTGATATGGGAATCCCTGATGACAGAATTTTGATGCCAGATACCAATGGTCATATTATCGAAGTCTATGATAATGTTGTTCTTGTTTCCGATGAAAGAATTAAATTGGATACTATTCTTATCGATGGAAAAGGACAAGGACATATGTCATGAGAATATGTTGTCAAAGCAAGACATATCATGGCAGAAAATGGAGTCATTTCGTTGATTTTCAAGATTGACACCAAGAGCAATGAACTCGTAGGAAATATCCAGATTGAATCTAGAGGTTTTGTTTATTCAAGTGAAGTAAAAACTATCCATACACAAATCGTAGATTTTGCTAGAGCAAAATATAATGAGCATCAAAAAAAGCGTATGAATATCAAAGACAATCTAAGACAAATAAAAGATGATCTCTGAGATTTTATTGAAAAGATTATCGGTAGAATTCCGATGCTTTTGCCTATGTATGTATACATCAATAGAGAAGCTCAACCTACTAACGATATTCCACAAGATGAAGCGGTGATAGGTACGACTTTGGAAGAACAATGATATGATGACTAAACCACCTTCGGTGGAATGTTAAATTTTGAATTTGAAATTTTAAATAAAAAGAGTCATTGCGAGGAACGAAGTGACGAAGCAATCTACATGATATTTCAAGATTGCTTCTCCGCTTAGGCGGATCGCAATGACAAAAATATAAAAAATGCCCTGCAAACTATTGTAGGGCTTTTTCGTTGAAAAGAATATTGGTATTAGTATAAACCAACTATCATAATCGCTTTTTACTCTCTTATCATATATTATGGCAAACAATTATCATCATACTTTGACATGGTCAACTACGAGAATCACGGTTTTGGAATATTGCAACAAAAAGTATTATCTCAACTATTATCCTCACGCATTGAGAAATATTAATGAAGAATTGCGACTTACTACATTGTTGCTCAAAAACCTTAAAAGCATGGATATGCGAGTAGGAGAAAAGACCCATCATTTGCTTTCTGATTATTTGAATGCTTTGAAACACTGATCACTTGATGAAGAAGCTATACAAGCTATCAAAGACCGTGTCATATGAGAGATGAGAGATGAATTTGAAATATCAAAAACAAGAGATTATACCTCGTATGATAGAGATCATAAATTTTGACTTTCTGAGCATTATTATTGAGAAAATGTTGATGACAAACTCGAAGATGTTATCCAAAAAGTAGTCAATAACTTTGATACTTTTCTCAATAGCGACTGGAATGAAACTGTCCAACATTATTTCAAAACTGCTAAAACAGTCTATGTCGAAAAACCAAGAAAAAAAGATTTTGAAAATATGAAGGTCAATCTTTCTTCTCTTCCTGAATTAAAAAATCTTAATGTAATGGCCGCTCCGGATTTTGGTGTAATTTTCTCTGATAATAATTATCTTATCATTGATCGAAAAACTGGACAAGAAAAAATTGATACTGATTGAACTTCTGAACAGCTCAAGATCTACGCATTGAAAACACTTCTCAAATCTAGATCTACTCTTGATGACATCCACATTGAATGATATGAAGTGTATCTTCCAAGTCTCAATAAAATAGGCGGAAAAATAGAAAAAATAGATATAGATCATATCATCCAGAAACTTAAAGATGATATGGAATACCAAAAGCAATTTATCGTAGATGGTGATATCGTCAAAAACGAGCCATTGGAACATACTCATTTTCCAAGAACAACCAGTGCAAAAAAATGTGCAACATGTACCTTTAGAAAGGTCTGTGAAGACCTAAAAAATTTCGAATAGACTCGAAATTCAATTAAGAATGAAAAATTAAGAATTAAGAATGTCGGTAGTGTCTTTGTTATTGGCTATTGTATGTATTATAATTGTAGGGGACGGTTTTAAACCGTCCTTTATGTGGTAAAGAAAAATTACTCTTGGATGAAGTGTGGAAATATCTTTATGTTTTCATCTTCTACTTTGTAGGACTTATGGATGATGCTTTCCATAAATGATGATGGAACCAAAAACGTATCCATCCTTTTTTTTAGTTGGTTTTTTATGAGAGAAAGAGAGATATATTTTCCTATCATAGCAAGGATTTTAATCGGATTTTTTGTAGGTTGAGTCTGTAAAAAGTGACGGAGCGTGAATGGTGTCCTGATTTCTTTCTCTTGAAACAATTTACTAGGAAATGGTGCAAAATAACCAAGGTCATGAAACATCATCCGTTTCTTTGCGCTGCTGTTTTTGCTTGCTCGGATTGGCATTCGTCAGAGATATCTCATGACGCTATTGTATCGGATAAGGTCTGGTTGTATTTTTTTTATCTTGCGTTTTAGCTTTATAGACTCCCGGAAATTCCCCATTCCTGTTATGAATCCTAAATATTTCACGAGTTTGCCTATCGGTCCTGAGGGAACTGTTCATCCGCACAATTCTACTTCATATCCATGTGGTTCTAGCAACTCTTTTACATCATTGATGTAGGTCTCTATCCCTCAAATTCTATTGATAAAATCTGACACTATAATGATTTTTTTGACTTCTTTCCCTGCGAGAGCGTGGAAACGAACGACTCGAGAATCTTTGCTATAATTATGTAAACTAAAGTTTGTTTTTGTCTTTACAAATCCTCCATCCGCATCGGCGGATACCTCCTCCTTTGACAAGGAGGCCATTAGTGAACTTATTAAGTTATGGAGTTTTTGACTAGTGGTAGCTCATGGTTGATTGGTAAGGTCTAGTTCGTCGCTAATGAAGTCTTTGAGTCCTCATCTGGCATATCAGATAACTGGTAATCATCGTTTCATAGCTATCAATGCTGAAAGACCGAAAGTCTCTAAACATTCTGATGGCATGAGACAAAATTGACAATTTTCTACGTATCTTTTGATAGTTTCGATGTTTTTTCGTCAGAAAAAATGGATTTGTGGATATATGCTTGCCAATTCTTGTATTTTGGTTTCTCTACTTCATGAACCGAAAATAAACAATTCAAAAGGAATTTTCTGATTTTTTTTCTCGAACAACTCAATCATCTCGATGATACCATCGATTCATTTTTCCGCTTCGAGTCTTCAGAAATAGAGTAGTCCTAACATTAATACATTACAAACTAAATGATGTTCCCTCTTTATTTGAAAGAGGGGGAACCGGAACGGTGGGAGATTTTACGAAAGTCACGAAATCCTCCGTCCGCCTTGGCGGACACCTCCTTTCAGTAAAGGAGGAACTTTTATTTTATTTTTTCTTTTCGATCTTCTAAACTTAGCTTCTGTCCATCAAGAACTTCTCAATTGTAAAGCTTTCGTAGTACAGACATCGCTGCGCATTGCTCGCATTTCGTTCATTTCCCAAAGCTACATCCACCTTGTTCTTCTCGAAGTTTAATGCAGAAATTTAGCTCTTTTTTGATAGCTTCTTTCATGATGTTTATAGATAAAATAAATATTTTATTAGTCATTGCGAACGAAGTGAAGCAATCTTGTTATTGATTTTTAAGATTGCTTCCTCGCTATGCTCCTCGCAATGACTATTTTTTTAATTTTTTAGTTTTTTTTTCTCTTCGCTCATCAATGTTTTTGTGGTGACCGCTGATCAAAATTTTTGGAATTTTCATTCAAAGGACTTCTTCTGGCTTAGTGTATTGCGGATATTCGAGATTGTTCATATTTTTTTGTATATTATAGCTTTCGTCTTGTCGACTTGCTTCTTCTTTGATGACTCCCGGGATGAGTCTGGTTATTGCTTCGATCATGGTCATAGCTGGAATTTCACCTCCGAGCGTGATGAATTGTCAGAGAGAAATCTTTTGGAATTGTTTCTTGTATTTTTTCTTCATATATTGCTCAAAACGATAGTCGATACCTTCGTATCTGGTACATACGAAGATGATATGCTTTTTGTCGCTTAGCGAATGTGCAGTCTTCTGGGTAAAGACTTCTTTTGAGGGAGAGGGTAAGATAATCTGAAAGTCTTTTTCAAATCCCCCCTTTTGTTTCCCCCCTTTATCAAGGGGGACTTTGGTTTTTTTGCTCTTTATTTTTTTTATAATAGATTCTACCGCGTCGATAGCGGGTTTTGCTTTCATGAGTAATCCTGCTCCTCATCAATAAATAGTGTCGTCTATCTTTTGGTGTCTATCGGGAGCAAATGCTCTTGGATTGGTAAAACTAAACTTCAAAATTTTTTTTTCTTGAGCCTTTTTGATAAGCGAAGTTTCGATGAAACTTTTGAATATGTCTGGGAATATGCTGACTATGTGGATATGCATAATGTAATGAATAATGAAAAGTGAAAAATGAATAATGTTGGTATTTTTTTTATTTAATAAATAGTTTCCTACATTTTTCATTGTTAGTTCTTAATTCTTCATTGGATTCGTTAGAATCCTTTTGCAATGTATTGTACAAGTCTGATAATGACATATGAGGAAGCTACAATAAGCAATCCTATAAGCGATCACATTATTCATTTTTTTGCATTAGCAGGATCTTTTCCTGAGCTTGCTGCAAAAATAAACATAAGTCCTGAAACAATCAGCGCTATTGTCACTAAAGTTCCAATAAAGAATGTTGCTGAAAGTACAATATCCTGTACAAAAAGTCCTACAGAAGTAGGATCGTCTGTGTCTCTTACGCTTTTTCTGATCCCTAGGGTATCGTAGATGTTGAGTTTGCATTGTCCATTGACGAGTTGTTCTGAGCTACAGGTGATTCCCATGACAGAATTTGCTTCATTTGTTGGTGTGATGTTTTCACTTGCCGGTTTACAACATCCACTGGCTGCTGGTTCATATCCTGAAGGGCAAGAATTATTTTCTCATTGACTGATTCGACCAATATCATTTTCTTCTTCACATTTATCAACTACTGTTTCTTCTTTCACTTCAACACAAACTTCTTCTCCAGCTACTGTTTTACATTCATTATTTACGCAGTTTGAAAGATTTTCACATGTTTTAGCAAAAGAAAAACTGCTGCTTATAAAAGCTAGCATTAAAATCCCTGCGAGTATTTTTTTCATCTTTTTGTTCTATAGACTAAAAAGTTGCCAAGCAATAGATAAGATATGTACTAATGATGGCTATTTATTTTTATATCAATTCCGCTTGATTTTGCAAACTAAGATGCTTACCTTTGTGTCTATGAAATCGTTATCTGATTCTCTTAGAAAAACATTGGCCCATAAACATATGGGAAATCAAATGGTTGGTGCTTTAGTGCTAAATACCGTGAATGCTTTTCTTTTTTCTAAAAAAAGCGAAGCGTGACTTGATTGATATGTAAAGTTTTCAACACTATTTCTCAAAACTGATGATCAAGCACTCAAAATACAGATTTTCAAACAAAAAAACCAGATCCTGCGTGAAGTGAATCTGGCCTTGGAAAAAGTTGGATATGCTACGAGAGTAGAGGAGATAAGAATTAAATAATCTGTCTTTCTAACATAGCGATAAATTCTAGTAAAATAGCGTAGATTTCTCCTCGTTTCACTCGTCGAAATGACTATTCACTGTTATTTATTTTTCTTCTACTTCTTCTGGAGGAAATTCTTCTTCAAAATTTTTAAATTCTTTGAGATACATAGTTTCAAAGTCATTATATATCTTTTCTAAAAATTCTGAAAAATTAGGTATCTTTGATTTGAGGTAATCAGCTACTTCCTGTGTGATTCATTTTGTTTCTATCATATCAAAAAATTTTTCTCAATCTTTATCATCAATTTCTTTGACAATGTGTGACATTACTCGGTCGTAGAGTACTGATTTGGTTTCTTCTATCATCATTTCGAGTCCTTTATCATCAATATCTGGGATAGCTTTGATGATGAGTCTTTCAATAAAATCGTCTGTATCAATCATTTTTTTTATTCTTATGGATAAAGATTGTTTTCAGCCTAGATATTTTGATCATGAAAACAAGATATTCTCATCTATAGTTTACTGTATAAAAAAAGCATGCGGCTAAAGCATGCTCTATTGTTTTTTTGCAAACTCTTGTTATTTGTCTGGATTTATTTTTGCTTTTTGAAGTTCTGTTTTTATTCTTTTCTGTTCTTCTTTTGCATCAATTAGATCTTGTTCTGCTTCTTCTACTTCTTTTTCTGCTTCTTTCAGTTCTTCTTTGGCTTCTTTCAGATCTTCTTCTTGTGTTTTTACGTTTTCTATAGCAGCATCATGTTGCTTAGATAATTTTGTTAAGTCAGATTCTTTGTTTCCGCCACATCCTGTCATAAGTGTTGCTCCTAGAGTAAAAGATCCTATTGATACTATAGTTCTCATCTTATGTCATCGTGTTTTTCGTGTGTTTGATCTACTAAATTTTTCCATAATGATAGTATAAAAAAATAAAAATTATTGTTTGTTTTTATAGTTTGTCATTCATTGCTTTGATAAATCTTCCCATAAGAAAAGGATTTTTCATTATTTCTCTGGTCTCGCTATCATCACACATCATCATTCATTCGGGTAGTGTTTTAACTACACCAAACTTTTTTCCTCGGTGATCTCAGACATATGTTCATAATCCTACTCCATTTACTATTCCTAGTCCCAATAATCATGTAGATATGATTCCTCAGGTCAGTACTCCTCAGGCTAAAAGCCCTCCCATGATCATTCATTTTTTTATAATTTTTCCAGCATTTCTTTTCTTAATAGGATTTCTTCTTTCTGCTTCTTCTGCAGTTATATATCAGAACTTTCCTTCTTCGTCGAGGATATAGATTTTTCCTGTTAGGGGGTCTTTTACTCCGAAGCTTGTGCGAGCTATTTTGGTATTTGTTCTCATTTTTTCTATCAAGTTTTTGTATACGCCCATGCAAATATCTCTTTCCATTCCATCAAAAATACGTACTCCACCTACTCTATATCTTAATAATTTTCATAAATCTTTTCCTGTAATTGGCTTTTTGAGTCCTGCCATTTGTATCGTAAATCTGTTTTTTTTGAGCTCTATAGCAGCTGTTTTTCCATTGCTGTTGATAGAAGTTGTAAACCCAAAATTCATATTTCTTCTAATGTTGCATATTTTTTTTATAGGACTTGTTCGGAATGATACAGGGAATTGTGCTGTATTATGTGATCTTCTAAGTCCCATCCATCTTCTTTCTGTTGCTTGTCTTTTTTGGTAATATAATTCATTCATCGCTAAATTGAAATGTCCCATAAGCTTATCAATACCTACTCTTAGTTTTCTGTTGTCATCTCACATATATGAATCAAATGTGTTAGTATTCTCAAAATATTGATGATCAAAGAGCACTGTGGTATTTCTTTTATATGTATTTCAATAATTGCTTTGATTGTCTTGTTGCTCTAGTACTATATTGTCTCCATCCATTTTTATAACCATCATGTTTCCTGTATTTGGATCACGATAGCTGAGTGAAATATCTTTTTGTTTTGCTGATTTGATAAGTCCTTTGATGGTATTATATACTACATGAGCTCTTACTTTTCCATGTTTGATTTCTTCACATTGGAGAATTCTTTTTATTATAGCTTCTGGAGATCCTCCTTTGAGTTTGATCTCTCTTTGTTTTCCTATTTTTACATTAACGAGTATTTGTTGTCTTCTAACTTCCATGCTCATATCGTATTTTATTGGTTCTTCGTTGTTCAGGTCTTCAGGTCTATTGTTCGTAGTTATATTTACTGTTTGATCTTTTATGTCAACTTTAGAATCTGATCATTCAAAAAAACTTAAGTAATTTTTGTCTTTACGTCCTATTCCATAACTACGTTCATTGATATCTATAGATCGTCTTCTTCTGCTTTTCATTTCATCTTCTGGTGTAATATCATGCAAGATATTCGTATGTGTTGCGTCATCGTCAATCTTTTGTTTTTCAATATCTGTCAAATATTTGGTAAGCTGTGATTTGATATACATATTCCCATCTATATTTTCCGAAAATACCTTATTTAATCTCCATTCAAAATATTTTTTAATCTGATCTTCGAGATTGTTGTGAATATAATTTTTATATGCTGTTTCATTTTTGGTAAATTCAGGTTTGTTTGATTCATGTTTTTCTCATGTTATTCGCTCCAAAAACGATAATACTCCTTTGTTGAAATTATTTATATTTCCTAGATCTTTTGCTCGTCAAAAACCTGTTCATTTTTTTGGAATGCCTGTGTTTTCCCAATAACTCTTGCGAACTGCTTGGTAAAAATCTTCTTTTTGTTCTGAAGTAAGTTTGTTGAATTTTGGGTCGTCAGCTTTTTCAAGTCCTTTGAAAAATGCTTCTCTTTCGAGTCTAGCAATAAGCATGTCGTAGTTTGCTGTGATTGCGTTTTGTACTATATTGTTTCCGCCTGTTTTATTGTAAATATTTACCTGTTTTTCACGAAGTGCTTGTGTATCTAATGATCCAATTGTTCCACGAACTATCTTAAGCGGTTTACTATGGATGAAATTTATTGATCCTGATGGTATGATTGCTCCTGGATATAAGGTAAATTCATATCATTCTTTTGGTGTGTATGGTTTTCCTGATCTATCTTCAAAGCGTATCTTGCTTACATCTATCTCTCCGGTTGTTGTATTTATTTTTAAATCCTTTATTTTTACATTTTCTTTTTTTCCATCTGCCAAAGTAATATCTATCCAGAGATCCTTTGCCATATCTATTTTGTTTCCTTCTTCATTGAATAATCCATATTCTTTTGCTGATTCGCTTGGTTTCATCAAATCTGCTTTTGTTTCATATTTATCACTTTTCATCTCAGGAAGATCTCTATTGATATCAAATTTATTCATTTCTTGGATCATTCCTTCGTATTCTTTTTTTCTTGTACTAATGAATGGTATTGTTTTTTTTATATGATTAAGATTTTTTTCTATTTCAGATAGTTTGCTTTGTAGTTGATTTAATCTTCCTCATGATCATTTTCCTCATGTTCATGATATTTTACTTATTTCTTCTTCTCAGATATTTTTTTCGTGCTGGATTTCGTTTTCTTTGTTTATTAAATCTTGTTGTTTTATCGTTATATCGTTGTATATTTTATTGATTTTATTGATAAAATCTTGATCAACAAAAAAGTTTTTTGATGAATTGAGTGATTCAAATAAATTATCAGCGTTTCTTTGGAGGATGCCTGTATATGTGGTTAATTGCATCGAATTTAAGTCTGATTCGATCCTATTTATTGCTGATGTGCTTTGAAATTTTGCCATCTTATTTTTTTAATGACTATAAAATATTTTTTTTTATTCTTCTTCTATGATTTCATCGCTGACCATATCGACTACGATATCAGAAAGAAGGTCTTTGTAGTCTGGTATTTTTGATTGGAGATATTCGTCGATTGCGGTCAGATTCTTTTCATTTTCTTCCAAAAATCTTACGTCTTCATCTGTCAAAGCATATTCTACAGATTCCAATACTTCGTCCATGATGGTGTCGTAGACGTCGTCTTTTTCTACGTCAGGATTGATTTCTTTAAGTTGAGCAAAAACGTAATCTGTTGCTTGTTTGATGTTGGTAATCTTTTCCATAATTTTTTTGATAAAAGTTAAAAATGTTATGCAGCGAGTCTGTTATCGCCCATTTGGATTATTCTGTCTTCTTTTGGCGTTTCTTTTTCTGCTGTAAGGAATGGATCTGTCCATTCACTTGCTCTTTGTCTAGCATATGCGTAACCATAATAGTTGATCCTTTTTTTGATAGCGTCGATTATCTTTTCTTCTTCCTCTGTTTTTTCTCATGTATCTAATACTGCAAAAATATTTTTTTTACCCCATGAAAATTGTTGATGAAAATCCTTTGCATTTATTTTCATTCCCATTCATGTTCATAATTTATCTATTCATATACTCATATTTACACCTGTATAACGGAGAAATCTTTCGCTATCAAATCCTGATATAAATCTTACTCCTTTTTGTGGATTATCGCCTATTTTATTGAATTTTTTTATTAATTTGTTAATAGTTCTTCTTCTTCTTATAGTTGAAAACTGTAGTCTTTCGGTAAATGTACGAGTCACTACTCATCATTTTTTCTCTTTTTTTCCAAACCTTATCCATCTTGTGGAAATTCTTTCGAGATTTTCTGGTTTGTACTCTGTTTTTCCGATAAAGAAACTTTTGGCTTGTTCGTAATTTTCTTTTTCTTTTTTTAATGTTGCTTTAATATCTTCTAGTTCTTTTTGTACTTTTGCTTTTTCGCTTTCGTTGGCACTTTTCAATTCTTTGATTTTGCTGGTATATCTTTCAATTGTCGTTTTTAATCTTGTTTTTCATTGTTCTATCATTTCTTCTGTATTTTCTTTAATATTTTCTTGCTTAATATCTTCTGGTTTATCCTCAAGTTGGTTCTTTAAATTTTCTACTTTTATATTTTTTTGGATATTTTCTTTGTTTGTAACTTCAACCATCTCTTCTTGATGCTCTTGGTTCTGATTTTCTAAACTTTTGAGTAATTCTTCCAGTCTTTGTACGTCTTCTTGCTTGTTATTGTCTTTAGCCTCTTGCAGTTGTTGGGTGAGAATCTCTTTGATGTTATTGCTCATGATTGTTTTTTGTAAGTGTCTAAAACTTTTAAACTGTCTTTATTATATCCAGAATTTTTTTTCTGTCAAATTTCGAGCTATAAAAAAAATGACCATTTTTGTGGTCATTCTTAGTCTTTTTGCTTGAATTTACTTTCGTTCTTGGCTCATCTGTTTTTTTCTATAAGAATTGGCAAATCTATGCGCCTCATCTCTGGCTTTTAAAAATATTTTGTCTGCTTGGTCATAGTTGAGTGGAATTTCCTTTATTTTCAGATTCTTGTCGAGGGTATAAATTTTTTCGCTGATAAGTTTGTTTTGTTTGACAAATCCCTCATCCGCATCGGCGGATACCTCTCCCTTTATCAAGGGAGTCATTTGTTTTTTAGTTATTTTTCAGATGTTAGATTTGGTTCTTGCTTCTCCTTTTCCTAAAGAAATAATATCAATCTGAGCTACGATTTTTTTTCGTTTGGGATCTTTGCATAATTTTTTTATTACGTTTAGCTGACCTTTTCCTCAGTCTATTATCAATGTATTTGGAAGCTCTCATCAGGATTTTATTCTACGCTGCAATACTTCTTCGAGTGCAGCATAATCATCAGAATTTTTTGCTTGTATCTTGTATCTGCGATATCATTTTTTGTAGGGGAGCCCTGCTACCAAGCAAGAAAGTCATCCGCTAGTCCGTCCGCCGCTGAAATGAGAAATGTCGATACATTCGATTCTGTAGGGAATATATTTCAGATGATATCTGTTTTTTATAATAGCAAACATATCATTTATCATTGTACTTTCTTCTTGGAGTGATTGGGAAATAATATAAGAATCCAAAAAACTCTCCGCTAATTTCCAAAGCTCTTTTTTCCCCCCTGTTTTAGCGAAAGTTTTGCTTATGATTTGGGTTTCGTTCTTTCCTTTTTTTATCGTTCATTCACCGAAAGTCCTTTGGATCGCTAGATGGAAACTATCTTCTTCACTATCGCCTTGCTGTTGTTTGCTTGTGATAACGTCGATTAGTTTTCCTTTGGCAAATACAAGTACGGTATAGATCCATTGATTTCCTATAGATTTTATCAGTCCAAGATATCCATCTTGTTTGTTTGGAAGTACTACGTTTTGTCTTTCTACAAATCCTTGCAGTGATTGATAAATGTCTCTAAGCTGAGCTGCTCGTTCAAAATTTTCATGAGTGATCGCGATTTCTATTTGTTCGTGAATTTTGCGTTCGATAGGTTTGGTATTTCCTTTGAAAAAAGAGGTAATACTGGTAATTATATCTTTGTAGTCAACCTCCTCTTCGTTTCTCTTCCTAACAGAGGAGTCTTTAGTTGATTTACATCGACCGCGGCAAAGTCAAAAATAGTAGTCGGAGCAGAGTTTTCCTTGTTTAAATTGAGTTGTTTTGCAACCTCTAAATTTTAATATTTGTCTGAGATATTGGAGAAATTTTTTGAGCTGGATGGTGTCGTTTTTTGGTCAGATATACGTTGCTCCATCATTAATCTTTCTCTTGGTAAGTAATATCTGCGGAAATGGTTCTTTGCTTATCTTGATGTAGGTATAGCTGTTATCTGCTTTGAGAAGATTATTGTATTCCGGCTGATGCTGTTTGATAAGATTGTCTTCCAAATAGAGCGCTTCGCTTTCGTTTTTGACGATAAGGAAATCGACTTTTGTCGCTTTGGAGAGCATTTCTTGTTTTCGAAGCGAGTTGGGCGAAAAATATTGTCAGATTCTTTTTTGAAGATTTTTGGCTTTTCCGATATAGAGAATAGTGTCTTTTTTGTCTTTAAAAAGATAAATGCCTGGGTTCTGTGGAAATCTGGTAATGTCAGGAGTAAACAAGGCAATAAATTTTAAATTTTAAATTTAGAATCTTATATGATAGTGTATAGTCATAAGGTAGCGGATAGGTGAGAAAATGCAAGTGTTCTTACTCTTGAACTTTTTTAATAAATATGTATATAAAATTCAAATAAAAACTTGACAATTATGAAAAATACTTTTAAGCGTTTTCAAAAATGGTTGGGCAAAGTTATTCCTTGGGTATTCCCAATAATAATTATAGGACTTGCTCTTCTTATCGGTAAAGGTGTCTTTTTAACTCCTTGGCCACAAAATGTTGTTTACCTTTTTGTTTTTTTTGTTTTTCTTTTTATCGGTATAATTTGTTTGATAAAAAGAAAAACAATTTGGAATTAAAAATCTTTTTGAGTAGCTCCGTCAGGAGCTTTTTTTAATACAAAAAAATTCCGCATTAGCGGAATTCTCTTGTATTTTGTATGTCCTTGGTATTATTTTTTTGATTTGATAAGTTCGTATACTCCTTTTTCTACTCTCTTGAAGAGATCTTTATATTTTTGGAGGTTTAACATAACCGTGTTTGGACTTACCATCTTTTCTTTTAACATTTCTTTGCAAAGCTCTTTAACGTTCATAGCTCTGTCGTTTCTTTCAAAAATTCTTACTAAGATTTCTTTTACCATACCACCTTCATATCCTCGTTCTTTCAATCCATAGATTCCAAGCCCTAGATTAACGAACATATCATTGTTTTTTACTAATTCATTGTGAACCGTGTTGATTTTAACGTTTTTTGCTGGGAATCGTTCCATAATCTTAGATGGAAGTTCTTGGTAATGAACTGGTTTGTTGATTCTTCTCATTGTGTAAAGAATCTTCAATTTGATAGTTTTTGGATTTACATCAGCAAAGGTAGGTAATCCGATCTTTCCGTCAAATACATTGATTTCTCTGATTGAATCAAAGAAATTTACATAGAAGAGATCGTTTTTCATATAATGAACATCTTTGTAGTCTTTTGCAAAATTTTCTTTCATCCATCCGATAAATTCGTAGAGATCCTGACTCTTATTTCTTTTTTCAAAATAAGAACTTATGGTAAGTACCATTTTAGTCAAAAGATCTTCATATAATGGTTCAAGATAGAACGCTTTGTTTAAGTATTTATTTCTCTTGAGATAGGTTACATCAAAGTCCGAAACAAGAATCAATTTGAGCTCTTGTTTAGAAAACTTAAATATATTTTTATTGATAAGTTTTGAAATCAATGTGTCTTCTACAAGCAAACCTCCGTGAACATCAAGAACTTTTTTAGCTTCTTGAAGCACTTCCATATACGTGTCATTTCCTACGATAAGTCTTCTAAATCTCATCAATGCTTGCGTTTCTATTTGTCTAATTCTTTCTCTTGTCAAAGAATATTCCTTTCCGATTCTTTGGAGAGGTGTTTCTTTTGATCCATCAAGCCCAAACTTTTTCATAAGGACTAATCTTTCCTTTGGTTTACAGTATATCAGAATATCTTTCAAGTTTGTTTTCTCGATATCTACTTTGAGCTTTTTGTCGTCCATTTTTACGTTAAAATTCATTTTGAGTTACTTTTAGTTAAGTAAAATGAGAGAATATTTTAGACAGGTTTTTTACTATGTAAGTAATAAGAATTTGCTTGTTAATGTCAAGAGATTGTTCGGAAAATTCCTTATCCTCTTCAATACGGGAAATTAAACATTAAATTTGAATATAATGCAGTCTCCATCTTGGACAATATACTCTTTTCCTTCTAGTTTTACTAGTCATTTCTCTTTTGCTTTTGCCCAAGATCCCTGAATGATGAGATCATCAAATTTAACTATCTCTGCTTTGATGAATCCTTTTTCAAAATCTGTATGAATCGCTCCTGCTGCTTGTGGGGCAGTTGACGCAATAGGGATTGTTCGTGACCTTGTTTCTGATTCTCCTGTCGTAAAATAATACATCAATCAAACTTTTTCAAAACTTAATTTTATAAGATCATTCAATGTCGGGATATGTGAAACTTTATCTATATTTACCAATTCTCTGATAAACTCATCTTTTTCGTTATCTTCCATCTCCATCATTTCTGATTCTAGCTTTGCACAGACTATAGCAACTGGACTTTGTAGTTTTTCCATATATTCATTTGCTATTTCATGTGCAAATGGAATATCGTCTTGTCAGATATTTATCGCGTAAATAATTGGTTTCGTTGTTAGGAAGTTGTATGATTTAATCAATTTTTCGTCGTCTTTGGTCAGCTTTTCTTTTATATTATGTGCTATTTTTCCTTCAATCAAAGCTGTTTGTATTTCCATCAAAATTTCTACTAATCTGACTTCATCTTTGTTTCCTTTTCCCATCTTCACTTTTTTTGCCATATTTCACAAGTGTCTTTCAATGATTTCTAGATCAGCAAAAATCAGTTCAGTATTTATGATCTCTACATCTCTCATAGGATCAACTACTCATTCTACATGTACGACTTCACTATCTTTGAAATATCTCAACACCTGCACGATAGCATCGACTTCTCTGATATGTGAGAGAAATTTATTCCCCAGGCCTTCTCCTTTGCTTGCTCCTTTCACAAGTCCTGCAATATCAACAAATTCTATACTGGAATATATTTTCTTTTTGGACTTCGACATCTCAGCGAGCTTATCGACTCTAGGATCTTTGACATCGACGATTCCTACATTTGGATTGATTGTACAAAAGGGAAAATTTTCTGCTGGTGCAGCGTACGATTTCGTCAATGCATTGAAAAGAGTTGATTTTCCGATATTTGGCATTCAGACAATTCCTATCTTCATAATTATTTCCTATATAACTAAAATAATGTTTTATACTTATGTATTTGGCTGTTTATTACAAATATTTTTTCTATAGGCTCGGTCTGGTAGCTACCCAGACTAAAATGGCTGGACATTACAAACGCTTCGCTGGACTTCCTTTTTGACATTGCCTCAAAAAGGAAGCAAAAAACTCTAGCCAGATGCAAATTCAACAACTTGTCGTTTCATCATAAAAAACTTATCTATCTCACTTTGTTTCCATACATTCGTGTGACTCACTTCAGTTCGATTATATTGATTACTTCGACTTTGGGGAGCATCTGGTCGTGCATCTGGCGTTGTATGTTAGCTAACATAATAATGGCTCGAAATATATATTTTTGTAATGTAGTTTTATTATAGAAAATTTATAGCTTGTGAAATTCTTTAGAATATTTTGTTATGAGTCTTAAAATTTTATTACATAAATTTCTTTGCTTTCTTTTCTACATGCATCGGGTTTGAGTGTTTTGATGTGTTTACCACCGAAAATGTCTTTCATTTCTTTGATAAATTCTTCAAATCCTGGTCCCATGAAGAGTTTGATGACAAATTTTCCATCGGGTTTCAAAAGATTTTTGATGATTGGTTTTACATATTCGAGCAATTCAAATAATCTCATGGCGTCTACATCTCTCACACCCATAGTGTTTGGCGCCATATCTGATTGGATGAGATCGACTTTTTCTATATGATTTTCTGCTAGAATTTCTTTGATATGATCTACATCTTGGATATCGGCTTTGTAGGTAGTCACGCCTGGAAGATTGAGGTTTACGTCTTGGATATCAATTCCCAAAATTTTGTAATCTGATATATTATTTTTGTTCATAAAATTGACTGCGTACTGAATTCGACTTCCCGGAGCGCATCCTATATCCATAATTACTTTCGTCTGTTTATCAAAAAGATGAAATTTATTCTGAATTTCTTCTAGTTTGAAAGCACTTCTCGCTTTATATCATTCTTTTTTTGCCTGTTTGAAATAATGGTCTTGGAACTGAAATTTGAATGTCATAGTATTTATGAATGATAAAAATTTTTTGTTTGTGGTCATAAGTTGTTTTGTATTATAGTGAGTATTGTTGTGTGTGTTTGTTCTTCCATTGCTATAAGTGATTCAGGTAATAGTATGTTTTCTGGTCGGTTTTCTATTCTTTCTTCGTTGCTGGTTTTTAGATAGCTGATCATTTTGCTGAAAGCCTGAAAGTATGTGTTTCTTGTCGCTTTCATAATCATAAGTACTCGTATACTTGGAGTATCTATATCAACTTCTTTGAGCATGGTGCGTTGTCTGTTTTCCATTTCTTTATCAATTTCGTTGTGTTGTTTGTTCAATGTATTTAATAGTTCTTTCTTTTCTTGTTCTACAGTGGATCGATAAGGATTACAATATGCTTTGAATTTTTCTTTGTTGGTATATATCTCAGGATTTGTCTCAATATTTCCTAGTATATCTCCAATATCTTCGAGAATTGTTTTTTGTATCTCATTAATTTTATATTCAATTACTTGATAATATATTCATAATTGATGATTGCCTAACGAAGTGAAATTGTCCATATTCTCTGCTAAAGAATAAAGTAATACTATATTATAAATTTTGCTTGTGAACACAACGGTTTAGTTCTATTATTTTATCACGAATTTTTTGAGCTCTTTTTTTGTCTTTTTGTAATCAGGATAAAATGATTCAACAAGTGCTCGAAATTTTTTGCTATGATTTTTTTGTTTGAGATGGCAGCATTCGTGGATGATGACGTATTTGATGTATTTGGTTGGGAGGTGAATGAGATCGAGGTTCAGAGAAATTTTTTGGTCATATGTGCAGGATCATCGTTTGGAACTTGTTTTTCTGATGGTAAGTTTTGTATACTCGATTCCTAATTTTTTGCTGTAGGTCTGAATGATAGGTGTGGTGTATTCTTCAAGGATCGACTTCAATAGTTTTGAATTTGAAATTTGAAATTTAGCATTTGAAAAATGTTTGGGATAGAGCTGTTTTACATCTTCCATGGGTACGTTTTCACCAAACAACAATATCGAATCTTGCTGAATCGCTGTGATGTGCGTATGTGTATTGTAACGTTTCAAAAGAATTTCTCCTTTTGCTATCATAATGTCCTCAAATGTTTTGTTTCATTTTTTGGAAAAAGGAATGGTGATAAGAAGGTCTCCATTTTTATCTATCCTTGCGTATGCGTTTTTGATGTGTTTGTATTCTATTTTCACGATGAAGTGATGAAACGATAAAAGCGCTTCGAGCCATAATATGATGAAAATGAATATATAGTTTGGTGATGAGAAGGCAAACAGAAAACATTACTATAAAATAGATTGACTTTTTGCTTTAAATATATATTATATTTTTTGGACCAATATATTGATATACAATGAAAATGCTTGATCTCCGGGACGTTTTTTTGAGAAAATTGGATTCAAAATTGTCTGTTATCGAAAAAAAACAGCTTACGATTCATCTTGATCGTATACTGTCTATGCTTGCTAAAGATCTCGATATGCCAATTTCTGGATTATTTCTTCTTAAAGATGTTCAAGACTTACCTAATTCTGTAACAACGTACATTAAAAAACATTTTGATGTATGAAAACGCCCTTCTGTTTTTCAGTCGGGCTTTTTTTATATTCGTAATTCTCGAGGTTCTCTTTTTGGTGGTTTTATGGTAAGTGAGTTAATAATATGACAGATATCGGTGTCTGGAATAAATGTTTCATGTTCATCACCATATGGTCCATCACCCCTTTCGTATTCTTGTTTTCCTTCCATATTTAAATTGTATTTTATAATTGTTCCTTGTCCAAAATCTATGATAACTGGCTGTATTTCATCGCTTTTTTGTATGAACATTATATTAGTTGGATTTCCTCATATATCTCTATGAAATAATCATTGTTTATGACACTGATAGAGAAATTCTTTGAGTTTATCTTGTATTTTCCATCATTCTTTTTGATTGAATATTTTTATGTCCATATCAGCATCGTTATAAATTTTTGCAATGATAGTATCAAACATGTTTTTGTCTATCAACACAATTCCCGGTGTATTCGTATATTTTTTTAAAAATGGTTCTTGTTTATCATTGAGAAAAGATAGTATTTTAAACATATTGTTTCTTGCTTCTTCATCGCTTCAAAAATTAAACATTTGACGTTTATTTATGTCGTTTTCATCTTTTTGTATATTCAAGGTTTTTATGTTTCAAAAAAAATCAGGATATTTATTTTGGAATTTTTTATAAAAATATTCTGCTATTTTTTCCATTTTTAATGTAAAAAGCGTTTTCCCTTCTATGTATTCCATTAGAAAATACTCTCCTTTATTAGTTGATATTTCTCAAAAAACTTTTGGTATTTTTATTATATCTTTATTTTTTTTGGATTGATCAAAAAATTTCCTTTGTATATCTATTTCGTTTTTTAATGTATTATCAAAACGTCTTTTTACTGCTAAAAGTTTTTTTGTTGTTTTGTCTTGGAAGGTAACTTCTATCTTATGTACTATTCCTTCTTTTCCTTCTCATATGTATTCCATGTCCATGGTTTCTATTTTTTCTTTTGCTTGCATATATAATTGTTCTCATAATTCCCAAAATAAGTCTCTTTCCGCTAAGATATCTTTTAGATTACTTGCTGCTTGAGGACTTATATTTTCTTTGCTTTCTTGAGCATTATTTTTTATATTTTTCATATATATGTTTTTGTATAAAAGGATCTGTTCTAAGTATATTCACGATGGCGTTTTTTTGCAAATTTTTGTTATTAAAAAAACTCGCCATATTGACGAGTCTTTCTGTTTGAAATCTATCTGTGAATATTATTTCCCGTAGGTACTATTTCCTGCTAGTTTTTCTTCGATTCTCAAGAGCTGGTTGTATTTACATA
Organism: Candidatus Gracilibacteria bacterium S5_H10; assembly: GCA_019248075.1. Classification (GTDB taxonomy): domain Bacteria; phylum Patescibacteriota; class Gracilibacteria; order Absconditabacterales; family Absconditicoccaceae; genus CAJBLF01. The sequence goes on along the minus strand of JAEHHG010000008.1, from coordinate 6,095 downwards.
TTCTATCTGTTCTGCTTGCTGAACCGGTCTTGATGAATCCTGTATTCAATGCTACTGCCAAATCTGCGATAAAGGTATCTTCAGATTCTCCTGATCTATGTGACATGATAGCATTCATTCCGTGGTGTTGAGCCATACGTACACAGTCTACGGTCTCTGAAACCGTTCAGATTTGATTTAATTTTATGAGAATTGCATTTGCCATATTCTGATCTATTCCCATTTGTAATCTTTCCATATTTGTTACGAAAAGATCGTCTCCAACTAACATGATTTTGTCTTTTAACGCTACGGTGATTTCTTTTCGTCCGTCGAAATCATCTTCTGCTATTCCGTCTTCGATAGAAATGATTGGATATTTTTCTACTCGGGATTTATAAAGCTCTACGAGTTCTGGATGATCGAGTGTTTTTCCTTCGCCTGCCAATACATATTTTCCATCTTTGTAAAATTCTGAAGCTGCACAATCGAGTGCTAGCTTAATTTTTCCGGTGTATCCCGCTTTTTCTATCGCTTGCATGATGACTTGTAATGCTTCTTCATTGCTTCCAAGATTTGGTGCGTATCAACCTTCGTCTCCGACTCCGGTATTATAATTTTTTTCTTTCAATATTTTTTTCAAGTGATGGAAAACTTCTGCTCCCATTCTGAATCCTTCGTGGAAGTTTGGTGCTCCGACGGGTACGATCATAAATTCTTGGATATCTACATTGTTGTCAGCGTGTGATCCACCATTCAAGATATTCATCATAGGAAATGGTAACCTCATCCCTGACCCTTCTCCAATATATTCGTAGATCCATTTATTTTCTGTCTTTGCGCATGCTACGACAAATGCCATAGACGTTCCAAGGATAGCATTTGCTCCCAATTTTGATTTGTTTTTGGTTCCATCCAACCCTAACAATACTTCATCGAGTGCTCTGTAATCAGCGAATTCCTTGCCGACGATTTCATTTTTGATAGCAGTGTTTACATTGTTTACTGCAGTGAGCGTACCTTTTCCTAAATATCTCTTTGGATCGTTGTCTCTGAGTTCGAGCGCTTCGTGGATACCTGTTGATGCTCCTGATGGAACGATGGCTCTTCCCATGATGCCGTTATCTAAAGTCACTTCTACTTCAACGGTAGGATTTCCTCTTGAATCCAATACTTCACGTGCGTGCACATTATTAATTTTAAACATTATAATATGATAAAGTGATAAAAGCTTCGCGATAAACTGATAAAATTTCTTTGTGTAAGATATAGTTATTATATTTTTTTACAAGAAAAAAATTATTTTATCTGAATTTCTCCCTTGGATTGTTCGAATATTTCTTTTTTGAATGCTTCGAGATCTCAGCTATTGATACTGATTTCACATTCGACTCTTTTGTCGTATTTTTCATTTACTATTTTTGCGCTAAATTTATTGATACTATTCCTTACAATAGACACCAAATCAAAATCGTAACTAAATTTTATTGATTTCACTATTTCCATTTCGACTATGTTTGTGTGCTCGATGATTTGTTTTGCACAATCGCCGTAAGCTTGGATTAATCATCCTACACCAAGCAATGTTCCACCAAAATATCTTGTAACAACTACCAAAACATTGTGTAATTTGTGTCCTTGGATCTGCGCTAATATCGGTTTCCCTGCAGTATTTGTCGGCTCGCCTTCATCGCTTTGCTTGAAATATTCTGGCATGATTTCTACATTGCCGAAGAGATCAAAATTTACATTTGTTCCGTATGTGTATGCATAACAGTTGTGTGTGGCATCACGATATTTTTTCTGTATGTCTTTTAAATGTTTTTCTGCTTCTTCTTTGTTTTCTATATGAAAAACATTTCCGATGAATCTAGATCATTTGATCTTGAAAATTTCGAACTCGCTGTTTTGTACTATAGTTTTGTAAAGTAACTTGGTCATACAATATAATTAAGAATTAAGGATTTGCTGAAATGGACTATTGTTACTTTGTCAGTGATTTTTTGACTCTGTTCATGATGGCGTAGCCGAGTCATTTTTCTGGTAATGCTTCGATGAGAATAATCTCTTGTTTGTCTTTGTCACACTGATGATAGAGTTGGAAGAGATTTTTTGCACAGGTTGCGAGATTATTTTTTGTTCATCGTTGATAGAGTGTCAGTCCGTAGTCTTTCAACTTTTTTATGTGACGAGCAATGAATTCGTTCGTAGCGATCAGTCAGTATGTTTTATTTTTTTTGATGATAGTTTGTATGTCTTTGATCGTCTTGAATGCTATTACTTTCCCCTTTGGTGCGTAGTGTTTGTATCTCGTTCCCGGTGACATTTTTTTGCCTTTGTTGGTGTAGACTACGGAGATATTTTTTCCTACAATTTCTTGGATATCTTCTTTGGTGATAAATCCGGGCCTCAGGATTTCCACTTTTTTTTCGCTCGCTCTGACGACGGTAGATTCTATTCCTACCTGGCTTTCTCCGCCATCGAGAATCATTGGAATGTTGTCTTTGAAATTTTCGTGGACCATTTCTGCGGTTGTCGGACTCGGTCTGGTCGAGAGATTCGCGCTTGGCGCAGCGACAGGAAAATTACATCAAGACAATAATTTTTTGCAGATTGCATTGTCTGGGATCCTTACACTCATGAGTGGCTGACCTGCAGTGATTTCTCTTGGAATCATGTCTTTTGGCCTTACAAGCAAGGTGAACGGTCCTGGCATAAATTTTTTGATCAATAATTTTTGTACGTCGTTGTCGATGTATGCGTATGTTGTAATCTGTGATTTTTTTCCGAGATGAGAAATCAATGGATTGTCCATTGGTCTTTTTTTTGTCGTGAAAATCTTTTTTACCGCGTTGGGCAAAAGCGCATTTGCTCATAAACCGTAGATGGTTTCTGTCGGAAATGCAACCAATTCTCCTTTAGCCAAAAGCTTCTGAGCTTGGTGGATATGTTTATCTGTAGCAGAGTAAATGTTCATATAATACATTCAAAATATAGAATATTCAGTGATTATAAATCTGTTTCGACACGAACTTTGAATTCAGACGTGATCAATATCGTAAGGATTCCGTGAAGCAATATCCAAACCGGTGTCAAGCTTACGAATTTGAACATATAAGGATTATTTGCTACGACTGTTGCAATGCTTGATATTCCGTTTATGTTGATGCCGCTCATTCATAAAAGCGCTATCTGTAAGGTAAGCACCATGCTTATTACGGTAAGTGGAACGAAAATTAGTTGTAGCATTTTTCTGATAGCTTCATCGCCAGGAAGCACTATTCTGATTTTTGATGTTCTGAAAACGATCACGAGAAGTAGTATATATATGATCAAAACAATCATTGTACTTCCATTGTCCAAAAAATTAGCGAATTTTGTATGAGTAAATCAGAGAAAACTTAGTTCTGGTGTTTTTTTCATATATTCTACTGCTAGTTGTATCGATTGAGATGCTGCTAGACAGATACTGCTTAAAATATAGTTTCCTAAAATAATTCTGATCATTTTCTCCATTCCAATCGAAAATGAAAAAATCACTAAAATCCCTATGAGGACTATTATTCCGTATGTAATAAGGCTTTCAGTCATGATATTGAATGCAGAATATAAAATTCAAAATTCACAATGAACATATCCCGATAAATGGTGTGTATGTTTTTTTGTTGAAAACGTTTTTGGTATGAGTATATTATCTATTATGCCTTTATATATGTATCCAATTTGATGAAGTTTTCAACTAAAAGATGAATAATTGGCGTCAAGCATGGGTTTACTATATGGGAAATACTTATCATCATTATTGTGATTTCTGTCGGTTTATTATCTGTCGTTGTTGTGCTTACTAATGGGATGAAATATGTTCAAAAAACAAGACAAAAAGTTATCGCTTTGAATCTTGCAAGAGAATGAATGGAAGCAGTCTATCAAATAAGAGATACTAACTGGACAAGACGAGCATGAGTAAAAGATGTTTGTTGGCTTAAAATAAATCCTTTGCTTGATGAATGAGCCCAAAGATGTAATGATGATCCTTGGTTTTCTTCCGGTGTATATATACTTCAACGTTTATCAACATGAGGACAAGAATATTTTGCATTGACAGGACCGATATTGACGTGAATTAATCTTGTTAACGGGATAGAAAATAATTCTTGATTTTCTTTGTGTCACCAAAGCGGATATTGGAATTCCTGTATCGGACAAATTGCAGAAACAAGTGAAGGAACATATTTTAGAGAAATAGCATGACTCTGATTATATCTCAAGGATAGCGTGAATTCATGATGAGATTTGATTTCTTGCCCATGATGAACAACTCCTGGTTGCTGAACCGCAAGCGCAAAAGAATTTCGTTTTTGCAGCAGGGTAGTCTATATAGGAGATAGTACAGGTGAAGTAAAATTTTGTGGCGTGATAACAAACTTCAACGGAAAATAATAAAAATAGATACTATACAATTTGATTTACTATTGTTATTAGCAGATGGATGTGAAAGAATTAGAAAAATTTTTTGATTATAAACCGTTCTTTGATCAAAATCCACAAATCATTTTGGATAAAATTATCCAAAAAGCAAAAAAATATTTGCCTGATGAACAAATTATTTCTATCCAAAAAGCTTATGATTATGCAGCAGAAAAACATAAAGACCAAAAAAGACTTTCTTGAGAACTTTATATAGTTCATCCTTTGAGAGCAACAAAATTTCTTATGGAGATTAAACCGGATGTGGAAACCATCCAAACATGTTTGCTTCATGACGTCATCGAAGATTGTAATGTCTCTCAAGAAGAAATAGAAAAAGAATTCGGTGCTGAAGTTGCTGGTTTATGTGAATGAATGGTCAAAGTCAATAAAATCAAATATAAATGAGAAGATAGACATTTGGAGACATTGAAAAAAACGTTTCTTGCAATGGCGCGTGATCTGAGAGTAATTTTTGTCAAACTCGCTGATCGTATTCATAATATTCAGACGCTTTATTATCATCCAAATCCTTCCAAGAGACAAAAAATTGCTCAAGAAACAATGAAAATTTTTGTTCCTATCGCTAAAAGACTTTGATTGTATCATTATCAATTATATCTCGAAAACGGTTCATTTAAGGTGTTGGAAGAAGAAGCGTTTGCTGATATATTTGCGTATCTAAAAAGATATTTCGGTGAGTGAGAAAGATATACGGAGAGAGGAATTAAAATGCTTACTACTATGCTACAAAAAGAAGGAATAGAAAACTTTGAAGTAAAATGAAGAATAAAAAGTCCGTATAGAGTGTTTGAAAAATTGCAAAAAAGATATAAAACAACTGAAATTAGTACTGTCATGGATTTGCTCGCGTATAGAGTTGTTACTCAGACAGTAAGTGATTGTTATATGGTGCTCTGAATCATTCATAAATATTATACGCCGTTGATAAAAAAGATCAAAGATTATATTGCTGTCCCTAAGTTCAATGGTTATCAAAGTATCCATACTACTGTACTCGGGATGTTTCGTTTTCCTACAGAAATCCAGATTAGAACTAATGAAATGGATGATGTTGCAGAATTTTGAGTAGCTGCACATTTTGCGTATATGGAACACAATGCTCCTGTCAGAGTCTCTGAACAACAAAGTGAATGGATCAAAAAATTGCAAGATATCGTTCAAAATTATAAGTCTCTGGATGATAAAGAACAATTCAAAAAAGAACTGAATATAGAGATCTTAGAAAAACGTATCTTTTTGTATACTCCGCAAGGAGATGTTATTGAATTGCCTGTAGGAAGCACTGTGCTAGATTTTGCATTTGCTATTCATAGCAATATCTGATTGTCTTTCAAAAATGCTATTGTAAATTGAGAGATCAAACCTATCAGTTATATTCCTCAGACATGAGATGTCATCAAAATAAATACTTTCAAAAACAAATACTCCGCTAATAAACATCGATTGGAATTTCTTCATACGTCTTGAGCAAAAGCGAATCTTGTAAAATTTCTCAAGTGAGAACAAAGAGATCAGCTTCTCGCTCAGGCGATAAAATGACTCAACGTCTATCTTAAAACTTTTGAACTTCCTCTTCTACATGCTACTGATGATCTTATCAGCAAAAAATATTCTAAAGATGAACT
>JAEHHG010000061.1 GCA_019248075.1 Candidatus Gracilibacteria bacterium S5_H10 | reverse complement strand
GCCTCCAGAACGGTCTGGAAGTGAATGCGGAAAACCTCGACTACAACGCAGGATTTAAAGTAGAGGGTCATCGCATTTGGATCGACTACATCCCGATTGACGCGACTAACATCGCAGACGCAAAGTACTAATGCCGTAATCAGCCGCCGGCGGCCTGCTCAACGGCCGCCGGCACTTCTTATATCTGGCAGTCTATCGAAGGAGAATAGCATGGACCAAAACAACATTGTTCTGGAAATGCGGAATATCAGTAAGCAGTTTCCCGGTGTCAAGGCGCTGGACAAAGTGTCGTTGGCGGTGCGCGCGGGAAGCGTTCATGCAGTTATGGGTGAAAATGGCGCAGGCAAATCCACGTTGATGAAGTGTGCTTTCGGCATCTATCAACCGGACGAAGGCGAAGTATTCATCAGTGGCAAGCAGGTTCATCTTTCCGATACGCGCGATGCGATCGATGCGGGTATCTCGATGATCCATCAGGAGTTGCAGGTTGTGCGCAGCCGCAACGTTATGGAGAACGTTTGGCTTGGCCGCATTCCTTTTAAACGCGTGCTGGGGATCAAATGGGTAGATCGGAAAACGATGTACAAGAACACGATGGAGCTCTTTCAAGGGCTTGGCATTGAAATTGATCCCAAGGCAAAGCTCGCGCGGCTTTCTGTTTCGTATTGTCAATTGATTGAAATCGTTCGTGCGGTTTCGTGTGATGCAAAAGTCATCATTATGGATGAACCCACATCGTCTCTTTCCGAAAACGAAGCGGAGCTTTTATTTCGAATTATTCGCCAACTGACAAGTAAAGGCGTTGCAATTGTCTATATATCGCACAAGATCGAGGAGATTTTACAGATATCCGACGAAGTTACCATCATGCGCGATGGCATAAAGGTTGGCACATGGTCCGCAAAGGAACTGGACAACCGAACGATCATCAATCGTATGGTTGGCCGCGAAATGACGAATCGGTTTCCGGCTCGGGACTACGCGCCGGGAGAGATGCATTTGGAGATCAAGCATCTGACTTCGATTGATCCGAAATCTTTCCAAGATGTCAGTTTTTCGGTCCGAAAGGGAGAAATATTTGGCATCGGCGGGTTGATTGGAGCACAGCGAACAGAGCTGATGGAATCGATCTTTGGGCTTCGGGCGGTGAAGTCCGGCGAAATCATCAAGGACGGAAAAACGCTCCACAACGCTTGCCCCAGAGACGCCATCCGAAACGGGTTCGCCCTACTAACCGAGGAGCGGCGCGAAACAGGCATCATCCCCATGCTGTCCATTGTGGAAAACATGGTGATTGCAAATCAGGCGATCAACCGTAAGCGATATACGGGTAAAGTAGGGTTTTTGCGCTCAAAGATGCGCAAAGAGGACACTTCCAAGTATGTGGACTCGCTCTCGATTAAAACACCGACGATCAATACACAGATAAAGTACTTATCTGGCGGAAACCAGCAAAAGGTCGTATTAGCACGCTGGCTTTTGACGGAACCGGATATGATGACAAACATACATCCCAATGCAACGACGATGCGAACGGAACTCTGCATAAGAATATCGCGCATGACGCGAAACGAGAAAAAAGAAGGCTTGATTGCGACGACAAGTACGATCATCACCAACATAATGGCATAGATCGCATTGTTCATAATAAACAGCCTGAAATCAAACTTGCTTTTCGTTTTCATAATCGGTTACTCCTTATCGTTCTCATACGAACTGGCAAGATGCATAATCGCCTGATCTTGAATTTGGTCGCCTTCAAGGAATCCGGAAACACGGCCTTCGCACATCACCATCACACGGTCGGACATGCCGATGAGCTCCGGCATCTCCGAACAGACAATGAGAACACTCTTTCCTTGCTTTGCCATTTCTACCAGCAGCGAGTAAATCTCATATTTTGCACCTATGTCGATGCCACGCGTCGGCTCATCCAGAATCAGAATATCCGGTTCCGTCAAAAGCCAGCGTGCTAATACGACCTTTTGCTGGTTTCCGCCAGATAAGTACTTTATCTGTGTATTGATCGTCGGTG
>JAEHHG010000060.1 GCA_019248075.1 Candidatus Gracilibacteria bacterium S5_H10 | reverse complement strand
AAAAAGACATTGCTCCAGTTAAAAAAACAGAAGATGAAGTATTAAGTGATAGATTTATATCTGGTGTTCCTCAAGAATTGATAACTGGAAATAGAACTCCATCTATTAAAAAAGTTGATCAAAATGCTGAATCATATAATTCAAAATCAGATGCATTTAAGAGAGATGTTAGTGAGTCAGAATACAGAAAAAATAAACAAGCATATGACAATTTATACGAATTAAGATATAAATAAAAACTAACCAATAAATCATCCTTAATAATATATTAGATATAATAAATCAAATATAGAAATTAAGGATGTGCCCAATGGGAATACTTGAAGATAAAATACTGGCGCTAAGTGATAAAACAATAGAAAAACAGGATAGACTTTCTGGATATTCTGATACTAAACAACAAAATCAACAAACAAACTTAACACAAAACAACCTAAATGTATGGACTCCAACTATGCTTGAGAGTATGACTGATGCAGATAGCCCTCAATTCATTGGAACAACTGGTGGTCTTGGTGGAGTAGATAAATTAACTGGTAAAAGATATGATTTAACTGGAAAAGAAACAGAAGATAGAATTGAAGGATTTGATGCATATGAAGTTCCTCATCCTGGTGATAATTATAAAAATACTGAATCTGGAAAGAAAAAATTTGATATGCAAAGAGCTAGATTAGCATCAGAATTAGGTTTAAACCCAAATGAAGTTACAGATGATATGATATATCAAAAAGGAACAGAGCAAAAGCTTATGGCGCTATATAATATGATTCCTGGTGAAAAAGCTGAATGGACTCCTGGACCATTAGACTTTATAAATGAAAATACACCTCTTGAGCTTGGAAGCAAAGAATATCCATTAAATATAGAAGTTGAAAGATTAAATACTGGAAAATTTGGTCATTTTGGAAGACCATTAACAGATGTTAGAAATAAAGATACAAAGGAAGGTATTGGTGAGTCTATAGGATATGAGAAGCCTAAATTTGAACAAGTTGCTGCTAAAGATGCGTTGGAGAATATATCTTCAAAATACGGAACAACTGATGGTAAAAACATACAGATGCCAGGAGAAGATACAATAACAGATGCATTACAATATGCTGGTGGATCATTTGCTGCAAATGTCGGAGATGCTGTTGTTGATGCTGCTGGAAGAATAGCTCTTGAGCTAACAAAAGGCATAAAAGATATGCCAGAAAAAGAAGCAGTAAAATACATGAAAGAAGATATGCCTAATAGTAAAGCTTGGTTTGATGAAAATATGGACTTTAAATTATTAGACAAATACAAAGAAAAAGAAACATATGGATACAAAGGTGAAGCTACAGAAAAAGCTATGAATAGGCTAGGAGAAGCTTATGATTCAGGAGATGCTGTAGATATGGCTTCTTCTGTTATAGAAGGAGTTTATAATGCTGGATTACCTTTTTTAGCTGAAAGTGCTGCATATATAGCTGCATCAATGTCTAAAAAAGGCTATATAGCTGTTGCATCAATATTCCAAAATGATATACTTGAGGAAAGAGCAAAAGTTGTTGGTGGCGTTGAAAATATATCAAATGCAGAAAGAATGGCTATTATGCCACTAGCTTTAGGAGCAGCTGTAGTAGAAAAAGTTGCAGATAAAGTAATATTTACAAAACCACAGTTTATAAATAACTTAATATCTGGCGCTTTAAAAAGTGAAAACAAAGAAGCAACTGAAACAGTATTGAAAACTATTGCTAAAAAAACTGGAGAAGCTATCGGAAAAGGTGTTGCTATTGGAGGTACTACAGAAGCAATTCAGACTGGTATTGAAGAATTTGGTGCATTATATGGAACAGATGAGCAAGAAAAATTATTGGAAGATGAAACATTTAGAAAGATGTTCCAGGCATATGGTGCTGGGGTAGCTGGAGACGTAACTGGTGCTGCAGCAATTGAGATATTACCTAAAGCTGTATTTGAATCTTCAAAAAGTATTGGTGAAAAGTTTGGTGGATTAAAAGATTCAGCTGTTAATAAAGCTAAAGAGATTAAGAATAAGACATCA
>JAEHHG010000059.1 GCA_019248075.1 Candidatus Gracilibacteria bacterium S5_H10 | reverse complement strand
ATTTATAAGCTATGAAAATGCAGAAAAACATAGCATATCAGCAGGTAAACTTTTAGATTTTTATAAAATACATGATGAATTTTATTACAACAAATTACTTTTAAAAGATATTAATTTTATAAAAAGAGATATTGTATTTGATTATGAAAAAAATAAAATAGAAAACATTGTATTATCTGATACAAACATAGGAGATAAGGTATATAAACGAATATTTTATACAAATGATATAAGCAATATATTGCTTGAAATCAATAATAATATTTTTAATGAAATAAAAATACCACATACCGTTCGCCACAGGTTATCTGATATTATAGAAGATATTTTTGAACTAACAAAAAACAGTATAGATATAGAGCAAACGAAAGAATATATATTGAAAAAAAATGGAATAGTAATATCAAATGTAGAACTTAATAGCATACATTTTAAAGGAATAACTATATATCTAGAAAATACATATACAAATATAATGAAAGACTCAAGTCTTCCAGATTTTTATTTATATTCATTTAGTAGTGACAATAAAATTCCTGTATATCTAATAGAAGATTTATATTCTATAAAATTTTAGAAGGAATGAAGATATGTTAAACAAAGCACAACACGATCAAATGATTCAAGGATTAGTTGGATTAAGGTTTTCAACTAAAGAGCTAATATATACCTTAAAAACAATATCTATATCATCTTCAGGTTTAGAAAATAGTCCAATCATAAAAGACTGCAATGAAAGAAATATCTTCAGTGATTACTGTATTCAAGTAAAACTAGGAAAATCTAATGGAATTCAATTATCATATAAAATATTCTATATAAACACAAACCAACAAGATAAAATATTAATCACAGACACAGAATATATACCAGGAGAATAAAATGACAAGAGAGCAGGAACAAGAGTTTTTAAATCTTGTAGAATCAACAATTGAGAGATATCCATATTTACTTGAAAAAGTATTAATAGCATCATCTCATGCAATGCATAGATCAATTGTAAACCTAGGAAGACAAGTAGCAGATATGGAAACAATAGCAGTAGCATTTGCATCTATGTCATCTAAAGGATACTCTAAAAAGAACGAACTATGGGCTACAAATCTTATTATCTCAAAACTTGAGAAGCACAAAGATAGCACATACATGAACTGGTCAACAGACCTAGAATCACTAAAACAAAAACTATTAAAGGATTAACCAAATGTCAAGAGAAGAAATAGATCAAATATTACTAGAAGCAGAAATAAACGATGAAGATTACTCATTCTCATCAGCGCCAGATGTAATATATCTGGATGAATCATTAGCAACTAGAACAAACCTAGGAGAATAGTCATGAAAAAAGATATAGACCAATCAACTGATTGGTTATCAAAATTCCATCAAGGACAAAAACTTCAAAGACAAGCAATGTCAGAGATCAAAAGTATCTCTAGACATTTAAGATACACATTTCCTCATATTGCTGATGATCTAATTGAAAGATATCAAGAACTTGAAGAAGCTGAGAAACTTATATCTCAAGCAATGAATCAAAACATGGATGAACAACTTAAATCATCACAAGAATTTATAGGTTCAGCACTAACAGGAATGTTAAGAGCAGTAGAAGAGGAATAAAATAATTATGAAATCAATTGAATTAACACAATCTCAAATTAAAGCACTACAGTCTGGCGCTACTATGTTTATACTTCCTATATCGGATTATGATTTAAACATAATAAATAAAGGATATTCAATAGGTGATTCATTTCCTATTAATAAAGGTAATAAAGATATATTTGTAAAAGAAGAGTTTATGGAAGTATTAGACCGAAGACCTGAAACAAAAGGAGAAAAATACTACTTTTACAAATCAGAATATAGACAAGAAGATTATCATATATCACCAAGCTATAATGTATGGGATAGTTTAGAAAATGAATTTGATAAACATATTGCAGCGTCACAAATGACAAAAGAACAATCAAGATATTCATTCAAAGAGTGTATTGATGTTAGGATTGTTAGAGTGCAGGATATACTAATAAGCGATTGCGAAAAGATACTAAACATTTATAGTGCATACTTTAATGTTACTAACCCAAAAATTAGAACTGCAATAATTAACAAATTTAAAGCTTATTATAA
>JAEHHG010000058.1 GCA_019248075.1 Candidatus Gracilibacteria bacterium S5_H10 | reverse complement strand
ATTAATATTAGACACAGATATATAAGGAAATGTATATGCTTTTGCAAAGCTGTCATTGCGAGCACTGAATAGAGATGAACCATTATCATAGTAAATCATACCATTTGCATATCTGACTTTATCGCCACCAAGCGATCAGATACCGAGCAAAGATATTCATCTTTTAGTACCAAAATCATAATACTGTGCACCATCAAAATCTGAAAGAATAATATATGAGGTATTTTTATCATGCAAAAGTCAACTAAGCTGACCAAAATCTTTACTTCAATCTGGGAGCAAGTTTGTAGTTATTCAGCTGAGATACAACAGAAACGTTCAAATATCAAACGTAGAAGGAAGAAAATAATCAGCACTTGCATTGAGAAGAATGAGTCCGTATGAAAATTGAGTGTCAGCAGCAATAGTTTTTTTTATAAGGTGTTTAGCAGCTTGAAGTCTAGAAATACGTTGTGCACCAGAAAACACATCTTGCGTATTCATCGTTTGATTGACATCAAGGACAAAGACAACACTATGATCAGCAGCAATGGTTTTTGACGAATCGCCAAACGCCAAAAAACTCGCTAAACCCAAAGCGATAACAAGCAATACAAGTTTTATTCGTGCAAAAAATGTATAGTTCATGAAAAAATATATATAAAAATTTAATGTTTATTTAAGTTTGTTATATATACTGAGCTTTTCAACATCAGTAATTTCACTAAAATGTTCCAAAACGTGATGGATATATCATTCCACAAGTAAAGTCTCTGATTGCTTTTTCGTTAATCCTCTGCTCATCATATAAAAAAGTTTTTGCTGATCAAAAGTATCGATCTTTGCTCCATGTGCAGCAGTAACATCATGCGAAGCGACAGTAAGCTTGGGTAATGTTGAAAGAGATATATTTTGATCCAAAACAATATTTTGTTCGAGTAAACGACCATGCACCTGATCAAGATGTGTTCAGATATCTATGGAGCCATCAATAGTGATTTTAGTTCCCTTGCGAAGGAACGAAATCAAATCTACTGTAGCTGAGCTATATGAATGATTGAGAGAAACATTGACTGATGCAGTAAGATGATGTGTAGCATCAGACAAAAAGAGTCAAAATATCGTACAAGAGCATTGTTCTCATGTAGTAACAATATGTATATCTAAATCACCAACTGAAGAGACAATAAGATACGTAAGATTACTCTGTGAAGAAAGTTCAATAGTTTTTTTGCCTGAAACATCAAAAACATCAATAAGTTCCAAAGATTCGACTTTCCTCAATAATATGGTATTAAAGCTGTTTTCGTGAATAAGAGACATAATGAAATAATGAATAATGAATAATTTTGAATTTATGATATCCTTATTAATTAGTTATTTAGTAAGTTCACGTTGTTTAATGAGATTGAGTAGACTGGACTTTGAATCAGTATCTGTACTTGTCTCTACATCAGAAGTTGTTTGTTCATCAGCCACAAATCCAAAATCATCTTCAGTTGTCCCGGAAAGCGAATCGTCAGAAATAGTATTGAGATCTTCTTCAAACATAGGATCATAGACATCTAAACCAGAAAGCTCTGTACCCGTCATATCTTCAGAAAGATTATCAGCAATATCACCAGATATTTGTTGTCCAGGTCGAAAAGGAGCTACCCAAGTAGAAGGTTGAGATCGATGGAATGATGACCAATCGTTGGTATTAAGAAAACTGATATATCAATTTATATCCCAATTGGTTTTTGCCCACCCTACTAACAAAAGGAAGATAACGATAGAAAAAATGCATCGTAAAAGATATTTTAAAGCTCTAGCAAAATCGTTCATAATGAACTTTTGTAATAATATAAAACATAGCAAAAATATATACATTAGTCCAAGTATCAACAAAAAAAATAGCTATTTGAGAACCATTTTATGACTGATGGACATAAACGTTTAGATTTGACAAAAGTGATAAAAAAAGTTATAATATATCTATACAATAAAGTACTTTTACTCATTTATTATACGCCTATGAAAAAAGTTTTATTAAGCCTAGGACTCATATGAATCTTTTGAGGACTACTCGCTACTACTTCTGCAAGCAGTACAAGTTGCAAAGAAGTAGAATTTTCCAATGGGATAACCGCATGTGTAAACATTGAGGACGCAGGGTCAAATAGACGAACAATAACTACTGAGATAGACGATGGATCAACAACCTTCTGACCATTTTCAATGAAAACATTCCGCAGACAAAAGAATATACTTACAACGTTAGCGGC
>JAEHHG010000057.1 GCA_019248075.1 Candidatus Gracilibacteria bacterium S5_H10 | reverse complement strand
CGAAAAAACCGATCTGATCAACGGGATTTATGGAGACACGCTTATCAATGTTAAGACGCTGACTCCCAACCGTCTGTACGATGCCGCGATTTATAAAATACCGATCATTGTCTCGTCCGGCACATGGGTTGCCGAATGTGTGAATAATTACGGAATCGGATTAACTGTCAATGTATTCAAAGACGATATTGCCGAAAAGATCACAGCATACTTTTCGAAATTTGATGCAAAAAAATTCGTCGAAAACAGTAGACGCTTTTTATCCGATGTTTCCGCAGAACAGCGCGACAACGCGGATTGGCTCATCAATTTTCTGAAGTAAAATAAGGGTTATGAGCTGATAAGCTGATAAAAGAAAGAAGAAGCTGTATGCAGGAACCGGACAATATAAAAAGCAAGGTTATTTCCGCTACGCTCTGGACAATGGGTGAGAAGATTCTCCAGCAAGGTGCGAATCTGGCTATTACCATTGTGCTTGCACGGCTTATCGCGCCCGAAGCGTTTGGCGCGATTGCAATCGTTATGATCTTTACTTCAATAGCCAGTATCATTACAACTACCGGCTTCGGTTCGGCGCTGATTCAGAAAAAAAAGCCTACCGATATAGATTATTCAACGATTTTTTATTCTAACATAGTCATAGCCGTAGCGTTGTATTTGTTGCTTTATTTCACTGCTCCGTTGATAGCAGGCTATTATAAGATCCTGGAATTGACATATTACATACGGATCATATCACTTACATTTGTGATTTCGTCAGCTTCCAACGGCTCTAGCGTGTATATTCAGAAGAAACTGAAATTCCGGGTCTTTTTCACGTCTTCTTTGGTTTCCTCCGTTGCTTCCGGTGTCATAAGCATGTATATGGCGTATCGCGGATACGGTATCTGGGCGCTTGTCATTCAATCTTTAATAGGAAGTATTATCAGCTCAGTCATCATATTAATTCGCAGTGAATGGAGACCACGCCTTTTATTCTCATTTAAAAGTCTCAAAGAACTGTTTTCATTTTCATGGAAAATGCTGTTAATCAATTTACTGTGGACTGTCGGAAATAATATTCAAGGACTCGTGATAGCCAAAAAGTATAACGAAAGTGAACTGGCGTATTATTCCAAAGGTAAGCATATTCCAGATCTCATATCAGCCAACACGGTCTATTCCGTAAATAAAGTAATGTTTCCCGCTCTTTCACAGTATCAGGATGACCTTGGAAAGATGCTTTCTATAATGAGAAAATCAATCAGTATCAATTCTTTCCTTATATCACCGTGTATGATCGGATTGGCTGTTGTTTCCGAAAGACTAATTGTGTTTCTGTTCACCGACACATGGATTTCATCGGTACCGTATATGCAGATATTATGTATCGCCTATTTATTTCAACCCATACAGTCCATCTCAATTCAGGCAGTTGTTGCTGTCGGAAAAATGAATACCTATCTTACTGTTGAGATCATTAAGCGAATTATCGGCATATCCCTGCTGGTTGCCGCAGTTATGCTTTCCGATAACGTGATTTATATTGTAGTGGCAATGCTTATCTCGGAAATGATTTCCACTGTTATCATATTTCCGGTCAATAAAAAATACTTCAATTATAGTTATATACAGCAATTAACCGATATGTTCCGGCCAATGTTGTCAGCAATATTGATGGGGGTAGCAGTATACAGTATCGGACTCATCAAGATGAACGTCACACTCGGTTTACTGTTGCAAATTCTGGCTGGAGTATTATCGTTTTTGCTCTTTTCATTTCTTTTCGATCGGGCTACGCTTAAGTATATCCTATCATCGATACGCAAACGAAAATCATAATTCACATACATGGAGGGACTTATGTCTTACTTACTATCCATCGTGATTCCGACACGCAACAGACAGTTTTACCTTGAATATGCGGTGAAACAGATAATAAACTGTACAAACGATGAGGTTCAGATCGTTGTTCAGGATAACAGCGATGAAAATACGCTCGAAGTAAAAATGAATCAATGTCCAGAACGTGTTAAATATAATTTTACAGCTACGCGCCTGTCCTCCATGGGGAATTATAACACGGGCGTATCACTCGCCGATGGTGAATATGTCTGCTGTATTGGCGATGATGACGGAGTTATGCCACAGATCGTTGACATTACAAAATGGGCGAAAAAAAATGGAATTCAATCTGTGAATCAAAGCTTTTTCTCTCAATATTGGTGGCCCGAGGCGTATAAACTGACGGCAGAGTTTAATGACGGCGTATTGCAATGCTCTATTCCAAACTGTGAAATAACCGTCATAGATCCAAAAAAAGAAATGTCTAAGCTGCTTAAAGACCCGCGTCTCCTTTTTACGTC
>JAEHHG010000007.1 GCA_019248075.1 Candidatus Gracilibacteria bacterium S5_H10 | reverse complement strand
AAAATGGCATTGAGTGCAGACAGAAGACAAGCATTACAACAGGATCTTCAAAGATTGCAAGCATATCTTGAATATTATGAAAACAATCCAAACGCACCTGTTGAACCGTTTATACCGCAATCAGGAGAGCTTTTCAATACATTGAATGATGCTGATCCTTCATTGCAAAGATTTGGAAGTCTCAATAAAAAAGCTTGAAAACATCTAGAAAAAGATAGAACCCCAAATGCAAAAGGATATCCATATTATACAGAAGTAGGAAAAATGGAAAATGGTACAAACAACACAGGAAACCAAAAAGAGAATATGACAAACGCAGCCAACAGAACACCATATATTCCAAGTGCATATACCAATACAGGAGAAGCATTTGAAAAATGAGGAATAAACGGAATCATGAAATACTATATAGATCAGACGCACATGAAACCAGAACAGAAACAATTCCGATGAGGTGTAGGTAATCTTGCGGTTACAGGATGAATGATTTTTGTAGGATGGAAAATGCTTTCGAGTGCATTCAAATTAGTCTTCAAAAAAGATGCAAGCAAAGATAGTGCAAATCGAGCATGGTTACTTGGACCTACAGCCCTTATTTTCTGATCACAGGCACGAAGTGGAGAATGACCAATAAGCCTTTTCAAATGAGGAGAACTTACAAAAAAAATATCAGGAATTCGAGGAGGAGGATCTAGCGTAGAAACAGGAGCAACTACAGAACAAGAACAAGAAACACAAATAAAATATGCTGAATGATTTCCATGAGCGACTGCTCTCTTCAATGGATTAACCTACGGAGAAATGAAACAATTTCTCATCAAAGACGGAGACACAACAAAAATCAACCCTGATCAATATCAAACACTTTTGGACACATTTACGACAGGAGCTAAGAAAAATGAAGCTGCTGCAGCATTTTTGGAATCTATAGGAAAAAATGATCAGAAAAATGTTATTGATTTGGCTTTGACTGGTATGGGAATATCTCGAGAAGAATTAGAAAATACTCCAGACAAAAAATTTGATAAGGCAGCAAGTGAATCTATTGCAAGACTTCGCTCTGTCACTGAATATATGGATCAACACAACTACAATGCTATCAACCCAGAGACACAACATTTGGTGGATGACTATATTGCAAAAGGAACTGATATCGATGATCTCGCAGCAATTGATGCAAGAGGTGATGTTTTTTATAAAACACTAGAAATCACAGATCAGACATGACTAGAAGCAACAATCACTACTCTAGCAAATGGTGATATTCAAAAAAAGCAAGAATTATTACTAGCAATAAATAGCTTCTGGGAAAATATGCCAAATGCAAGCAGAGAGATTAAGCTCAGTGGAACTCGAGAAAATTTGACTTTCACTACATACGGAAAGAATTCTACTATCAACCTCAAAAACAAAGAATTGGTTGGATTTACTCCATCTAAATTCAGTAGTTATCTAGAAACCTTTAAAGCTGCGAACTTAACGAATCGTATTAAAGATGTATGCAAAACCAAAACGGCAAGAAAAGAAAATCCATTCTATCTTTCTACTTATGGAGGAGATATCCAATTTGATGATGCAGCATTATTCTCTACCCAATTTGATACAGAGATTATGACAGCAAGCCGAGGTGGTGAATTGAAAAATATCTCACCTACGATAGAAAAATATAAACAAGATTATTGTGATTATCTCAACAGAGTTCGAAAACAATAACATAAATTTCACTTGAATACAAACGAAGGACTACTATTATGCTATGTAGTCCTTTTTTATGTTATCCAAATATATGAAGATAAACAATCAACTAATGATCTCAGAGCAAAATATCCTCATTGTAGGCAATCGATCCTACAAAAATTTAGGCGATGAGTTGATCTTATTGGGAACAGTGAAATTATTGGTAGAACAAGGAAAAAACATAACAATAGCAGCATACGATCCGCAATGGCTCAAAGTTTTTTTCAATCAATTCATAGATACTAGCAAAATAACATTTGTTACAGAACTACCAAAATGAGTCCGCACCCGAGTGCGTTATCTTCGTCAAGGAAAACTCAAAGAACGAAAACTATATAAAAAAGCTAATGCAATAATTATCGGATGAGGAGAAATTATCACCGAAGAAAACAAAAATTCTTATCGATACCGACTGCTATCAATTTTACCGTGTCTTAAAAAACCTCTTTATCTCATGGGAGGAATTCAATTACCAAAAAAACTATTCAACAGGATCCTTTTCACACATATAATGAAAAAAACGAAACGCATCTTCGCAAGAGATATGGAGACTATTCACGAACTAAAAGCATATTGATATAATAATGCAGAATTTTTTATGGATACTTCGTACTTTGCGTATGATCGGAAAAAAGCGAAAAAAGCAGCTGCAGCGAAGACAAAACCCAAAAAAAAATACATCATAGTAAATATCAACAAAAACGCTGAGCATTTTTTCACCGACATCATCCAAGACGTCAAAAAATATTACAAACAAGGATATGAGATCATGTATGTCCCTGTAGCAAAAGGAAATAATGCATATTACGCTGATGAAAAATACGCACAAAAAATCCAAGTAAAAGCAGAGATCAAAGATCAGCGATTTCATATTTTGGATCGAGAAAAAGATTTTGAAACATTTGCAAAAACACTCGCATGAGCAAGCATAGTCATAAGCAGCAGATTACACTTGTTCTTGATAGCAAGTTTTTTGGGTGTGCCTACAAAAGTCTATCCTTATCAAAAAAAAATATTGAAAATGCAAAATATTATTACAACATTTTTTAATAAATAACAATTTTTCTATTGAAAGCTTTTTCTAAAAAAATAAGCTCATTTTCAATTAACAAAAGTTAAACTAAAAAAAACAAAATCCTATGAAAATCAAAGGAAAATTTTTGGTATACACAAGTATGAAAGAAATGTCTGTAGGACAAAGTGGCTTCTTAAATATCGGTGCTATATTCATTGATACAAAAGGATCCATATATATAGACACCAATTACAGTGTTTCCGACAAACCAGAAAAAGAACACGCAATCCCGGTAAAAAGGACTGGGAACAAAAAAGATGACTTTGAAATAGATGCGGACATTTCATATTGTTTCGACTGCTATCCAATATCAGAAGACGAAAAAACTCCTGGCATCATTGGACCCTATAAAGTAGAAACAGAAGTCTTCAGAGAAGCAACATATAGACAGCAGATATTTCCAAGAATGCATTGGAAAGAACTGTTATCCTCTTTGATTGTAGCAAATGAAGCCATAATCTCTCTAGGGAATCAAGAAGATGATTTGAAAGATCAAAAAGCCATAAAAGCGGAAATCATCAAAAAGATAGAAGGATTTTCGCTACCAGAGTTAAAAAAAGCAAAAGACACTTTCAAGCCAGCAACAGCAGAAGAAGCAGAAATCGGCAATATAAATATGATAGCCGACGAAGAAATTCATCATCTCATTTGCAAACGCATCAAGGAATTGTGTACAGAAACAGATGAATTCAAAGGCAAATCAATAGAAGATCTTAAAGAAGAAGAAACTATTGCTTCTGAATCAGGAGATTTTAAACGAGCAGCGATAATTAGAGACTTGAGAAAACAAAAAGAAAAAGAAGAATAGCTAATATTTTGAGAGGATGGTAAATTCCATTCTCTTTTTTTATTTCCAAGAAAAAGTGGATGGTAAATTCCATTCTCTTTTTCTTGGAAATAAAAAAAGAGAATGGAATTTTCCATTCTCTTTTTTTATTTCCAAGAAAAAGTTCCACGAATGATAGCTCTAATCAATTTCCACTTTTCGTGTTTTTTAGCGAATCTCAATACTTTTAGAATAAGCCGCAAGGGCTGTCACCAAAATCCAAGCAAATAAAATTTTATCTTATCGGAAAGACTTCCATATTTTTTTACAAAGAGCATTCTATGTTTTGCTTTTCTATATGCTGCATATTCATTTCCAACTCGCGCTTGTTCCAGTTTAGTTTTATCTCTTTCCATATGATAGATACGAAGGTCACGAAGTACAATAATTGGATGTTCAGCACGATGGATTCTATATGAAAAATCTAGATCTTCATAAACAAAATCCAATGTTTCATCAAAAAGTGTTGTAGTAAAAATATAGGCTGGAGCAAGCAATGAATTTCAAGAATACATCTGGATATAATCTCGAGATGTATTTCAGAGAACCTGAGGAATTGGTCTTGACAATCGATAATTGAAACAAGAAAATCCTTGATTCTGGATTTTTCACGTCTTTCTGTACATCAGTGTAGGTGTCAGCACAAAATCTTTGCCTAGCTTAGAACGATATTCCTCTCGCAACGCCAATGATCTTTCAAGATAATCTTCTTCAAATCGTTCATCATCATCCATCAGTTGGATAAATTCTCCTTTTGCTATTTTGATTCCAAGATTTCTAAGTGCACTTGCATTATTATGAGGCATTGTATGAGTCAGATTAGTGATATAATGAATATTTCATACATCATGGATTTTGGATCATGCATCGATTTTTTTATCAACAACAAAAACAATTTCAAAATCTTTGAATGTCTGTCTTTGTAGACACTCAATAATGTTTTTCATATTCTGATCTCCCCTTGTTGGAATAACGACGCTAAGTTTCATAAACAAAATATATTTTTTCTTCTTTATGTTTCAACTTGTTTTTATTATATGAACCACTATAAAAAATCAGTCATTTATTATTTACTCTACAGCATTGATGATGAGGTTTCTAAAACCATTTTTGATATTTGTAGTAATGTATCATATCTTTGTTACTGTCATCGGCTATGGCGTACTCTGATGATCATACCCACAATTACCTGCCCTGGGAAGAGACGCGATTTGGGTGATATTCGTCGCTATCATAGTGGCAATAAATTTCAAAACAATTAAATCATATTTGAGAGTACGAAAACGACCGCGAATCATTCTTGTCATACTTTTATCCTTCAGCATAGGGATATCATTACTCAAAGGAAAATGAATGTATGATGTTTTTGTAGGAATCAAATATGGACTCCTCTACATATTTATTTTTCTCTCTTCTACCTTTATTGGACGATTATGCAGTGAAAAGAAAATAATTAATATACTAAAATTCTTAAAATATTTACTGATTACAACATTGATCGTAGGGTTTCTTCGACAAGGAATGAAATTCCTAAGACCAGAACTCTTCTTAAAAATCGGATATGGACCACTCAACGATTTCAAATTTTGAGTAAAACCACCTATGTATTATCTCACAGGATATCAAGGTACACCAAGACGACAAGGAATATTTTCCTGACCAAACAATTATGGATATTTTCTTATTGCATTTCTTTCAGTAATCATCGCATTTTTCAAAACAAAATTTACAACAATCAAACAGTTTTTCTCAGCAAACAAACAAATAATATTCAATACAGTAGCAATACTACTATGGATTCTTGCTATAGCATTGACGCTTTCCAGAACAGCATTCATTTGAGGTATCGTAATACTCACCTTCATCAATATCCAATGGATCAAAACACATAAAAAAGCAGCAGTCTGAATAGGAGCAATAGTCTTGATAGGAATCATCGGAGTAAGTATATTAAAATGAGCATCGACTATAGGACACATAAAAGCAAAATTTGGAAGCTTGCAATATGTCATAGATCAACCAAGCGGATATGGATTATGAACATCAGGTCCTGCAGTTTTGCACAATGGAACGATACTACCGGAAAATTATTACATTCAGCTCATGCTCGATATAGGTACAATATGATTTCTAATCCGAACAATATTAGTGATTTGTATAATGGGAGTTCTAAAAAAAATACAAAAAACAATAAGCAACAAATATGATATAACCTATCAAATACGACAAGGAATGAATATATGACGGCTTGCTTTACTGATAATGGGAATATTTTTGCACGTATTCGAAGACAGTATGGTCAACTACCTTTTCTTTGTTATATGGTGAATACTGACAGGATACTTGTCTACAACAATAGATAAAAGCTTCGCGATAAAATAATAAACTGATAAAAAAAATTGCTACAAAAGCAATCTTTATCGTCCGCATAAGTGGACATTTATTGCTCTCAGCAGTAGCTGAGAGCTTTTATCGTTCATTTTTAAATGAATATGTATCGACGTAGTCTATTTATCGTATTCGACTTCAAGAGAAATTTTTTCTGGTACCAATGCTTTCGGCACGATGATCTGAAGAGTATTATCAGGAGTAAGCTTTGAATGAATCTTATCAAAATACACTTGAGGAGGAAGATCAATAATTTGATCAATCGGTCATCGATAACACTCTTCCTTGAGAGGGATCAGATGATCTTTAATTTTTGGTTTAATTCTTTCTCCATTGATGACTAATCTATAATCCTTTATAGTGAGTTTGAGCGTTTCCTTTTTTACTCATCCTAAAGGCAACAAGATAACAATCTCTTGAGGAGACTCATAAATATCATAAGGAATACGTGGTTTTTCCTGTTCTTGTTGCATGCAAAAAATAATTATAAAATAAATATTTATGTCTGAGGATTCTGATTTGCTTTGATATCTATTCCAATGACTTTGACTATCTGATTTCTTCTTTTTTCTGGTCTTGGAATTCGATGGAACACCATTTCTCCATTATGTTCATTATCACCTTCCGTAAGGATTATAATATCACCATTATCAAACAAACTATACAAAAGCCCAGACTTTTGGATAGATATGGTCTTAATACTTTGAGCACTAATAGTGACTTCGTTTCTTTTAAAAATTCCTGATTGTTCATACATAATGACAGAATTTGGAATAACCACAATAAAATCCATCTTATAATCGATATATTTACCTAACACAGGAAAGAAGAAAACAAGGTCAATAATTAATATTGCAGCAATAACATATCAAAAATATTCACCATCCAATCGTCTATAGAAAAATAGCAATCAAAAAACCGTCAACAAAGTAAGAACGAATAAAGGAAGCGTAACTTTTGTAATTTTGTAAAGCTTGCTTCTTCAAAAACAAAGGGTATTTTCTTCACCATATTGCTGTTTATAATCATTGAATATTTTATTCCTCAAGGAAGTATCAAAATTAGTAAATATCTTCATATGAGACCACTTAAGAATAAAATCTATTTAAAATGATTGAAAATGTGGGAAAAGTCTAAGATAGACTTTACCTATAATATGATCATACGGAACTTCATAGGTAGATCATTCATAGCAATCCAATCCAAAACAGCAACGAGAATCAGTAGAAAATCATCTATTATCTCCCATAACAAAAAGACCTCAAGACGTGATAGGGAATTCACTTATTCCGCATCTTCACTCAGTCTTTACTGAAGGATCTAGATATGCTTCATCTAATGTATTACATTGTTCTATATTATTTTCTGTCGTACATATTTGAACACCATCACGTTTTATTTTCACTGTTTCTCAAGGCAATCAAACGACTCTTTTAATGTAAGGAATCGTTTTCCCTGGAGGAACAAAAACTATAACATCACCCCTATTGAGCTGGCTAAATCTTGGAGTAATTTTATCTACAATGATAAAATCATTTTCTTCAAATGTTGGAACCATACTTGATCAAACTACAGTATATGGATTGGCAACAAAAAATCTTATAAAAAGAACTATTCCTCCTACAAACACCAAAAACGATAACATATCAAAAAGATCTAAAAAGAAATATTTTAATTTAGTCTTAAAAGCCATAATACGCAAAATCTAATGTATAAAATTTTTATATTCTATAAACAAAATAATCGACAATAAAACAATGACACTTATTATATCGTTTACAAGTATCGATGGACATATTCTATAAAATTTCAAGAAGTTTATTACCTAAAATGGAACATCTTCATCTTCTGGTACAACAGGATCAGCAAGATCCAACAAATGATCATCATCTCCTTGTCCTTTGGGATCCAAGAAGATAAAGTTATCAACGATAATTTCAGTAGAGAATTTATCATTTCCTTCACTGTCTTGTCGTTTCCTTGTTCTTAATCTTCCTTCGATATAAATTCTCTTTCCTTTGTTCAAATACTTTGCTAACACTTCAGCACCTTTTCCATAAGCCACACATCTATGGTATTCCGCATCTTCAAGTACATTTCCTTCTTTGTTTTTAAATTTTCTGTTGGTTGCAACAGTAAAATTTACCACAGAAGTTCAACTACTTTCAATGGTCTTTACCTGTAAATTGTTTGTAGCTCTTCAGATAATCATTACTTTGTTCAAATCCATGATTCGATCAAATTATCGTGTAAAAAATGATGATGAAATATATCATCACATAATGTGTAAATAAACAATATATAAAATCAATTGATTTTTATTTAGATTTTCTTAAATACTGACCACAATATCAATGCATTATTACACTCAAATGTGCTAAGCTTGCAAAAAAATAAAAGTGAAATGATAGTTTTGTTGATTGAACAATCCGCTAAAGCAGGTATGAGATAGTGTATACAGTATAACAAGTATAATCACGCCCAGATGATGGAATGGTAGACATGCTAGACTCAAAATCTGGTGTTCGTAAGGACGTGAGGGTTCGAGTCCCTCTCTGGGTAAAATCAAGATCTGAAGAAATTCAGATTTTTTTAAAAAAATAAAAAATATTTTTTTATTCTGTTGTAATCATTACATAAATAATTATATAAACGGCCAACAAAAAGAAAAAAAACTATGAAAAAAACATTTTTTATTCTAGCAGCATGTACGATAGCAATTTGCATCTCCTGCAAACAAGCGCCTATTGAAGAACAAATAGCTTCGCTGGAATACGGAGAAAGACAAAGAATAACTGATCAGGAATTCTGCAATCAGTTGATAAATACTGCCGATAAAGACAGTATTATCATTGGGACAAAAAAATATCTTCTCAAAAAGCAAGCAGCTACGTACGGAATCAAAGGAACAATAATTTATGTATTAACATCATCGGAGGAAAGAATCGAAGTAAAGCTAACATCCCAAAATAGCAGATATACAAATGGTTGGATAGAAAAAATGTAACAAATCTTTCAAAGCTATGAGCGCATCGCTCCATAGCTTTTTTCTTGTTTTTCAAACATCATTGATTATAGTACAAAGCGTAATTCTTAATTTGTAATTTGTAAATATTATGAGAAATATCATCTTAGTTTGAGCATGAGGAACAGGAATGTCGGGCGTAGCGTGAATGCTGCATGATTTATGATACACAAACATCGTCTGTATTAATGATAATCAAAACGAACTAACAGATAAATTGGAAGCAAAAGGAATGAAAGTTATTATAGGACATGGAAAATACAAAGTTCAGCTTTGAGATATAACCATTTATTCTGAAGCGACTGCAGAATGTAAAGAAATTGTCGAAGCAAGAAAAATCATGAAAGAAAATAGGAAAGTAATGGTCATTCTAAATTATTTTCAGTTTTTGGGAGAAGTTTCAAAATATTTTACAACGATAGGTTTCGCAGGTACCAACGGGAAAAGTTCATCTACTGCGCTCGCAATTCATACAGCAAAAAGAATATTACCAAATTTTGGACTAGGAATCTTATGAGCACTCGTACCAAGTTTCAATACCCAAAGCTATGTAATAAACACCAAAGCAAAAAAAGATATCAAAAATATTTTCGATTATATTTTCACAGGCAAAAAGCTCGATTACGCGAATGTAAAGAAGCGGAAATTTTTTGTAGAAGCATGTGAATACAAAAGACACTTCCTCTATCTAGATTTGGATTACGCAATGATTACTAGTCTAGAACTAGATCATACGGATTATTACAAAGACATGAAAGATTATCTCTCAGCATATGAGACCTTACTCACCAAAGTCAAACACAAGGTATTGATGCCAAAGTGACTCAAATTGAAATCAAAAAATACACAAGAAGTTTCTATAAAAACCATTCCGTTCAATCACGTCCGAGGGAAACACAACGACGTAAACGGATCACTTATTCTCGAGCTTATGACGAAATTATGTAAAGAGCCCAAAACAAAGATACTCAGTACTATGAAGACATTCAGATGACTTCGAAGAAGAATGGAATTTATAACAACAACAAAAAATGGTGCGAAAATATTCAGCGATTACTGACATATGGCATCATCTATAGAATTTGGATATATGGCATTGAAGCACAAATTTCCCAACAAAAAAATATTTGTTATTTTCCAACCACATCAAATAAATAGAATCATTACTGGACGAAAAGATTTTGAAAAAGCATTGGAAAAGTACGATCAAATAATGATCTACGACATTTATGCAGCAAGAGAGAATCTATCAGAATTAATCAAAAAATTTTCTACACTCAAAAATATCAAAAATCTGGATGAACTCGGCGAGCATTTCGCTAATGCGTGTAAAGGAACTTACACTACGGATTTTTCGCTCATCACTGAAGCTATCGAACAAACCGACAAAAATACTGTCATAGTCATCTACAGTGCTGGCGATATAGATTACAAAATAAGAAAGTATATTCGTAAATAATTTATTGTCTCTTGTACAATCCTACTATTTGTGATCGTGCATTTATTTTTCCTGACATCAATTCATATAATCTCTCTTTTGAGAATCATGAGGAAATTTCCAAAGATTCTGAGATTGCATATACTTTGAAAACATATCTATGCGTTCCGCTCGGCGGACATGGAGCTCATCGTGCTTGTTCTCATCGACTATTCTGTCACAAGATTCATTGATCGAAACTATCTTGGGAAATGACAGCGGAAAAATCTTGTGTCAAGGGAATATTTGCAAGTAACAAATGATCTCGTGGACCAGAAGAAGCATCAGGATCATCAACCACAAGCACCAATGTCTTTGTATTAGTAGGTAAATCCTCTATTTTCAATGTAGGAAAACGACCTTCCCCATCGCAGGTATAGAGAGAAGGAATATTCCCGTTATCGACAAAATCTGTGAAAATGTTCATAGATATATTTTGAGCAGATAAAAATGAATAACGTTTTCATCAAGAACAAAAAAATCCCGAACCATCAGAGCCGGGGTTTCCATGTTGGACTAAAGCATCACCATCACATATCCATGAGTCCTCAGGAGAAAATATTCTCAAGCCCATGAGAACAAGGACACAGATAATAATCAATGCAAGTCGCAGACGTTTTTTCATACTATGAATATATATTTCTGACTTTTCTTTTCAAACCAAATTATTATCATCACAAAACAGCCATAAAGTCAAAATAGAGGCTTTATGCTTTGAGCTTTACGCTTTACGCTAAATTCATGCTATTAATCTGAGATATTCACATCAATACACGCTATCAAGATAAGATTCTGACAGAAATGAGGAATATCTTTTCCGCGTATCCTGAAGAAAAAAATATCATTTTTTTCTGAGATTATGTCTACCATTTTGCTTACGATAGAAATGCACTGCTGCAAGCATACAAATTATTTTTGGAGCTGTTTGAACAAGGGAAAAACGTATATATACTTTCTGGTAATCACGATCGATTAGGCAATTCTTTTGTTTTTGAAGAAGCACAAAAAGCGTTTGATATAATTCAGAATGCAGAATTTATAATGCAGAATAAAGGATCAGGAAAAATTAAATTCATCACTAAACCAATACTAGAAACGATAGAGGAAAAAGAAATTTTATTTATGCCATTTTTCTTGACCAATGAAAAAGAAAAAAATAATTATAATCCAAAAAATGAAAAACTAGGATCTATAAGTAAATTTTCCACTTTACTTGAAAAGTCTAACCACAAACACGAACAATTTTCATGATACATCAATAAATATTTGGCGGAACAAGTGGACAAGCATCCGAAGCTCACGATTTTTCATCACTACTATATCAACGGAACAACGTTCCCAGGACAAAAATCAAAATTCAATTACAAAGATATAGCGCTGAATGAGCAATTTTTGGATATTTCGACAATAAAGCTTATTTCTGGACATCTTCACCAAGCATTTAATTATAATAATTATCTCTGTCTATGAAGTGTTTGGTCTACAAGTTCATTGGAAGCCAATCAAAATAAATACATATTTCACTATGATACGGCAAGTAATAAAGTTACTGCAATACCACTAATGATCAATCCACAGATTATGATAAGACCAAAAACGATATTAAACGAAACAACATTACTAAATGAGCTACAAACAATCAATGAAACAAACAAAAAATATTTCAGTTCTCCTATGCGAGATATTACATTCAAAGAAGATATACAAATAAACATTAAAAATATTTCACTGACACTCAACGTCGAACATATCGATTACGATAAAATGGATGAAGTCATCGACGAAAAACTGCGCAATGCATGCAAAGATATCAGATTAAAAAAAGATAGTGAAAATATGGATTCCTTGCTAAATAGCTTCAAGATAGAATCAGACAATCTCAATGGATTTTCCGACTGGAAAAATATTCTCCAAGAATATATGCAAAAAAAATTTGGGAACGATTACCCAAAATACGAAAAAGTTTTGAAAGAGCTGAAATTGCTATAAAGAAATAAATTCAATCAACAAACTAAAAAAAATACCCTCTTTATTTCAAAGAGGGAGGTATCCGTATTTACGGATGGGAGATTTTACTTAGTTACAAAATCCTCCAGCCTAAAGGGTCCCCCTCCTTTCAGAAAAGGAGGAACATCTTTTTATTATTTTTTAGTAATCTTCCTCATCCTCTTCTTCAGAAGTTTTCTTATCCATATATTCTTTTACCACCTCACTTAGCGCTTCAGCGATGATAGCCATTTTTTCGTCACCCAAAGAGGTATTTTCTGTAGGCTGTATCTGGCTAAACTGACTTTTATATCTCATTATTTTTTCTGCTTGTCTTTGAGGAAAGTTTATATTTTCAAAAGGATATTCTACTCAATGTTCGAGTTTGATGAGCAAATCGCCTTTAGCAAATAATTTATCCCAAAAACTATTTTGATTGTGAGAAATCGCCTCTATTTTATCTCGTTCAAAAAAATCAGTCTTATGATCAAAAAGTCACTCCCACATAAACAAAGTAAGTCCATTTTCAGAAAGGATCAATCAATCTAAATATATATTGAGAAAATCTATGATATATTTTACAAAAAATCATAAACCGAATATCCCAAAAATCCAAGGAAGATATTCCCATATAATATATTTGTCCAAAACAAGAAATAAGACATACAAAACCAACAAAAAAATAAGTGTTCTTACCATCATGATGACAAAAACACTTGCATTATGTCAGATAACATGAAAAACAGTATCAACATCTACATATTTTTTCATGATCTGTCTTCTGAGCATATTGACTAATAAAACTCGAGCTTCAGATAAATACAATTAAAGCATCAAGCTAAAAGTTTATTTAGTTTTTTTAGCTGGTTTAATAGAATCCATTTTTTTCTGCTTTTCTAGGAATTTCTCCATTCTTCCCTTAATTACTTTTTTGACTACTCTATCTTTATTGAAAGCAGGATGACATTGATAACATGTTTCTACTTTAAGTGGTCCAGGGATTGTAGCATTTACGGTAAATTTTGCACCACAGATGCATTGTACTTCTACATCTTTATAATAACTTCCATGTATTCATTTTTTCATTGATGATAATAATAACAAATTAAAAGACATTAAAGACCTTAGATTAAAAAATTTGGAAATTTGTGGACGATATGAATTTTTTAATATATGAATCTTAAATATTTCAATCAAATATGATTAACGAGTGAATGACCTATGCAAAGGATCATAATCAAACAATTCTTCAGCATTAAATCGATGCTGTATTTCTGCATCAGCCTCTTCAACATTTCCTGAAGCATGGATAAGATTAGGAACTCCAATATCTTTTCCATCAGCATAAGCAAATGACATATGAGCAAAATCGCCTCTGATTGTTCCAGGCAAAGCAGCTTTAGGTTCTGTCGCTCCAACCATCTTACGAACATATTCTACAACTTCAACTCCTTCTATAACCATAGCAACCATTGGTCATTGTTGCATCATTTTCAACGTTACATCAAAAGCTTTTTGTCAACGTCTAGAAATCATCTTCCCCAAAGTTTCATAATGATGATATAAGAAATCTTTATCTGGGCGAATCATTTTCATACCGATAATATGCAATCATGCTCTTTCAAAACGAGAAATAATTTCTCATATTACACTACGACCTACACTATCAGGTTTTAGCACAACTAACGTTCTTTGCACAGAAGACATTTTTACCATTACATAAAAAATAAAAGATTGTTCGAGTATTATTGTTTTGCTAGCAATTTTCAAGCTCTTTTATAAAGAAGCTATGGATATTTTATTGTGCCTTATACTTAAATTTATATTGAAAAGCTTAGTATATTAAGTATAGTTTTTTTGAGCATTTTATCTTGTATGCACATTTCTCATGAACAAAAAGATACTATGAATGGTATTTGCAGTTGCTTTCACACTTTTCGCATCTTTCACAAAAGCAGAGACAGGAGATTTCCAGATCGTCATAGATCCAGTGACACATGTCATCACAGTAACAAACAGCGGATCAACTACCAGCGGATCAGTAACAAACAGCGATGATGGAACATGATCCATCACTACATGAACAACAAACAGCACAACAGAAGTAGTTTCTACAACAACAGGAACAGAATTCGAACAAGCACTTGCATGGATGTACGCTAATGGATTGACAAAATACGACAATGAAACCGATTATAGACCAGAAGACGGACTTCTTAGAGAGGAAGCAGCAAAAATAATATGACAAGCATTTACCGTACTTGGATATACCCAAGAGACAAAAAATACTAGTTGTACATTTAGCGATGCCAATGAAATAGATCCGACACTTAGGAGTTTTGTTACAAATACATGTAAGCGAGGAATATTTAAATGAACGACAGATGGAACGTTTTTACCAAGACAAGAACTAACAAGACCACAAACTATGGCCTTATTAGTAAGAATATTTGAAGGAAAAATATCAAATGAAAAAAGAACTCCTCGATGGTGAGATTACTATGTAAAATCCCAAGCTATGGGACTTACGACACTCAATAATGAATCAGCATTTGACTCACAAATAACTAGAAGAGAAATGGCTATCTATATACGAAGATTGAGAAATATCGTAAAAAACGAGACATTAAAACTCATGCTTTTAGCGCAATTATCTGATTTAACAAGTACAACAACTGATACTTCCGATATTGTAGAAACGCTTTCATGACTTACCAATTCACTAAGCATCAGCAATGATCCAGAATTGATAGAAGCTATCAAATGGATGAATGACAATGGATTGACAAGCTACAGTGACGTTACATCATATAAACCCTTTGAAATACTCAATAGAGAACAAGCAGCAAAAATTCTTGTAGAATTTGCCAAAGTATTCAATTTTTGAGGAATCACGAATACAGCAGCATGTGGATTCAATGATGAAGATCAGACTGACACATCACTGATAACATATATTCAGCAAGTCTGTCAGTTAGGAATCATGCAAGGTTCAAATTGAGCATTCTCGCCAAAAACAACTATCAGCAAAGCACAGTTTATTACAGCGATGATCAGATTATTTGAAGGAAAAAAACTTGATGAGTCATCATCCCCTCGATGGACAAAATATTTTGAAACAGCAGAAAATATGGGAATCGTAAGTCCTTCAGATTCTATAACCTTTGATAATGTTATCACAAGATACGAAGTAGCATTGTCACTATATAGATTCAAGGTAAAATATCAGATCACCCAAAATCTCAACAATGGAACTATCGATAATCAGATAATTAGCAGCGTCCCAGGATCTATAACAACAGGGACAAATAATCTTCCACAATCCAATGTCTATGTAGATATGAATCTTTTGAATAACGGAAATTTCAATATTGGATATATAGAAATTCTAGGAAACAGATACAAAGTGGTAAAATCTAGTACAAAAGAATATTTTACGAATAATTTTGCACGATATGGAGATATCTTCACCTTAGACACAGAAACAAAAGTAGGTACAATAAATTTCATTGTAAGCAGTCTTTCTCTTATCGAAGGAACGATCAGAATAGGAAGCACTATTTTCAACGTTACTCCATTGAATGCAACCAATGCATATTACAAATTACACCAGACAAAATAATAACATAACATTTTTATTTTTTCTTTTTGTACAATGGTAGCAAAAAAACCAGCACACGAAACCAAAACACACACACGAAGTCCACTCAAGATCTATTTTCTTATCATGACATTAGTGGGAGTAATAGGATCAGTAATCAGCTTTGGAATATTATGTTTTAGCATAGGAAAACAGATAATCATCACCAATGACGAATATATAGCAGGAGAGAGATATTATGAAATAGAAAACTGTAAGTACAATGATTACGATGGAAAAGAATCTACCAAAGCAACAACAGCGGAAATAAAACAATGCGAAGAAGAAAAAAAAGTAATGCTTGTCCAATCCAGAAAAGTCACATATAAACAAGATGTTCTTGGCGGAGCAATACGAGGAATTTTGTTCTTTGGAATATTCATCATTCACTACCCAAGATTTATGAGATTTACCAAAAAAGATTAATGGAAATAAAAAAAATAAATACGGACAAACTTCTGAACATCAGTCATTCATGAAGACCGAATACTTTCGATGAATTTATCGGACAAGAGCATATCAAAGAAATCGTGAAAACTGCTATAGAAAGCGGTAAAAAAAGAGAATGACAGGTAGGGCACATTTTGTTTTCCGGTCCCAGCGGATTTGGAAAAACAACAATGGCACATATCATTTCAAAACAATGACAAGTAAGTATCAAAGCAGTGACATGATATGCGATCACAAAACCATCAGAGATTATAAGCATTTTAAATACATTAGAAAAGTGAGACATTCTCTTTATTGATGAGCTTCACAGACTCAAACCAAATATAGAAGAAGTCTTATATGTTGCGATGGAAGATTTTGTCATCGATATGGTAATGCCCGAATGAGGTAATGTCAGGATTCCAATCAATCCATTCACACTTATCGGAGCAACGACAAAATCAGAATCATTAAGCCAGCCAATCAAAAATAGATTCGTCTATCATTTTCATTTCATGGAATATACTTCAGACGAAAAAGAAACTATCATAAAAAAATATCTCAATAAATATGAGATCAAAACCAGTGAGAATACCATTAAAAAAATTAGTGAAAAAGTTGGTTCTGTACCGAGAGAAATTCATAATCTCTGTATCAAGATCCGTGACTTTGTAATAACACGTTCCCCTCTTGATAAAGAGGGGTGAGGGGAGATTTGAAAAAATTTAACTGATACCCTTCGAGAGGAATTCCTCAAACACAGCCAAATCGAAGAAGGTGGTATGACTCCCCTTCACGCCAAATATTTGGAAATACTTGAAAAAGCCGATAGACCGCTTGGTGTCAAAGCCATCGCCGTCCAATTATGAGTCAATGAAAAAGCTGTAGAAGAAGACATTGAACCATTGTTGCTAAAACTTTGAAAAATTGAAAAAACTGGTGCAGGAAGAATTTTAATTTCGTAATTTGCTAAAAAACATGGCAGACCATCTCGTAGACATAGTGAACGATAACGATGAAGTTATCGGACAAGAATTGAAAAGTAAAAAAATAGAGCAAGGATTCATCTCAAGAGTCGTAGCTATCTTTCTCATAAGATCAAACGGGAAGTTGCTCGTCTGTAAAAGAGCAGAACATAAAAGGAATGCAGCAAGCAAATACGACCTCGCAGCATTCTGAAATGTCATGCAAGGAGAATCATATCCAGATGCAGCACAACGCGAACTCAAAGAAGAATTGAATATCGACTGTCCACTCATCCGCTTAGAAAAATTTTATCAAGAAGTCCACAATGACGGCATGATATACAAGATATTCTGTGGAATATTCGTAGGTATGACCGATGATGATATACAGCTCAATGAAGAATTGGTAGAAGCAAGGGAAGTTAGTTTTGAAGAGATAGAAAAGGAGTTAGCTCAGCATCCAGAGGAATTCTGTTCATGATTTGTGAATGATTATACACAAGTCAAAGATCAGTTGAAAAAACAGTGTAAAAATATAGCATAAATATGTAATTTTTATTTTATAATCATCATATAATGGAAATGCTAACAGGAAGTTTAGCTACAAGCTCAGTACCAACAATTACTCAAGGTACTATAATTTTACTTGGACTTCTTATGATACGAGATATGATCCGAAAAGGTATCGGACTTTGGAAATCTGGAAGTAAAAAGCAATTAGCACGATTTATTTGTATTTTTATTTTCAATACATTAGGAATATTACCTATCATCTACCTAGCATTCTTCCAAAAGAAAGAAAAAAAAGCAAAATAATATTTTTTAAGATCAAAAACCTGCCGAAAACGACAGGTTTTTTTTGTTTACAAGCACAAGCAAATACATATAACCTAGACAAGTAACGTTTAGCTTTATCGTGTAAACGTTTTATCTATGAAAGATATCCTTCATCCTTACTGAAGTTTAGATGTACTTTGACGATATAGCAAAGTCACTCCTTTGATAAAAAATCTTTTGAAAGACAAAGAAATTGCAAGCAAAATCATCGGAGAAAATTTTGTATTGCTCAAAAGAGGGACCAAGAATCCTCCTCTCTTTATAGATGATTTCAAAGAGATAGATGACAAATATCTTGAGCTTAGAGCTAATCATCATCTCAAAGATCTAGAAAAACAGCTTACACCAAAACAAATACTCATACGAAAATATTTCGTTCCAAGGAAATTGATAAACTTTTTTTATGCATGCAACAACGAATACGGAAATAGTATCGACAGGATTTTCATAGATATAGATAGACAAGATAACTCAGCTGATGATGCAAGAAAAGTAGCGAATGAATTAATAAAAACTATTATATCTGACAAACAATTCAACGAACTCATGAAATACAAACCGCTAATTCTCCGGACATGAGCAAGTTTCCATATTTATGTATTACTAAAAAAAACTATAGATCATGCTATGTATGATAGATATTTGAGTTATGGAAAAGGGAAAGAGGAAAGCTTTCCTACGAAATGGGCAGCTGAAGTAAGTAAAATAACCAAACTGAATGTCGTTGCAGGACATGAAAGAAAAAAATGAGCGATCATTTTGGATACTAGTAATACTCCAGCAGGCAAATTAGCAAGATGTCCTTTTTCACTTCATATCAAAGATAGTAAAACCATAGATGGGATAACAGTTCCTATCAGCCAAGAAGAATTAGCAGATCCAAAGTTCATCAGCAAGCTTCAAAAGCTCACACCAGAAACTATACGGAAAAACAGAGAACACTATAAGTCATTGCTTCGATAAAATTACTAAAGTTTCACAAAGGAAATGAAAAAATCTGTCAGGTATGACAGATTTTTGATATATAAAAGCGAAAGAAATCTTGAATAAGTAAATATCGACCCGACCAGGAGTCGAACCTGGGTTACAATCTTCGCAGGATTGTGTCCTATCCACTGAACGACCGGATCATAATATACTCGCCTAGACGAGTAATTTTTCAAGATATCTTCAAAAACCAAATAATTTATCTTCTGACCGTTTATCTGCCATAAGCTGAATTCATGTTGGCATATTTTCTCATTGATCTTCTACCATTCACATCGGTATCGACATAGCAGGAATACCTCACATATTTGCAGGAATAGTATACATATCTGCCAAATATACTTTCAAAGGATCATCAGTCTTTGCTCCAATTTTCCATGCAACTTCAGGAACTGTTGGTGTAAGGATAATATCATATTTTGCAAATGTTTTAGCAAATTCTGACTGCAATTCTTCTCTTGCTTTTTGTGCTTTAAGATAATATCACTCATAATTAGCTGAGCTCAACACAAACGTACCAAGCAAGATTCTCCTCTTTGCTTCTTCACCAAATCATTCAGATCTAATAGTTTCATAATATTGTTGAAGATTTTTTGCATTCATACTGTCGGACTGAAGACCAAATTTTATTCCATCAAATCTTGCAAGATTTGTACTTACTTCTGCCGGCATCAAAGTATAATACATAGACACAGAATAGGCAAGCATAGGCAAACTGATATCTTCTACAACAATTCCATCAGCGCGGAGCTTGTCTATCACAGAAAGAAATAAATTTTTGATCTGAGGATCTAATCCTTCTCACAAAGCTTCCACCGGAATCCCTATTTTTAGTTTTTTACATTCAGTATCTTGCATTTTATGTATTGAATGAACAAAATCATCAGCTCTAGGATCGCTTTGCGAATCTTTAGGATCAAATCAAGCAATAGCTTTGAGTAATATTTCTGCATCATCGACAGTTTTTGTCATCACTCCTACTTGATCCAAACTTGATGCCATAGATTGTACGCCATAACGAGAAACCATTCCATAGGTAGGTTTTATTCATACAATTCAAGACCATGCAGCAGGCTGACGAATACTTCCTCACGTATCAGTCCCCAAAGCTCAAATTACTGCTCATGAAGCGACTGCTGTTGCAGATCATCCTGAACTTCATCCAGGAGTTCTATTGATTCCATAAAAATTTTTAGTTTTGCCAAAATACGAAGTTTCTGTTGTTGATCACATAGCAAATTCATCCATATTTGTTTTTCCTATCATAAGTCATCCATGTTTTTCCAAGTTCAAAAAACAGGTTGCACTATAAGGACTTACATAATTTTCAAGCATTTTAGATCCACATGAAGTGATATATCCTTGAGTAAGAATAATATCCTTGATACCAATCGGTGCAGCTTTCAATGGTCTCGAAGCAAATTCATCGATATGCGTATTCACATAATCTTCATGAAATCTCACAAAAGAAAAATAGTCAGCATTCAACTTTTTTGCTGTTTCTAGATATGTTGCTACAAGTTTTTGAGGAACAAAACTCGAATCATTGATATATGTTTTAAGTGTTATATCCATACCGATAATAAAAATAAATTAATCACCAAATAATGTTTGCAGATCAACAATATCTTGTTTAGAGATACCACCATTTGAAGAAGTTGTAGTAGTTTTTGGTTGTGTAGTCGTGGTTGATGATGAAGTTGTTGTCGTAGGAGTTGAAGTTGAATTAACTGTTCATGTCGAAGAAGTTTCTGAAGTAAAATCCTCTGCTGGAAGATCAACATCTTTAAGCAAAAGTTCATCGTCACCAGTGATTTCTTCAATAGTTCATGTAGTTTCCAAAACAACTCACGTAGTATCAAGGACGGTTCATGTAGTTTCCAAAGTCGTTCATGTAAGAGAAAAATGTGTTCCTATATTGGTATTAGAAAAAGATTTAAGATCATAGAGCAATGATTTTGCTGCGCTCGGATTGATCAAACGATAGACAAAAAAAGCTATGAGCAAAAGAAGAAACACAAAAACAAATCTCTTTATAAATTTCATAGGTAAGAGGACAAAATAAAGACAGAAAATATATATATATTTGGCAAAAACTTGCAATACTAATTAGGTCTGAGAAAGATCACAAGTAAAAGGCAAAATGAAATTGCTATTGCCTCCGCAGGATTTTTCAGTACATTACACATAGCAACACTTTAGTTTATCAGCCAATATATTTTTCAAATAATGCTTAAATCCATCATAAAAAATTCTATCGATTATATGAAAAATGACCACAAAATAATAAGATTGACGCTGGCAACATCTTTTTTCCATTCATTGATCGCAAGTTTGTTGATAATCTTAAATATAAATACGCTGTTTGCTAGAAATTACGAAAATGGATTATACGTAGGGAAAGTAGCTGAATTTTTTGTCCAAGAGATAAACAACAATCATGTTATCAGTCGAGTAATAGGGATCACCATAGTCGTATTTATAGCATATTCTCTTATCTATCCTATAGGGCAATCAGCAATCATCCATTATTTCAACGATAAAAATAGAAGTATCAGGAACGCACTCAAAAAAGGAAGAGACGATTTCTTCCCGATGTTTGAATTTGGGATTATTTCATTGATTCTTTCACCAACAGTATACTGGTTAACTTTACTCAAAATAGCTGTTTCCGGGTGATTACATGGAAGTTTTACGATTTTTTTGCTACTGTTCTGGTTTGGCGCTATGACAATAATCAACTGTCTCAAAGTATACACAAGATATATCATGACACTAGAGGGAAAATGATTATATGATGCAGTGATCAAAAGCTGTGAATTTTCACTGAGAAACCTCAAAGAAAGCTTTAAATATGTAAGAATACAAACCATATTAACTATTAATTTTTCAATCAATTTCTTGATTATACTCGCTATACCCATTATATTAGCATATTTGGCGATTGTATTCAATATCATCCAATATACAGCAATAAAACGAAGTGTATACGGGCTATTTTTCTTCGGAATTCTTTTCAGTTCTTATGCTAGTTCCATAATAAGGGCATTTTTTGCATATTTTCGAAAAGAAATCTATGATAAGCTCAAAGAAAACAATAACGAGTATTTAAAAGCCAAAAAAAAATAATTTTGCGTAAATAATCTATATTATATAACTTTTTGATAAAAATGGCTTAGAACAATAGAACAAAGCTATTTTTTTTTGTAGAAAAGATATTTTTTGACTATACTTGTTTAAGCGTTACTATTTTATCGTTTAGTTATCAAAAGTATGGAATTATGATTATGTGAACAAACCATTAAAAATACTTATGAAAAAAACCCAGCGACACTGGAAAACATTTCTCAATTAACCAATGTTGCTCGAGGTACGGACAAAGTTTCCTGTATAGAAAAAATGTGAGGAACAACTCAGATAAAGAATTTTTTACTAGGAAAAACATATACTCCAGCAAGCACAGAATGACCAGGATTCACCACAACGCCTAGCGAAAAAGACCAACAAACCACACAAACCACAAGCACGATACTCCAAACATGACGAAAAGCGATAACAAGCGAATACTGACAATACGTACTCAATGGAATAATCATCTTTTTTGCAGGAATCTTTTTGATGATCATAATCAGGAATATGCTAAGATTTTTTTATGATGTCTTTAATTCTGGAAGAATTGTGTATTTAAAGGTTTTGCTTCCTAGAGGACAAAGCAAGCTTGATCGTGAACAAGAAAAAGAGTTAGCCAAAGATATGAAAGAAAAAATCTGACGTATGGCTTTAGTATTTCACAATTTCCACAAAATCGGATCACTAAGTATGAAAGAGAACATAATGAGAAAGTTGTTTGATAAACCAAAAACCACAATGATTTATCATTATGAAGATGGATTACTTAATTTTATCATAGGAACATATCCCGAATATCAACCAGTGCTTGAAGGAGCTATTTCAGCCCAATTTCCAAACTGTTCGATAGAAAGGACAAAAAAACCAAAATTTTTCAAAAAAAAATATAGTGATATCATACCAATAGAAACAAAAAAAGATTCATTGTACAATATAAAGACATTCAAGCAACAGCCTGATGATCCTATCAACAATATCATAGATTCTATAGGAAAAATTTCTAGATATGATACACTAAGCATAGTTATACCGATCAAACCACTTGGAGATCGATTTAATAAAAAATCTCAAAAAGCCGTAGACAGATTATATAAAAATTTGCCTATTTATAGTAGAAATACAAGATGGCGAACATATTTGATCATGCCACGAAAGCTCATTGAATTTCTCATAAATGGACCAAGTAGCAAACTTTTAAGTTCAAAAAAAGAAGAAGAGGAAGTTACTATGGTGCGTATGGTAAAAGCAAAAGAAGATTATCTCAATGCAATGGGAGAAGAATCATCATTACCGTTTTTTAATTCAGGTATTTTAGTGGTAACAAGTTCTGATGACAAAAATAATTTAGATAAGAATATGGATCAGATTGTAAGTTCTTTGACTATTTATGGTGATGAATATGGAAATGAACTTGTAGAACCACAAGGAAAAACAGATGTATTTGGATGGTTACTCAAACCACTCCGAAAAATAGCAATAAACAATTTTATTACAAAATTTGGATTTAAAAAGAATATACTAGGAATCAACGAGCTTACTTCACTATTTCATTTCCCTGATGCTACATACAATCGTTCACCTATTATTTCTTGGATGCAATATAAAGTACTTCCTGCACCAGAAAATCTTCCTATACCAAAAGATTTCAATGGATATGTCATGAGTTGAGTATTAGCAGAAAGCTATAAATGATGAA
Organism: Candidatus Gracilibacteria bacterium S5_H10; assembly: GCA_019248075.1. Lineage (GTDB taxonomy): Bacteria > Patescibacteriota > Gracilibacteria > Absconditabacterales > Absconditicoccaceae > CAJBLF01. The sequence goes on along the minus strand of JAEHHG010000007.1, from coordinate 10,559 downwards.
AACTCGATAATATATTAATGGACTATAAAAAACATTGGGCGGTAGAAGAAACAAATCACAATGAAGATATTTTTGAGCCAATAGAAAAATTTAGTCAAAAAGATCTCATAGGAAAAGAGATAATAGAAAAAGACGGAAAGAAATTTGTTAAAACCATTGTCCAAAAAAAATGATTATGATATAGGCTATATAAAGATGCTATCTTGCTTTGAACCAACATCTATAGAAATACACTATCTCCTGTATATATGAAAAGAGATGATAGGATGAGACACTATTATTGTATCGGAAAATCAGGTACATGAAAATCGGTATTTCTGCAGACAATAGCAAGACAAGATATTTGGAATGGTGATTGATTATGTTTGATCGATCCACATGGAGATCTTGCAGAAGATATCTTAGCCTATATTCCAAAAGAAAGAGCAAAAGATGTCATCTATTTCGATGCAGGAAATGAAGACAGACCAATGGGATTGAATATGTACGAGATCAACATTCTCGACGAAGCAGATAGAGTCGTCAATGATGCAACAGAGATTTTTATCAAAATGTTCTGACCAGAAATTTTTGGACCAAGACTACAAGAATATTTTAAATACTGATCACTGACATTGCTTGAAGACTTCGAAGATAGACCAACATTATTGGATATTGTAAGACTTTTCACCGACGAAGGATATAGAGAATACAAGGTAAAAAAAGTAACAAATCCTACCGTAAAAAATCGATGGGAAAGAACATTCAATGCAATGGGAGATAGAGAAAAACAAGAGATCATTCCATACTTTTCAGCCAAATTCGTATCTTTTAATACCAATAGACTGATCAGAAATATCATCGGACAAACCAAATCAGCATTCAAGTTTGAAGATGTCATGGACAATAAGAAGATTCTTATCATCAATCTTAGTAAAGGTAGAATAGGTGAGATGAATGCAAATCTATTAGGTATGATTATCGTTTCCAAAATCTACACTGCAGCGATGGCAAGAGCCAGACAAAAAGAAGAAAACAGAAAAGATTTCTTCCTCTATGTGGATGAATTCCAAAACTTTGTTTCAGGAACATTTGCAGATATTTTATCAGAAGCCAGAAAATATAGATTATCCCTTATCATGGCACACCAATACATAGCTCAGCTTGATCCGCCAAAAGGACTCGGCGATGTCGGTGGTGGAAAAAATGACGTAAAAGCAGCTGTTTTTGGTAACGTCGGTACTATGCAATCATTCAAAGTAGGTGCTCCCGATGCAGAATTTCTCGAAAAAGAATATGCTCCTGTACTTTCACAAGAAGATATCGTAGGTATAGCAAACTATAAAGCATATGTAAAATTGAATATAGACAACGCGACTACCCGTGCATTTAGTATGAATATGATTTACACGCAAGATTATCAAAACAAAAAAATAGTACCAATCCTCAAAGAATACTCAGGTAAAAAATACGGAAGAAAAAGAGAATTTGTTGACGCAGAAATGGAAGCAAGATTGGGTATAAATACAGATGAAGACAAACTTCCCCAACAGACAGAGGCAGAAAAAATAGCTACACAAGAAGCAGTAAAAGCAGCAGCAATTCAACCAAAATTAGAAGCGCCACATATTCCTATCAATACTCCTCGCCCACCAGTATCTGATGAACAAACTCCTGGAGTAGATTCTCCAGCGGCAACATAACTTCAACAATTTTTTAAAATAAAAAAAACGGAACAATTCCGTTTTTTTTATAACTAAAATGTATTATTTAACTCAGCAGCATTTTTTATATTTTTTGCCAGACCCACAAGGACACTGATCATTTGGTCTTATTTTATCACCTGGTTGAGGAATCATTGGTTCATCAAACACGTCTGGAGTTCATTTTGCTTGATTAGCATCATCAACTTCAAAGATTTCAAACCCATCAGTATTTTCATATACCATTTTTTGTGGTTTTGAAGACGAAGACAAAGAAACGGGTTGTTTTCCTTTGACATTTTTTACTTCAGCGCTTACTTTTTCCAACATCTTAAGATATTCTGCTTCACTTTGTGAATTTGCCATAACTACTTGTTGTGGTTGATGTTGTTGTTGTATTATAGTAAAATCAATACCAGCAATATACGCAGTCACATCAAATTTGAGTCTATACAGCAATATTTGGAATTTATCATATGCTTCAGATTTATATACAACCAAAGGATCAAGCTGCGCATATCACATAAGACCGACTTTGTCTCTAAGATATTCCATATCATCAAGATGTTTTACTCGTAAAGTGTCCAAATGATACAAATAAACATCCTTAAATATCTGATATAATTTATCTACATCCAATGCAGAAAACTTTGCTTTAAGTTGATTAAGCATAAACAGAGAAAGTTCAATTTGAAGCTGATCAAAATTCATGTTTTCAAAAGTTTGAAACTGTTTATTATCAAGATTCAAAGAAAATTCTTTATCCATAACACGAAGAAATTGTGCAGAAGATTGTCACAATGTCTTTGCATTAGCTATTTGCTGACGTACAATATCGTCCATATTTTCCTCGATTTCAAGTTTGATTTGTTCTACCAAATATTGTCTCAATGATTCATCAGTCTCGCTACCAAGGATATCATCTCTCTTTTTGTAAATTGCTTGTCTTTGTTTGTTGATCACACTATCATAATCAAAAAGGTGTTTTCTGATACCAAAATGTCGACCTTCCATCTGTTTTTGCGATCTCACTATAGAACTAGTAAATTGTTTTTGACTAAGTTCTAAATTCTCCAAATCTGACTTTCCCAATAACATTGCTGCAACTCATTGGATTCTTTCTCATCACATTTTACGCATGATCAAATCATCCAAAGCAACAAAAAATACTGACACACCAGGATCTCATTGCCTACCTGCACGTCCTCTCAACTGATTATCGATTCTCCTTGATTCATGTTTTTCTGTACCAAGGATAAAGAGTCCATAATGGAAATCTTGTTCGATAGTTTCTGTAGGTAAAACATCAGCAGACTTAACCATTATTTCAGCAAAAGCATCTGTTGTAAGTTTTTTGGTACGATTGAAACGTATTTTCATCATCAATTTTTCATACGTAATCCAATCTTGTTCTGCTTGTCTAATAAGCTCATCAGTGATACCAAATTCACGTTTCATTCCTTCCATAGTAAGTTCAAATTCTATTCATGAATAGAGATCAAGAGAAAGTCATTTTTTTTCAGTAAATACCTGTTTTTTAATCCATTTAGCATAGTTGTCAGCAAGTTTATCATTGAGTCACAATTCCAGTTTAATATCTGTTCCTCTACCTGCCATATTCGTAGCTACTACAACACTTTTATATTTACCTGCCTGAGAAACAATATGTGCTTCCTGTTCATGAAATTTTGCATTCAAGACATAATGTGTAATTGTATCTTTTTCTAAAATTCTAGAGACATATTCAGACGTAGCAATGTTTGCTGTACCAATAAGTATTGGTTGTCAGATTTCATGAGCAAATTTGATGTGTTGTTTAACAAACTTCCATTTGATAGACTCATTATAATATACCTTATCATTTCTATCTACTCTGATAGTAGGTCTGTTAGTGGGAACTTCAAGCACAGAAAGATCATAGATTTTTTCAAATTCTTCTCCTTCTGTCAAAGCAGTACCTGTCATACCAGCAAGCTTAGCATATTGTTTGAAAAAATTTTGATACGTAATAGTCGCAAGTGTCTTAGATTCTTTTTGGATTTTAACTCATTCTTTTGCTTCAATAGCCTGATGTAATCATTCAGAAAATCTTCTTCCTTGCATAGTACGTCCAGTATGTTCGTCAACAATAAGCACTTCATTGTCTTTTACGATATATTCTTTGTCTTTTTCATACACTGCTTGTGCACGAAGCGCGTTTTCGATATGATGAATCTCTTCATATCAAAGGTCTTTATATAAGTTTTCTACTTTGAGAATTTCTTCCAATTTTGCGATACCTCTTCCACTTAATGAAGCAGACTTTGTTTTTTCATCAATATAATAATCCCCGTCTTCTTCCTGATCTTTTCATGATTTATTATCAGTAAGCAGCTCCTGAAGTAATCATTTGGATACTTTTTTCTTGACAGAACAAGGAGTTAAGCTCTTAGCAATATTTGCATAATACATATATTTATCTGTAGCTTCAGCATTAGGTTCAGAGATGATAAGTGGAGTTCTCGCTTCATCAATCAAAATACTATCTATTTCATCTACGATTGCATAATTAAGTGGTCTTCGAACGAGCGATCTATCTTTCATAGATTTAACGAGATTATCTCTCAAGTAATCAAATCCTAGTTCTGAATTTTCGATATACGTTATATCTTTTGCATATTCTGCCCTTCTTGTATGTAAAGGAACAGCTTTGGTAACGCATCCAGAAGTCAATCATAATCGAGAATAAACATGTCACATCCATTGAGCATCACGAGATGCGAGATAATCATTTACGGTAACTACATGCACTCATTTACCTTCTAATGCATTTAGATATACAGGCATCACTCCAACCAAAGTTTTTCCTTCTCAGGTTTTCATTTCAGCAATAATTCATTTGTGCAGAATGATTCATCAAAGCAACTGTACATCATAAGGTACCATATTCCATGTCAGCATTTCACCTTTAACTTCCACTTTGGATCCCACCATTCTTTTGCATGCCTGTTTAACAGTAGCAAACGCTTCAGGCAAAATATCGTCCAAAGTTTCTCCCTTAGCAAGTCTATCTTTAAATTCCTGGGTCTTTGCTTTTATCTGATCATCAGAAAGTACATCAAACTGAATTGAATATGCATTTATTTGTTTGACTATTGGTCGTAGTTTATTGAGTTGTTTTTGATTATAATCTCCAGCTATAAAATTTATAATTTTTCCAAACATTTTTGTAAAAAAACATTAAAATACTTCTGTAACAGCAGACAGTGTATCGATAATATAAAATTAGACAGGTAAAACAATGGAAAAACAAAAAAACAACTTACACGCGTATCTGATTGACTTTTGAGAATACGATTAAGAGAAAAATCTATCTGAGAAACCTATCACAACGTTTTTCTTCTGTAAAAACGCATATACACCAAACAAACTATTTTTTTAAAAAAATAAATTATCAAACAACAAAAAAGCGACAAAGACATAATAAAAAATTTTTCATCAAAAAAAATAGGAAAGAGACATAAGGTAAAAAGCGGGAAAAAACAATATAAAAAAAATAAAAAAAAATATTGTTTTTATATATTTTCTCTTGCATTTATTGCTAAATAGCATAGAACTATTGTGTTATAATACTTTTTTATTTTTTATTATCACTCACCAATGGCAAAAAAAGTTGCTAAAAAACCTGTTGCTAAAAAAGCAGTTAAGAAAGTTGCTAAAAAACCTGCTAAAAAAGTTACTAAGAAAGCAGTTAAAAAAGTTGCTAAAAAAGCAGTTAAAAAGGTTGCTAAAAAAGCAGTTAAAAAGGTTGCTAAGAAAAAGGCTCCTAAAAAAGTTGCTAAGAAAAAAGTAGCTAAGAAAGCAGTTAAAAAAGCAGTTAAAAAAGTTGCTAAGAAAAAGGCTCCTAAAAAAGTTGCCAAGAAAAAAGCTCCTAAAAAAGTTGCTAAGAAAAAAGCTCCTAAAAAAGTAGCTAAGAAATTAGTAGGACGAGCTGCAGTAAAGATCAAAAAATAATTTTTCTCCACAAGAAAAAAAACCCTGTTAAGCAGGGTTTTTTTATTATTCAAGACGTAATGATTCCTGATGTATTCTTTCCCATATATCGACGATGAATTTCTCTGAAAGTCATTTTTGCTTAGCTTGAACAATATGTACAGACAGCAGTTGTTTCCATCTCACAACATCCAACACAGGAAGATTATGATGACGTTTGTATATTCATATTTCTTTGACAGCAGTACACCTTTTTGCAAGAAGATCAATGATTTTTGAATCAAGAAGATTGATTTCTTTTCTTAATGTTTCCAATGATTTCATAAAAATTAGTAGAAATTAAATCTCTTTCCATATGATTTCTGTTGTTTTGCCTCTTTGCAAAGTCCATAGCGACTTTTTTTCTCTACGTAATATTTCGCAATTTCAGGTATATGCGATAGTCACCGAATAGTTTGTTCAAGAAGTAGGAACCAATTGAAGAAAACACTGTTCAAGTTTTTCAAGTGAATGGAATCTTATTTTTTTAAAATTTAAGAATTTTGTTATTGTCGTTTGATAGTGGAAATATCAATAATTTAAAGGTATTATCGTATCCGTCATGGCATCCTTAAAATATCTCAGATCAAATTTTATTATTTTATTTACAAGAACATGCGAATAAGAAAGCTGTGTAAGATAGTATTTCCAAAGCGAAGTTTCTTTTGTCCAATATACAAATGGCGTATGAAATTTTTTGATAGACTTTTGATCAGAAGTAAGCACATAGTTTTTTTCCAGATTTTTCATCAAGTGTTGTGCTCTTTCCAGATCAGCAAAATCTCAAAAAAGACCAATTTTTCCGACAAGAGAATAGGTAAAACAATAATCTAAGACATAAGTTTTAAACAAAGGAAGTATTTTTTGGCCTCAAGCTTTAAGCTTTAAGCTTCAAGCTAAATAATGTAGTTCATATACAGGAGGCACAATAATATTATCTACACCTTGTTTTGTAAGATATTCAATTCCTTTTTCTACACAAGCAAGTGATTGTTCAAATGTTTTATCGCCGTATGGCCAATGAAAAAAATCATAATACACGACATAATTATGATTATATTGTGAAAGAAATTTAAACAACGTTAAATTTTCAGATCCCGAAGTTATTATTCATATTTTCATTCTATTTCTTTTTTAAGATAAACATATTTTGTAAGCAAATCAGTAAGCTCAGACATAGTAGTAGCTTTACTCAGCGACTCTATAGTTTTTACTTGTGCTCTAAGCAAAGTAGCATAAACATTGAGTGAATAGGTAGAAACTCCACTAGCGACCATAGCATCGATTTTTATCAAAGATTTTTGAAGCCTTATCTTGTATGGAGTGATTTTTATGATGAAATACTGGACAGACTTTTGGATAAGATTCGTTTCAAATGTTTTCATATTAGCGATAATAGTCATCCTAGAAAGCTGCAAAGTATCCAAGAGATTTTGTTTTTCTGCTTTGACAGTACTTCGATAGTCTACATCACGTCATCTATATATATAGGTTTGGACTTTATTTATATCTCTCGCCGTATTTATCATCAATTGTTCAAGTGAAGCTATTGTATCCTTACATTTATAATATCAAGAAGTTTGCTTAAGTGAAATATTTACCGTGTCTTTTCTTATCAAACAAAACAATCAATCTGACAGATCCGCACTCACGGTTCAGACACTCAATCCGATAAAAATAGCTATCAAAAGTATTTTTTTCATCCACATTCACACGATAAAAAGCAAGGAATTTACTAATCTTTTACAGCATTGATGAGTCTTTTGATTCCTAACCAGAAATAGGTGTCGGGAATTTTTCAAGATTTAATACTTGCATCCAATTCTATCAATCACGTATAAAACTTTTCTATATTTTTCTTATGAGCTTTCAATACTCAAATTTTTGCATATTCATTTTTGACTTGCCGAGGATTCATCTTGAGCATCGATGCAATATCCTTGCTATTTTGCAATCCTGTTTCATCAAGGTCTATCATAAACAGATAAAATTTCATAGCCCAATACAACATTCACGAAAATTGATTCCAATCTGCTCATCAAGATTGCACTTTTTCCAAAATTTGGATTGCCTTTTTTTTGTCCGTAAACAATGTTTTCAACAAAGCAAAAGAATCTGTCTCCACTTGTCCAAAAACAATCATATCAATCATAGCTTCATCTATTTTTTTATTTTGTTGTATTTTTGTCCAAGTCTTGAGTTTATCACATTCAAACCAAACACGATACAAATCTGAGCCGACTTTGGTGAGAAAATACTGGATCATAGAATGGTCTATTATACAATCACTCAGTTCATTTTTTACAAAGGATTCTAGATCTCAGCTTTTAAGCTGATTAAATTCTTTAACACTAGCGTTTTTTTCCAAAAACTTATATAATTTAAGTCTCTTGTCTGGAGTAAGACTGACAAATACCAATAAAGAATCTTCTGGTATCTTTCCATCAGCTTTGATCAATGCATCTACAAACACTGCTAGCTGATCTGACTTTTCTTCTCAAAGTTTAGTAATAGTATCCAATGGTAATCAATTAACAATAATGAGCTTTTTCGTGGTAAACAATCAACTGCTATAAATCGCTTGTTTGATTTGTGCTATATCCAAATTATCCAGACTAAAAGTGAAAATACTATCGGGTCAAAACTTTTGCAAAAATCACTCTTTCCATCTAAAGAGCTCTTTATCTAAGAGATATTTTTCCTGTCCAGTAAATAAATATACGTTTTGTAGCATAAGATAAGAACTTAAAGAATAGAATCTATCGTATCAATGAATATTCAAAGATAAATAATAGTAGCATTTCGGCTTGAATTTTCAACCAAGAATATACATATTGCATTCACCAATCATCAATTAGCCATTTACAAAAAGAATCTATGAGTTTTTTAAAGAAAATCAATAAAGTACTAGCAAAACCAGCAATCTTCCTGATAAGAATATATCAGTATACGCTATCTCCGGACAAATGATTGTTATCTTTTTGGCTAAAAGGAAGAATCTGCGCACATGAACCACATTGTAGCAAATACAGTGTTGGAGTACTCAAAAGATATGGATTCCGGCCTGGTATCTTTTATGCTACCGATAGAGTATTACATTGCACAGCAAGTACACACAAACAGTATGATCCAGAACACTATCGCGTAGTATTTTTTTCTTCAGCGCCGATAGGTGTACCTTTTCTTGAACATCTAACAAATGACAAAAGATTTGAAGTTGTAGGAGTAGTAACTCAATGTGACAAACCAGCAGGTAGGGGCATGGAAATGTGCGAAAATATAATCAAACAATGTGGAAAGAAAATATGTAAAAATACAAATACACTTTCTGGATTTATAGCAACACCAGAAAAATTAAATCCTGAAAAATCCGAAGAAGGACGTCAATTTGCAGAACGACTCAAAGAAAAGAAACCAGATATATTAATTGTCATAGCCTATGGAAAAATCATTCCACAAGCAATCCTTGATATTCCAAAGATTGCACCGATCAATGTCCATGGATCAATATTACCGAAATATCGCGGTGCTTCACCTATCCAATCAGCATTATTACACAATGATAAAGAGACCTGAATCACTATCATGAAAATGGATGCGACAATGGACACAGGAAACATGATTGATATCATCAGATTTAGAATACCGTTTCAATGGACAACCAAACAGCTGATTGATGAAATGAAAAAAATCGGACCAAAATTTTTAAACAATACGCTACGAAAATACGGGAAAAAAATATTGGGAGAAGTACATCAAGATAAAAACAAAGCAACATATTGCGGAAAAATTGAAAAAGAATCCTGACTGATTGACCCACGAACCGACACTATCGAAACGATCTATAACAAATATCGTGCCTTCGCGCTTCGACCAAAAATTTATTTTATGATCAATGGGAAAAGAGTTATTATAGAATCATTGAAACTTAACGAACCGCTATACAACAGTAATGATGAACTACCACTCTTCCAAGAAGAGACATTACATCCAGCAGTTTCAGATATTCAGCTCAAACCAGAAGGCAAAAAAACAATGACACGAAAAGAATTTTTGAATGGATACATGAAATAACCTTGAGCCATTATTACATCAACTAAAATACAGACCAGATGCACGCAAGATGCTCCCCTAGTTCGAAGCAATCAATATGAACGAACCGAAATGGCCCCCGCCTAGGCGGGGTTGGAGGTGAGATGGTAAGCCGTGCTTTTAAAAAACGACAATTCAGTCGATTTGCATCTGGAAAGCTTTTTTGCTTACTTTTGGGATATTGCCAAAAGTAAGGCATGCGCAGCAAAAGAAAAAATTTTATGTTGAATTGTTAAACAATATATATAAACTACCAGCAAGTTAAGACTCCTTTTTACTATTTATTCAACAAAAATGCTATTTGATTTTCAAGCATTTATAGAAGAGCTCAGAGAAAAACCTGAAAAAAAACAGATCGTAGAAAAATATGAAACAGTATTTGGTCCTATACAAGGAGATATCAAAGACCAAATCCGATATACTGAATATCTTACAAAATTTGAGCCACTTCCCTACGAGACACCTGAAGAACTCAAAAATGACTTTGATTGGAATCTTTTGCAACAATTAGTCATCGGATCATTTAGTAGCGATTACGAGCTCAAAAAAGAAGAAGGGAAAGCAGAAAAAGAACTCTACATAGCAGTAAAAAGCGGAGATCAAAGTGTAGTAAAAACCGTTTCTGAACTACGATCATTTCAAATTCTTAGATTATACGAAATTTACATAGAAGAACAGAGAACACTATAAGTCATTGCTTCGATAAAATTACTAAAGTTTCACAAAGGAAATGAAAAAATCTGTCAGGTATGACAGATTTTTGATATATAAAAG
>JAEHHG010000056.1 GCA_019248075.1 Candidatus Gracilibacteria bacterium S5_H10 | reverse complement strand
TTATTAATTTTACTACACCGTCCGTATAGACTACCAAAAGGTCTTTTGTTCCGTCATTGTTGAAATCGATAGGAAGTGTCGTAAATATCGTTTTTTCAGGATCTGCGTAGATAGTCTGTCCGATTGATGCGTCAAAATCTGTATCAGGTATTTCTGGATTTTTTTCTCTTCTTTCAAGAAGCGGATCTCAGAAGTTGATAAGAAATTGTGATCCATACGGCAATGTTGCTTCTCCTACTGACTTTCCATTACTGAAGTTTGCTATGTTTTTGAAGTTGTCAGTAAATCATATTCATAATAAAGGATCTGAACTATCTTCGATGGACGCATATCCTTTTTTGGTAAATGCACTTGTCTGTATATATATTCCTATTCCTTGCGTGTTGGTAGATCATTCACTGAAAATATTTGTTTGTCCGTAAGTAATCGGATCTTGGATGTTAACATTATTTGCTGAAATATTGTCTTTGCTTCGAAGCATTAATGTTCCGATTGTCTTTCCCTCAAGTGTCATGGTATATTTACTCATGCTTTCTATAGTTTCGTTGTCTGCAGTGATGGTCACTCTTGGATCTATAGTTCCTTTGTCCAAATCAAAGATGTCGATATTGTTTATAGTTATTTTTGTTTTGGATGTTTGATTGCCGGTGATAATACTATCAGTAGGTTCTGGAATATAAAGAATCGTATTTTCGTCTTTTGTAAATTCAGCAATCTTTTCCATAGATTCGTATGGTATTATCTTGAAATCTTTGCTCGCACCCAGAGATATTTTTGCTATCTCTTCCATATTCGCTATGATGTTTTTGTCTTCTATAGTGAGCGTTGCTGTTTTGTTGTTGATACTTTGGATCTGTCCGTTTGGATTGATAATATATTCTATTTGCTTGATTTTGCTTGGGTCGACAAGTTCCGTTGTAGTTGCGAGCAATTTATTTGATTGTTGTGTTATCGTATTTACTATCTTATCGTTTTCAGAAAAATATCATCGCTGATTTCCTCGGTCAGTTCAGAAGAGATTGAGATACATGACGTTGAGTTTTTCTTTTGGAAGAATGCTATCTTGGATGATAAATCTTTCGTATCCTGGAATCTGGTCAGAAAGTGATCTGTCTCTGATATACGCAAAAACATATCATTCACCTCCAGGATTCTTAGCTGTGATTTTGTATGTATATTCGTTTCCGCTGTATATGAATTCAGAAGCATTGCTTTCTGCAGCTCCTATTACTCATAATTTTATCGTTGTCGGTTTGTTGACTTTGTTGTTCCAGCTATCTACGACTTGTATTGTTCCTGTGCTGATAGTAGTGTTTGTAAGATCCATCCTTGTTTTTCCTAGTTTCAATAGAATCTTTTTTGCTGTACCTGCATTGACGACTACAGGAATGTTGATAGGATCTGTTCCTGGAATATTTATGGTGATAGTGTCGTTTCCTGCTTTGAAACTTGGATATAAGGTTATGCTTATTTCTCCGTCTTTGATGACGAAATTGTTTGCCTGAGAAAATATTGTCTGTGTCTTTGTGTTGTTGTTTACGCTTATGCTATTGTTTTTGACTGTACCTATTTGCAGCAATCATTGCTTGCTTGTTATATTTGCTATAGTATCCAACTTGTTTCCGTTTTTGTCTTTGACGTTTATAGTGATACTTGGAATGTTTTCTGGTTTGATTTGTGCTATTCCATCGATGTCTTTGTATTGGATGTCGCTTTCGTCTTTTGGTAAATCAAACGTTATCGTTGCTGGTGATGTTTGATCGTCTGTCTGATATATACGTTGGTTATTTTCTGTTATACTGATTACCCCTTTTACCACGGCGATATTTTTTTGGATCGCTTTTGGTGTTTCTGTCGTTTCTGTTCATAGTCTTTTTTTTGTTTGATCTGCTTGTACGGTTATGGCTACGCCTTTGTTTGTTTGTATACCTACAGGTGCTTGATATACAAACTCTCATGGAAATTTATCAAATGTTATAGTGTTGTTTGTGCTAGCACCATCATATATCAATCCTTCACCGCTTTGGACGCTGATAGTATATGCTTGAAGATTTTGTCCTATATCATTTCCATATTTATCTACTGCACTTATAATTACTGGTACTTCTCATCACTCCATAATAATATCAGTTGCTGTCTGTAATTTTACTGTACTAACAGGTCATGCGATAATGTTAAGCGTTTGTTGTTTTGTTATACATGCTGTCCCTGTAGGTGGACAGAGTTCTATCTTAATTGAGCTTGTTCCTGCTTTTTTTTGACTGAGCACAATATCAAAAATATATTCTTCTTTATTTGGATTGTAAAATTCTGAAGCTGCTTTTGTACAAATATTTTTACTGAGGACAACTCCCTTTCTGCTTATCCCAAAACAGTTGTCTCCTGTTCATGAAATTTTCACTTTCACGTCTTTCATATCTTGTGTCATTCCTATTTTTATTTGGTTGCTTCCTGTGTAATC
>JAEHHG010000055.1 GCA_019248075.1 Candidatus Gracilibacteria bacterium S5_H10 | reverse complement strand
ATCTTTGAAAAAACGGATGTTCGTCATTTTTTCGGAATGATGCAAAACAATATGTTCAAGAGAGAGATGTTCAGCCATCAAGAAATATGGAAATAAAATATTTGTATATTGGAATTTTTTAATTTATCGTTTGGATTCTTCCTAAATATCTTGCTGCATAGTAAATTATCATGCTTTGTAATCCTACATATACTAGTACCAAGAAGAAGATGAGCTCGCCTGCAAGCCCAGTATACAAGAGCAATATCACATTCACGATCATGGCTGCGATACAGGAAATAATCCAATATACATAATCAGTCTTGTTGAAAATTTTTGCCAACATCGGTACTCTGTGTGCGTAAAAAATCATCGCTGTACTAAACACATTTCGGATGATTCCTCGGGTCGCTACCGAACCTGCATCACCGTTAAAATACGAGAATAAGCTGACATAGATCGCAAAATTTATTACTAAGAAAACGACAAGATTTTGGATGACACTGTTGTATCAGACTTTTTTGAGCAGCAAGACATTGATAATAAAGGTCGCTATCACTGCTCGATAGAGCAAATGATTGACTGCTGCAAAATTTCACACGTGAGTGATATAGTAGACAATAAGGATAGTGATAAGGATGACATTGAAAGCTTCGAGAATCTGTTTGGTCGCATTCGGCATCTGTTCTACAAAACGATAGAGACGTTCTACTCGAGCCGAACGAAAATGTTTTTTGACTTCGGTGATTCTTTCTCCTGCAAGGATACGTCTGACAGAAATATTTTTTTTCTTTTCTTCTGTTTGTGGCGGAAGTTTGAAAATCTTTGAGATAAAATAAAAAACGACCGTCAATAGCAATCCATTTATTGTTAGCGCCAGATATATATTTTTTATCTGATCAAAAACGACGAGAAAGATCGTTCCCAACGATAAGACTCATAATTTATATCGCATATACTGATCGACGTCATTGTTGAGTCCGATCAAGAAGATGAAAAATGCGATGAGTCACAAATGCATGACTCGAAGCATAGCAAATACATTGAAAAATACTGTTCGTCCGCCAAGCGCCAATGAGATGATAAGCAAAAAAAGTATGCTAAGATAAAATCATAACTGAAATACTATTTTCCCGTCATTGTAGTTTGATAGGTAAGAAATGATTCGCAAAATAATATTGAGCGTGATGAGCGATAATGCACTGACCGTCAGGTCTATTGCAAAAAAATTGAGTACGCCCACAAGTCCTGCAAGGATAATTATTCGCGCCACGTACAGCGAATATTTTTTGAGTAATTGCGATCATTCGACTTTTATTGTCTGTGTCGCTCCGTAATATCAGAAAAACATTCCAATGAAAATCAACGGAATCAATGCAAGAAATCGCAAGCCAATACCGTAGAAAAATAGCACAAAGCCAAGAACAACGATGGAAAGAAGTAATAAAGCCATACAAATAAATTTTAAGTTTTAAATTTTGAATTTGAAATTTACAATTTGGAAACAAATGTTGTAAGGTAAAATATCACATTGTCATTGCGAAGAGTGAAATGATGAAGCAATCAAAGTAATAATACAGATTACTCCCCTTCGCTCGCAAAGACTTTTATAATGCAAAATTAGTAGTTACCATCCACATCAATAGCTAATGAAGTACTATCGCGATCAAGAGTATTAGCAGCAGTCTTCCGATGGATTTTTTTCTAAAATATCTTGCAGCAAAAACGATGATTCCTCGAATTCCTACAGTAATCATTGAGTATGACAATCCAAACTGATTCGTTGAAAAGAGATATATATCATTGCCGAGCGTATATATTCCAAGCAAAGCAATCACTACGATAAGTATGAATTCAGTTATATCATAGAGACTATGGAGCAACGATGGAATATCTGAAAGCTTAAGAAGAAGATCTTTTTGAAGAAATTTTCGGAAGATAGCAGACGAACCGAATGTTGCGTAATCCTGATTTTTGATTGAAATGTGTGCGCCAAGCATTTTCAGAATCTTTATATTTTCCATTCTCTCTAACTCTCTTTCCACATCTATAGGAGTTACCAAAGATTCGCTAGAAATAGTCGCAGATGTCTGGATACTTGCATAATATTGATTGTTGAATTTTTCTAGCAAGACGAAAATACTTTCGATCGTTTCCCTAATTTTTTCAAAATTTGTTCCCATGCGCAGTTTTTTGAGTTCTTCGACAAATGCTGCAAGCTGTTTCTTATCTTGGAGGGAAATCTGTCCAGCGGATTTTTTTTGGATCTCAGCGACCTTTTCAAATACTCTGACAATAATTTTTTTTGCTGATTCTAGATGAGCGTCTTCATAAACTTTTCTTTCTTGTGTCTCCTTTTCTATGATTGATTTCCATACATCAGCTTGTTTGCTAGCTGCTTCTGTCTGTGCGTTTTTGATGATGAGTTCTCTCTCTTTTTGGGGAAGCGGCTGGGTATAACTATTTATATCAGTAATAGCAAATCCCATAAAACTAAAAAACGAACATGCTTTTTGGATGTCTGTATATTTGGAGACATCTATTTTTCGATCAACCAAAATTTCCAGAAAATAGACATCGTCACCAAA
>JAEHHG010000054.1 GCA_019248075.1 Candidatus Gracilibacteria bacterium S5_H10 | reverse complement strand
TATCTGCACGCTGGAAACCGCGCGCAAACATATTCCGAAGGCTACGTTTGGAAGCCACAAGCTCAATGATCTCTGCGCGGGGCTGAATATCCCGCTGGAGCATCACCACAACGCGCTGGACGATGCACTCGCCTGCGCAAATCTGTTTGAATATCTGCGGATGCGCTATTGCGTAAACGAAAGAGATATTAAAGTCTATCGGTATCACCTCAAACGCATTATACTGTGCGTCACACATCATTGTCAATATCATTTTAATAATATTCTCGCAATATATTATTTTGTGTATTGTTATGAAAAAGAGGCGCGTGTGCGCCTCTATCAGAAAATATCAAATTTTTCATCTGCTTGCGGAACGATTGGTGAAAAGACTAAGGATTAATCGTACGACAGAAACACTTCTCCTGTCTCGATGTTCTCATGGGTATAATCCGCAAGCCAGTTTTCATAATAGCCCGGATTTTCCGCTCCGGTATACGGATAATAACTGATATAGCTCAGCGAACGATCGGAGTAGAAGGCTAAATAGCAATCTTTGCTGGCTGTTTCGCAAACGACCGAGCAGTTCGTATCATCCGAAATCGAATCGAATTCTGCACTCACAATCGTATTTTCGCCCAGTGTCGCCTCGAGAATCCGCTTCGTCTCTGCCTCATATTGTGCCTCCACCGCATCCGAAAACGCGACCGCGGGAAGATTCAGTGTCTGTCCAATGCGCTCTTTGGCGATCAGTTCAAACAGATGTCCCGATTTTGACGCGATATTTACGCTGAAATCGCCGGTACTCAAATGCCAAAAATTCTCCCGCGCGCCGGAATAATCCCGATAAAACGTTGCAACAGGGTTTGCATACTTCTCGTCGTCTCCCGTTGCTCGCAACAAGGCGCTGTAACGCTCCATCGCGGCAGTAAGCGTCATATCGTCTTTGTCCGGCTCACCGACGCGGAAATCGACCGGATCTTTGCGTTTCACTGATTGTTGATACAACCCGCGATCCGCATACCAGTAAACGCCGCCCAGAAAACACTCCACGTCGGAATAGACGGCAACTGCATATGGCGTAAGGCGCTCGTCGCCAAATAGAAGCACAGTGCAAAGCTCTTCATTATCCAACCGAAACTGAACGGTTTCGGAAACGTCCCAGCCATACGTCCGATTGTTGGAGGATTGATAGGAGTTGTAGTTTGCCGGATCGACTGTCGCGCCAAGCGCAGATGCAATGCGGCTGACCACCGAACTGCTATTCAACAAGCTTTCCTGCGTATCCGAGTCAAACGATTTGCCGGCGGAGACAATGCTCTCGTGCTGTTTTGCGCGCGGCGTGGTTTTGCACTGCGCGGAGATGAATTGGAGCGTTTTTGCATCCAACGCACCATTCAAATCCCCGTCTGTCGAGTTAATGCGCCAGATGTCCGCGCGAACCTTTGACTCGTCGCGATAATACGTCGCTGAAACATCAGCCTGCTGATAGTCGGTAAAAAATATCTCGTTTGCGATATCCAAGAATGCCTGTTTCGCTTTTTTCTCGTCTGCCGGACGGCCAGCCTTGACGACGCTCCAGCTTCCCCGCTCATGATAATCATAGTCGCCAATCCGGGGCGCGGGAAACGTGCTGTTGAACTCCAACTCCGCATCACGCTCACGCAACACGCGCGCCCGCAGGTTGTTTTCAGCACTCGTCAAGATTTCCTCTTGCAGATAGAGCGGCACCTCAGTTGCCTTTGCTTCACTTAGCACGCCTGCCTGCCCCGGCTGACACGCCGTGGTAAACGCACCAAGCCCTAACGCAAGCACAAGCACCAGCGAAAGCACAACAATTCCCTTTGCGCTCTTTTTGCGCGCAAACACACCGCGCACGCGCCGCTCCATGGTTTTACGGTCGGTGGTCAATGCCATGCCGAGAGTGAGGAGTTGATCGGTCGATTGCATTTTCATGTTGCTCCGTTTATCACCATTCCATGGCGAATATTTCGCCCGTCTCGTTGTTGACGTAGACCCAGTCAGCAAGCCAGTTGGGCACGTATCTGTCTTTGCCACTTTCAATGCCTTGCACCGTTATTACACCGGTCTTTGCGTTTGTTGTCGCCCACTTTTCCAGCCAGTCCGGCACGCTCGTCCATCTGTTGGGGTCGGACGAGCAAAGGAACGTGGCATCCACAATCAGGCCGTCCTGATACATGACCTCATAGCTGCTTCCATCCGTCATGAAGGGATCTATCGTACAATAATGATCGTCATACACCGCGTTGACGCCTACTAACTGGACCGCGTCTTTGCCATACAGCGCAGCAAAGAGCGCTCTGGTCGCGTCTACATACTCTTTTCCGCCCATCTTCTCATATGGGATCTCTGTCAGGCCCAATTGGTTGCCAAGATATCCGTTCCCCTTAAGGTTGAGCATATGCCCGGTCTTACTCGTCAGGTCAAAGCTGACGTTACCGCCCTCGATGTGCCAATAATTCTCTCGCGCGCCGGAGAAGTCCACATAAAATGTTGCGTTGGGCTCTTCCGGTTTCTCCTGATTCGCGAGGTCAAGCCGTCCCGCAGTCTCAATCAGTTTGTAATAAAAATCAAATGCCTGTGCCAGCGGCATATCATCCG
>JAEHHG010000053.1 GCA_019248075.1 Candidatus Gracilibacteria bacterium S5_H10 | reverse complement strand
AAAGACACAGAAACACAGTCTACGAAAGCATGTGATGATTCAGAAATATTTTCCAAACAGATAAAAAATCTAGAAGAGAGATTCGACAAATTAAAGCAGCAAAAAAATGATCTCATTACAGAAGCAAATGTTGATGAACGAATTCCACCAGTTCCTGGATCTGAATCTCCTGAGAATATTAGCACTTCTGAAACAAGCGATACGATAGAACAAGAAGAATATATTCCGAGGCCGGGAGAGCTTCCCTTGGACATTGATGGAAATAGCACGCCATCAGAAGAAACAGAATATATTCCACCATTGCCAGGAGAAGAACAACCAGAAAATATCAGCCCATCTGAAACAGAATCAGAGACAGACACTGATGAATGGATTCCTCCATTACCAGAAGAAGAACCTCTCGATTTCGACGAAGGAGCCATAACAACGATACAAAAAATCAACAATATAGAAGTGGATATTTCAGATATTCTAAACACACTAAAAACAAAATGTGAAGAAAACGAACCGAGCAATAATTGTGAAACAGCCTGCAAAAATTACAATAACAAATGCTTAAGTCTAGTACCCAATGTAAACCAAAGTATACTCGACGATTGATTTTCTTCATGTATGCAAGAATGTAAAAAACGAAACGAAGAAAAAATACAATGCATGAAAAATGCAAAAAATTGCATAGCAATGAGTGAAGTTTGTGGCTTATAAAATGATTTTAAAAATAAGATAGATTTTTAAAACAAAATCTATATATCAGGCACTCAAAAACAAAATTGGATATGGGAAAAAATAAAAAAAATTGGAAAAGAACACAATCAACAATGGTAGGAATTACTTTTATATGTATAATTTTTCTGGCTTTTCGACAAAGTACTGACCAGATAAATACAATAATTTCTATTACAGCATTAGTATCATTACTCATAGCAATAGCGATACAACTAAAAACAGGGTAAATTTATTTTGATATCAGGCGAATTCGCCTGATTTTTTTCAAATAAAAAAATCCCGCTGGGCATAACCATGCGGGGACTTCTATAGCGCATTTCTACGATTTTCCTGATTTCTTCAAGAAACTCGATGCTCCACAAAAGAGCACATGCGCTCTGTATGGAAAAAGCAATAACAATATAAAAAAACAATTTAAAAAAACAAGCAAAAAAAAGAGAACAAAAAAATCCATTATTTGTAATATAAGAAAATAAGTAATATGCCACATTTATGACTAATGGTAAAAGAAAAAAAATAGCAAAATATACTTGACTTTAAAAAACAAATTCTTACAAGCATCATCACCCAAAAACAAATATATGAACCTTTTGACGATTATTATCGTTACCGGTTCGCTCTTTGTTGAAGAGGAACAATCTTTGTTGCCACAAGTGATACTACAAATACAAACCTGTACCATCGAAAACGATATCGCAGGAATTCTGATTGATGATGAGAACAATAAAGTAATCAAATCAGAAGCAAATTTGCTTGTAAACGAAATAAAACCTAGGTTTTCAACGCCGAAACAAAAAAGCAACAAAGAAAGGCCCCCAATTTAAGGGGGTTACCCCCGAAAACAAAGATGACAACCAAAGATGACGGAAAAAAAGGGTAAGCGTCAAAAAAGAAAACAATCCCTACGAACACATTCACCAGCCTGACGGAATCCCCGGCAGGCTTTATTAGTATCCAAAAAATATTAAAAAAAATATTCACGTCATTGCGAGGAACGAAGCAATCTTATAAAATTTCAGCACTAAGATGGTAGCTTTCTGTACAAGAAAATACTAGGTTTTCCTTTTTTATCTTTGATTACTTTGTAAGGTTTATGAACAGTAAACTGAAATGAATTAGAAATTATTATTGCATTGTCAGAAATATGTTTGAAAATCCGTGATTCAATCTGAGCCATCTGTTGAGGAAGAAGATAGACGTAAATATAGTCATAACGTTTGAGATTAGCCTGAGAAAAATCTTGTCTATATACGGTTAATTTTTTGTATCATAAAACGAAGTTAATCAGCTTCCCATAGAGATACGGAAAGCGTTGAAGCTCGTAGCCATCACATTGCAATCAAAACGCCTTAGCAAAAAATCTCATCGCTTTGGCATCTCAACAACCAAGATCTACCATTTTTTTTCAAGAAATTAATTTCAACTGATCTTTCATCAAACGAATATGCCTATTAAACGAAGGAACATACATCGCCGCGGTAGGTTTTTTAAAAAGAAAAACGAGTAATTCGTAGATTACTCGTCATGAAGAAAACACAATAACAATAAGTAACAATGAAAGTATGATTTGTTTGACTATCATAGGTAAGAAAAGATTTGAAACAACATTTTTTATTTAGTCATCGCGAACGAAGTGTGGCGATCTTAGTTGATTTTTTTAGATTGCTTCGTGCCTCGCAATGACAACGAAAAAATAACAATTTGTGTTTATTTAGTATTGATAACAATTCCCTTTCCTCTGCTTGTTCGTTCTCCTCGTTTTGCTTTGAGCAACACTCTGTATTGTCGAGCATATTGCACTACGGTAAAGACAGTTGTCGTTACGATGTAGAGACCAACACCAGTTTTCATGCTATATACAAAGGAACCGATCATAAAGACAAGGAAAATATTCATAAATCACATCATCTTTCCCATATCAGGTGTTTTTTGTCCAGGAACATTTGGTGTAGCTGGTTTAGCGATAG
>JAEHHG010000052.1 GCA_019248075.1 Candidatus Gracilibacteria bacterium S5_H10 | reverse complement strand
TGAGGAATGAAACACACAACTATCGTTTACAGACAATCCGCTCTCTACTGCTCCTATGTACGAAGCATTAGCAGCAGAAGAGATATATTATCTCCCTATCAATGAAAATAACAACAGCGTAAGTGTATACAAAGAATATACAGACATCAATGGAGGAATACTAAAAAACAATGATGAAGTAGTAATCCACACGACAATCATTTCACAAAAGAATCACAATAAGCTAACATATATAGATCAATCACAGTGACCACGAAAGATACAAAAAGACAGCAACAACAAAATACCGTCATTTGTCTTTACGACAAACAATACATGATGAGTCACTATAGATCGAAACGGTATTGAATGATACCAATTTGCTATAGACAATATACAGCTAAATTCTGGCCAGAGTTTAAGCTTTTCATATACAGTAAACTATCAGCAACAAACGACGACAAATATCGATGTCCAAGACCAAGATCTTCTCAAAGAAAACATTCATAAAGACAACTATCCTGATATTACGATAAACATTGTAGACGCATGTCAAAAGAATAGATGGATTTTCTTCAACGAAAAGACAGGAACCAAAAAAATATATAAACAAGTATATGATGACATTGAGACAGAAATACAAACATACAACAGCTGAGCAAAGACAAGCCAACAAGATGCGATAAATTGATTGCTTGAAGAATTATGAAATATGGACAGTCTGGAAAGTCTTTCTAGTCTGCCGGGATTAGATTCTTTGGAGACATGGAACAATAAAAATTTACTTTCTGCACTTTCTACTGCAGTACAAGGAGGATCAGTAAACATAAATAGCAATTTCATAGATAGCACTACAAGCAATGTTTCCCAAAAACTCAATACGGCATTACAAGGATTATGTCAGTGATTCAAAGTAGGAAAAGATGGAGAAACATGTGGAATACCTGTACCGTTCAATCAAGCATTCCTTGCACCGTGAGAATATCATGTTTTCTGATGTGTACCAAAAGCAACAAATCCACTCTATACAGCATTCCAGACACTCAACAAAACGATAGGAAAAGGTATTCCTGTACTAAGTATTCCTTCAACATTAACAACACCAGCCCCAGTTCCTTTCATTTGAATATTTTGATTTCCACAAAAATGAGCAACGGATGGATTCTTCCTTGGTGCTCCATGAGGAGTATATCCATCACAGTTTAGATTATATATTGTACCGACACTCACGCTTGGATTGGGAATGGCAATGTGTTTTGGTCCATATTCCGTAGGAGCAGCTATACCAAAACCAGCAAGAGATTTGTGAGGAAACTGTATTGTTTTTGCATTACCAGCGCTCACTACCAACTGCTGAACAAGTGATACGTGAACAACGGAAAACCAGCCAAGCAAAGAAAGCCTTGGATCAAGCATGGTTGCTGCTGCAGGACAATGAACATGTAATAATCCGACAACAATAGGAAACACGATAGTAGTTGCAGGAAGCAGTTCACAAACTACAGCAAACACCGTAAATTCTCCATTTCAAATCGTTGCTGCAGGATCTGAAGAAAACAATCCTCACTACTCTGCTGCGATACCACAAGGAAATTTCTGATGACTGATTGCTATCGATCAAGACCCGATAAGAATATCTGCAAATGAAGATTATGGAAATGCAACACAACAGCTGGAAGAATGAACAAGCTATGAATGATATACACTCGACAAAGGAGAAAAGATAGAAAACAAAATAGTCGGAGCAAAAAGCAAAGGATTGATAAAATGCGTTGTACAAGATTGGATGACAAGACAAGTGCAATATATTCAAAACAATCTGACCAAAATGACGATCCAACTCGATCTTCCAGATATGAGTACGGTGTTCGAATGATTTGATAAGATCGGAAATTTAGCTGAGACCTACAAAGACATCAATATACAAGATGAAGCTGCATGATATATCCAAAGTACAGCATGAACAGGAATAGGATCAGGAAACAATCGGACAGATAAACTTTCAAAACAACAAATAACTAATATTTCACAAAAAATAGGAGAAAATCCATTTGAAGCGATACAAGATATCTTCAAAGAAGTTCCACTAGTAAATATAGATTCTCAAGACATCAATATAGAGATTCCTGCAATCACCAGCGATGACGTCAACAAATATATAAACTATTTGAATCTATGGACGAAGAAAGCAGAAAGTACATTGCAAGAATGGGAAGACTTCTTGTTTACGATCAAAAATATGTGTGCTACTGATGAGCTCAAAGAAGACATAAAAAACAAAACAGAGATTTCCAAACAAATCAAGAAACTAGAAGCAAAGACCAATCTAACAGACGAAGAAAAAACACAATTACAAACACTCACAGCAACCAGCAAAAAGATAGAAAAGTGTGCAAGCATTGACGGAGAATATTCCAAGTTTATTACCTTCAGAGAAAACAGCGCAGGACTTATCAGATCTATCAAACAAAACATCAATGTCTTAGAAAAATATAAAGAATTCCCTACACAGCTCTATGATTGGACACATCTCACCGACAGATATTTGACGGAGCTTTCTGCATTACTTTCAGACTTTTTATGATCAACGAATTATTGGCTCAACACCAACGCAAACAGATTTTCACAATATGTAGATGCTATTACCTTATTGATTGGAACGATAAAGACTCGGCAAGCAATCATAGATTTCTCTGTTAACCGATCAGAAAAATGTTCGAC
>JAEHHG010000051.1 GCA_019248075.1 Candidatus Gracilibacteria bacterium S5_H10 | reverse complement strand
CGCAAACAGCTCAGGAAGCGCATTTTAGATATTGCGGAAAAATACCATCTGCACGTTGTCCCGGATGAGGAGGTATGGAAAACGGACCTTGGACAGCGGCAGCACATTGAGATAATCAAGATTCTGATCAATTCCGGCACGCGTGTAATGATTTTTGACGAACCAACAAGCGTACTCGCGCCGCACGAAGTTTCATCTTTTCTGGACATGCTCAAAAGCTTTCGCGACAATGGCTATGCGATTCTTTTAATTACACACAAGATCAACGAGATCATCGCCGTGGCGGACAAGGTAACCGTCATGCGGCAAGGTCGGGTAGCCTGTCGCATGTTGCGCGAGGAGGGGTTTATACGCGAGGCTATCGTCGCGGCTATGCTTGGTGAGGACGCGCAGATCACTGAGGCTACGCGCGGCAAATTTTGTGGCAAGGATTACTCCGCATTGCCCGCGGTGCGGCTTTGCAACGTAGCTGTTTTGGACGACCACCAGCGTAAAATTCTTTCAAACGTGTCGTTCGATATACGACCGGGGGAGATTCTCGGCGTGGCCGGCATATCCGGCAACGGCCAACGCGAGTTGGCGGAAGCTATATTCGGAATTCGCCGGATCGAGAATGGAAAGATGTTTTGGGGTGACGCTGAGCTTACGCACGCGAGCGTGCAGAAGCGGCTGGACGCTGGGTTTCGAATGGTGACCGAAAACCCGTTAAGTGACAACGTAGTGGGAGATTTTTCCGTGCTCGAAAACATGGCACTTGCAGGCATACCCGTTGCGATGCGCCGCGGGGACATCGACTGGCGCACAATGCGGAGCGAGTACCTAGCGATGAAGGAAACGAAGCTGCTGAAAGTACCGGAGCCGGAGCGCCGGGCGGCATCGCTTTCCGGTGGAAACGTGCAGCGTTTGGCGCTTGCGCGCGCGATCATTGCCGCTCCACAGCTCTTGATCGCTTGCTATCCGAGCCGTGGGCTGGACGTCGCAACGGTTAACATTGTGCATAAAACACTCCTGAGTCTTTGCGAGCGCGGAGCGGCAGTGCTGCTGATTTCCGAAGACCTTCCCGAACTGTTCGAGTTGTCGGACAGGTTGATAGTGCTCTGCACACACACTGCGCACGGACCCTACGACCCAAAGGCCACCGACGCGACTCGTATCGGAAAAATCATGCTCAGGGAGGGTGGAGACGATGAAACGGTCGCATAAATGTGCTCCAGCGCCGGCATTTATCCGGCGGCGAATACTTGACATTCCTGCGATACGCGTGCTTGTTTGCGTTGTCGCACCTGTTATAGTCTTTGGCGTGCTTCTTTTAACGGAGCGCCGATCGGTGCTCGAAACCTATCGGATTATCCTAATCTCCATATTCGGCTCGAGTTACGGCTTTGGCGAGGTGATCGTCCGTACAGCATACTTGATACTGACCTCACTCGCAGCTATTTTGCCGAGCAGAGTCGGGTTAGCAAATGCCGGTGGCGAAGGGCAGATGGCGATCGGCGGGCTGTTTACGGCGTTTGCTGGCAGCACGTTTCTGCACCTTCTTATACGCCCTGTCGGAATACCGCTGATACTACTCTGTGGTATGTTGGCAGGTATGATCGGGGCTGGGGGAGCGGTCTTCTGCAAAATGAAGCTCGGCATGAATGAAACGTTGACTACGATTTTGATGAACTACATTTCGACCTACTTTATCTCTATGCTGCTCTTTGGCGTGCTGCGCGATCCCCATGGATGGAACTACCCGCAAACCGTAGAAGTCGCCTCGCAGCTGCGATTGAAGATGTACTTCGGTACGCGCTTGAACGCGGGAATCCTGGTCGCGTTGGCCGTAGCGCTCATTGTTTGGTATGTTCTAAATAAAACACGCGTTGGTTTCACAATGCGGACCATCGGCGGTAACCAGTTGGCCGCGCGTTATGCTGGAATCAACGTCAAGCGGGTGCAGACGCTAACGTTTCTGGCCGCCGGTGCGTTGGCAGGGCTTCTACGAAAAGAACCGTACGGAACTCGTCCTTAAAATACTCGCCCTGAACAGCATCTTTCGTGTATGGCTTAACGTTCTTTTCATATGCGACAATAAACGTCGCATTACCATCCGGATCCTTGATCTGGAACGAACGCGCGTGGTAATACTTGTCCTCGATCGTCTCAAAGATATTGCTCCCGGGCGTCTTCTGCAGTCGAGAGTACAAGCCGTTGATGTCGCGAGCCTCCATCCAAAGCGAAGTCGGCCCTTGCGGCGGCGGCACTTTTCGTTCGACAATCTCGAGGTACCCGCCACCTACGACGGCGACCTTGATACCCCGGTCGTCCGGACCGCGATCCCAATCGCATACACGAGGCAGTGTCAGCACATGCTCGTAAAAACGTACACAAGCATCCAGATCGTCCACATACAGAACGCCGACCAACTCGTTCTTAAAAAATCCCATCATTGCTTCCTCCTAGCTGTTTCTATAGATCGATTAATAATAAAACGACGCACTGCGATGTATGTACAGTTTGCAGGGTAAGCCGTCTGCGTCTACACCACTCAGCTTGCCGTTTAAAAGCAACTCCGCGCCTTCGGCCAGATCATTCAAAATGTTTTTATCAATAAGCATATCGCCGTGGCTCGGCAGGATCGAATCGAATGAATCCTGCATAGAGCAAAGACGCCGCAGACTATCTAGGTATACAGGAAGGCTTCGGCCAGGGCCAAACATATAGATGGGGTTGTCTTTAACGCTATCGCCACTGAAAAGAATGCGACGTGTACGATCTAGCAGCGCGATGCTGCCCGGTGTGTGTCCGGGGAGG
>JAEHHG010000050.1 GCA_019248075.1 Candidatus Gracilibacteria bacterium S5_H10 | reverse complement strand
AAAGCTGAAAGTAACGGTGGATATATAGAATTAGATGGTTACAACAAAGGAATATATGTAGGAGCTTCAAATAAATATAGACCTGAAAGAAATGCAATGAGTGCAGCCGAGGCATATGTGCATGAGATTATACATGCGGCAACAGAGTATGCAAAGCAGAATAAAGGTGGAGATGTAGCAAGAACAATATTAAGGCTTCAAAAAGTTAGAGAAGATGTATTAAAAGAATTAAAAGTTGAAGATTTCTTGGATGTTAAAAGCAAATATGGAACAAAAGAAGAGTATAGATTAGCAAAAGAAAGATTTGATTACATAAGTGATCCAGAAGTAGGATTAAGTGAGTTCATAGCTTTAGGATTAACAAATGAAGCTATGATAAAAAGATTGAGTGAAATAAAAGTATATAAAGATCCAGAGATTAAAGAAAAAGGATTTTTCAATGGATTGATTGCAATAGTTGAGAAATTGTTTAACTATGTGATGCAGTTTGCTAGAAAAGAAGATAAAGATGTTAGAGCTGACCAGATACTTCTAAAACTGGCGCTAGAGCTAGGTAAAGCAAATAATGCAGCTATTATCCAAAAGAGAAAAAACCTAATGAGATTAACAGGAGATGGAATAACATACCTGAACGATAGTATAAGTAGATTCATAAAAAGATTTGACACATCATTAAAAGATGAGATTGGAAGACCTCCAGAGGGTGCAAGTAAGTTTACAAGAGCTAAGTGGTTTGCTAGGAACGCATATGTGTTTTTAAATGACAGTGACAGAAGACCTGCTTTTGAGAATGTATTAAGTGAAGTTGCAAGATTAAAGCCTGAAGGTTTTTTTCAATCATTAGTTAGAGGATTTAGAGATAAAGATGAGCTTGAAAGAACATTGGAGAACTTCACATTAGCAAGTGGAAGCATAGATAGAACAAGAGAGCATGAGGCTCAGATTATAGGAAGTTTGGTTGTAAATGGGTTTGAAAAAAAGTTAACATTTGAACAAGAAGAAGCATTAACACTGGCGCTTTTGGATACAGATTTAAGTTCTATATATGAAGATTTTGGTCTTGATAGAATGAAAAAACTATTAGCTAGTCAAGAAGCTATTCAGGCTGAGATTGAAAGCGCCAGATTAGAGATATGGAAGAATGAAGATAAAGCCATAGGAAACTATTATGTATCACAAGCTGCAGGATTAGGGTTTTATATGGCTACGCATATGGCTACAAATGAAGCTCAGTTGTTGAATGCAAGAAATATAGGTAATATGTTTAATGCTCCAAATCCTATAGAAGCTTCAAAAGCATCAATTAAGAGAATCGACAAGCTAGCAACACTAGAAGCTTTAAAATATACAGATTTTAGTCAGATTGAAGTATTAAGAGGATTGATTGAAAAAGATCCAGTTGGGGTTAGAAATGTAGCTGCTATACATAGAAGCTTTGTTGAGAAATCAAGAAAAGAATTGTTTACAAAAAAAGATACAGATGGAAATGAAATAGATACATCATTTAATGAAATAAAAGGATATACAAAAGAGATATTCGATGCTGATGTTACAGTAGAAGTAGCGCCAGTTAGTGAGCAAAAAGAAAAAGAAAAACTAGGATTTAAGCTTGTAGAGAAATTAAAGAAAAATAAAGGCGATACATCAAAAGAAGAGATGGCATTATATGTAAATGAAGATCACCTGGTTCAAAGCATGAACAGAACAAGTATAAGATATACAGATATGGGTAGAAGAGGAACTACTATATTAGATGTTAGATATAAAGGTAATGAAAAACAAGCAAAAAGATTAGCTGAGTTAGATATAAGAAAATTAAATGATAAAGCATATAAGATTATAGAAAATCAGATGAAAGCTGCAGTTATTGATATGAATGATGATAATCCATTGCTACCTGTATATAATGAAGCAGGTGTTGCTATAAATTATAGGTATATAATGAGTAAGGCTAGAAAGAGATCGTTGCTTAAACAGGATATTAGAGCGCCGTATGTACTAGGCAGAATGGAAGCTAGTATTAAAGATAAGGTTCAGACTAAAGAGTTTAACAATAAAGTATTGGATGTATTGTTTGATGATGCTAGAAAAAACAATAAAAACTTTATGAAATATGGAGATTTAAATCAAAAAGAATATATATTCTTAACTCCGAATAGTATAGAGCCAGATATCCAACAATCATGGAATGTATTGCCTTCAGCTGTTAAAAATAGAATTAAAACAGAAATTAAAATTAATGTGCTTAAAGAAGCTAGAAAAAGAGGCGTAAATGTTAGAGAAGATAAAAAAGGTAAGTTTGTTGTTATTCCAGATGCTAAAAATAACTCAACTAAGAACACTAAGTGGTTAGATGACATTCAAAAAGGTATTCCATTAAGAAGAGATATGATGTTTAACTACTTAGGGTTTAGAGATGCAAGTATTGCTGATGCTGTGCTTATCAGAAGTTTACCAGCTGTTGCAAAACATTTCATAAGGTTAATTGAGATTATGTGGAAAGAAGTAGTAAAAATATCAAAAGTAAATATTATTATAAAAACACCTCAGGTATTGATAGGCAATATCGTTTCTAATCTGGCGCTTAGTGTGCAAATGGGAATGAACCCTATAGATGTTATGAATCTTCAGGTTGATGGCTTCAGAGCGCTTAAAAAGTACCTTGCTGATGAAACTGAGCTTGAGAAATTAAAGATTGCTAGAGATGCTGGAAATATTACTAAATTAGATATAGAAAAAATAAACATATTAGAAAATAATCTAAAAGATAATCCAGTTAGAGATTTAATGGATGCTGGGATGTATCAAGCAATTGTAGAAGATGCTACGCTTGGAGATTTAAAAACTAATAGTAAAATAACTAAGATGTTTGATAAAGTAACTGATGGTAAACCTGAGTT
>JAEHHG010000006.1 GCA_019248075.1 Candidatus Gracilibacteria bacterium S5_H10 | reverse complement strand
CGATCCATCGTTTTTTGCTGAGCGCTTTCCAATCTTCAAATGCTTTGAGCCCGATTTCTTCGTTATTTTCAACGAAATATTCTATCTCCATCTGATAAAATTCTCTTACTCTAAACATAAAGTTTCCTGGAGTAATTTCGTTTCTAAATGATTTTCCAATTTGTCATATACCAAATGGGATTCTGCTTCTTGTCGTGTCTAATATATTTTTGAAGTTAACAAAAATACCTTGTGCAGTTTCCGGTCTGAGGTAAATATCTGTCCCTTCTCCTTCGATAATTCCTTGTTGTGTCTTGAACATAAGATTGAATTTCTTCGGTTCTGTTCGAGCAACTGATCAGCATTTTGGGCATTTGATTTTATATACTGTCAGGAATTTATATTGTTGTTCAAATGTTCGTGATCATATGTTTAAGTTCGTTATTTTTGGCGTTTCAATATTTAATTCTGATGATATTTTTTTTGCTATAGTATAAACTGACATATCTTTTTCTCTAATTTCTTTCTCAATTAGTTGGTCAGCTCTTTCTCTATTTTGACATTTTTTACAATCGACTAACGGGTCGGAGAATCCTCACACGTGACCTGATGCTTCTCGAACTTTGGGATTCATTAAAATCTGAGAATCTAATCAGATGATATCTTCTCTTTCTTGGATGAAATATTGTCGTCGATTATTTTCTATGTTTCTTTTGATTTCTGTCCCGTATGGTCCTAAATCTCGCGCATTTGCCAATCCGCCGTAAATATCTGATCCTGGATAAGCAAATCATCTTCTTTTGGCTCGGGCTACAATGGTATCTAGACTAAATCACATAATGTAGAATGATAAAATGATAAAGGTTCGCTTGAGCGAACGATAAAATGTCGTAATTCTGTCTATATATAGAAAAACGACTCTTGTTTTCAATTCGTAATGAGTAATTCATGCTTGCTCAATTATGTCATAGTTTGCTAGATAAAAAAGTATTTGAAAATTTGCATTATTTGTGATTGTGAGTATACTTATTGTAGGAAGAAGGTCTTGTATATGACTATAATGCGATGCACTACCAGCATACTTACTCTATTCTAATGCTGTATCCTATAGGTTTCGTATCTAAAAGCTGCTACACAAAAACAAAAATAAAATCGCCTATTATTTATTCCTTTTGTAGCATTAAGGCTTTTATTTACTGCTTATACTCTTCATTAGTTCTACGGTATTGTCAAAAACTGGTCTATACCTCTGTGTATATTTTGCTTGTATCGCGTTTGCTATGTCCATCTTTAAATGGACAGAACCTTGTATTTTGCTATCATATAGTAGGTATTAGGTTTCTTGGCGTTTCATATTCTCGTTCCCTCTTCCTTTCCTTACCATCTTCTCTCAATATAATATGTTAGTTTTGTTACCATATTTTATAGGAAGAAGGTCATGAATACTTTGGTAATCCTTACCGATTATCATCGCTCAATCTACTAATTCCTGTATGTCTTTTACTTCAACGTTATTATGATATGCTAATAGTATCATATTAATTATAGTATTTGTTCTATGGGTTTAGTTCAGAGTTTATCTCTGTATGCTGTTGGCTGCAATGATTTATTTTTTGGACTTCTTCCTTTCCCTTATAATCGCTCCAATGCGATTTTTTTCTTTGCTTGAAAATATACTATAAAATACTAAAATAGTAGTACTTTTATCAATTTATCAATGTCTATATGTCAGATTGTCTATTTTGTAAGATTGTCGCTGGCGAAATACCAAGTTTGAAAATTTGGGAAGATGAGGATGTTTTTGTCTTTTTGGATATCCATCCTTTGAGAAAATGACATTGCTTGATCATACCAAAAGTTCATTATCAAGATATCTTTGATATCGATGAGACACTAGTACAAAAAATAATGCTAACGGCAAAGCGTCTTGCACCTGGAATGAAAAGAATTTTGTGAGCAAGCGGAGTGAACCTGGTAAATGCTTCTGGTAAGGATGCAGAGCAGAGTGTTTTCCATTTCCATCTTCATCTTGTCCCTCGTTATGAAAATGATTGATTACATATGAATGATCGATGGCAAACTAAAGTTCAAAACTATACTACTGATGAGTTACAAAAAATCGCTGATGATTTGAAAGCTTTGTAAGTAGTTTTATTTTTTTACTATATTTTCATGTTTGATTTCCCACAACTTCTCCTGGTATGGACATCGTTTTTTATCCTGGCATTTGCTTTGCCTATGATTTTTTCTCCGAAAAAGTTTATGTCTATCATGGAGAAACTTTTGAAAAATTTGGATATTGTAAGGGTTCGAGCATTTCTTACTATGATTATCTGATTTCTCTTTTTAACGGTATATCAAAAATTTAATCAAGGTTGGGCAATGACTTTCTCTATTTTTGGATACATTTCATTGGTAAAATGATTGATTTTGTTGCGATTTCCTATCTGGGGACAGAAAAAATATAAAATGTTCTACAAAAATCCATCATGAACTATTTTGTTAGGAATCATTTGTGTACTTTTTGCTGCGTTCCTCACTTGGATAGCATTAATGAAAATCTAAACATTCATATTAATATTATATCTCAAAAAGACGGTTTATGCCGTCTTTTATTTTTTATATTTATATTTGTGTTGACTTTATTGTATAAAAATATAGTCTAGTAAAACTTTTCCAACTTTTATTACTCAACTGTTGTTTATGGTTTCTTGTGATTTAACTGTAAAGATGCATGGTAAAGCTACCGTCTGACCTAAATCTCAGATTGTTATCCCCAAAGATGTGAGGAAGCTTCTGAATATAAAACCTGGTGATGATTTGATGGTTATTTCTAAGTGAGATATTGCGATAGGCATGATCAAGTCTGATGATGTTCCTAAGTTTCTCCAGTATATTCATGCTGAAATGAATGATAAAATGATAAAATGATAAAATGATAAAACAACCTTTTAACTTTATGATACTAACGATGAGACGTTTTTCTCTCTTATTCATTGCTTCTGCTTCCCTTTTTTTTATCGCTGGGTGCTGACAAAAAATCGATGATACGGTGCTATCTACTTGATCTGTTCAAGGATTCACTACGACTTATACTGTAGGAGCTTCTCAGTTTTTTCAAACAACTATGTATGGAACTGTTTTTGCTGATACTATTAAAAATATTGTAAGTAATAGATGAGGTATGCTTGATTATATTAATTGTCAGCCATGAAAACAGGTATCTAAAAATACCATTATCGCAAAAATCACGCCCAATGAGGGTGATCTTACGTATCAAAATTCAGCTATTCAACTTTCTGCGCTTGAGGAACAATTGAGTAATCTTACGACTATCTTTTCTCTCACAGAAGATACTTTGGCTATTCAGCAAACTATGCTTCGTGATCAGTACGATAATAATTCTACATTGCTTGCAAATCTAGATAAGACTGAATGATATACGAAATCTTCATTAGCATATCAAGAAGATCTTTTGGATCAGCAATATGAGACATTGAAAACTTCGAAAAACGTTGATCTAGATAAGATGAAAACCAGTATATCCAATACGTATAAACAATATCTTATTATGATAAAAGATGCTTTGAAAAAAGTAAACGATGTATTTACTAGTACCAATTTTACTCTCTCTGATAAGGATCCTACACTTAAACAAGAAGTCTTGTCAGAATATTCAAGACTGAAAACTAAAATCTCTGATACTATGAGTGCTTCAGAATTTTCTGCATATTTGAATGATTTTTCTGATTTTATGACGCTGGTCGCAAGTAGTGTCAACGCAACAACACCATCGACGAATCTTCCACAATCTAGTAGCATGTGAACATCTATAGACGGATTGTATACTACGTTTACGACTTTGGCTACAACATTTGTTTGAAGTAAATCAGCGTTTGATACTTTAGCTTCTTCCTATGATTCTCTAAAAAATACCTACAATAGTCAGATCAAGACACTAGATACTAATACCGACAATTTCAATGATAATACTGCTGAATCTACAAAACTGCAAATCGATAATCAGAAAGCGAGTCTCCAATTAGCACAAAAGACTTTAGCAAATCAATTAGATGCAGCAGATCAAAATCAATCTCTTCAGCTCATGTCGCTTAAAAACCAATTGCTTACTTTGCAGCAAAATATTGCTGTGCTCTCTAATTCGCTTCAATGAGAAGTGTTGTATGCATGAGTAGAATGAATCGTTAAAATGAGAGCGCTTGGTGAAGATAATAAGCTTGCACCGAATACGTTGCTTTGTCAAATTACTCCGACTGATGCTTCCAATACCAGTATCCAAATATTTTCGTATCAAAGATTAGCTCTAGGAAGTAAAGTCGCTATTGCCGATCAGTGGGGACAATTTCTTTGAACATGAATTGTATTGTATGAATATCCGTACAAGGATCCAACAACACAAAATTATATCTATGAGATACCGGTAGTAAATTTTGCAGTCAAAGAAAATGAAAGGGTTTCGATTACTTTATCACAATCTGCAGACAAAAATGATATCTGGATCCCATTGCAATATATCAGTCCGAGACTTGAAGGTAATTTAGTCAGAAAAAAAATCTGATCGTGAATTCAAAATATATATGTGAATCTTGGTGATATTAATGGTGAATATGTTCAGATAATAAGTGGTTTGAATATATGAGATGAAATAGTGCAATAAAGTTTTATTCATAGTTTATTTTGATGGTTAATTTCCTGAAAAAGAACAAAGTAGCGATATTGGTGTTTACGGTATTCGTAGCGGTCTATGGTGCGATGAGTATTTTTACGATTCCAAAGGAAGCACAGCCGTCAATCAATATCCCGTATTATTATATCAGTTTCAGTTATTTGGGTGCAGACCCAGCTTCGATAGAGGAGCAAGTAGTCATTCCTTTGGAGCAAAAAATCAAATCTATTACTGCAGTCAAACATGTTACTTCATCATGCTATTATAATTTTGGGACTATTATGATAGAATTTGATGTATCCAAAAGCGATGTCGATGCTACTAATGATTTGAAATCTGTTATTGATCAGGTATATCCTACACTTCCTTCTGATGTAAAATATCCTACTTTCAAAAAAATAGATATTAATGATTCTCCTGTGTATTCGTTTTCTGTTGCTGGAGATATACCTACGCAAGTCATGTATCAACAGCTCAAAATATTGGAAGATCAAATACAATCCGTCCCTTGAGTTTCTGATGTTTCTATTATAGGTAAACCTATTCAAGAGATCAAGATTGCTTTTGATGCTAAAAAACTTGCTTTATTGGAACTTGATTTTTCGCTTGCTGTCAATCAATTGAAAAGCGCATTTGTAAAATTTCCTGTCGATAAAAAAGATGTCGCTGGCAAACTTTATTCTTTTGAAATAACCAATTATTCTACTGATCTTACTGGATTGATTGATCAACTCAAAGAATATGATCTTCTCAATGTTGCAGGAAAAACTATCAAACTCAAAGATGTAGCTACCATATATCTCTGATATAAAGCATCAGAAAAAAAATCATTTTCTATTGTCGATCTTTCGTGAGGGGTAACTCAAAATGCTTTATCTTTTCAGATAAAAAAATCTCCTTGATATAGTCTCGATTCTTTTATAGATGAATTGAAAGAGGTTGTAACAGTATATGCTAAGACTGCACCTAATTTGCAGTTTGTAGAAACGCTTTCTGAAAAAGAAAGCATACAGAAGACCTATGGTCTTTTTATAGAAAATTTTTGGGAGACTGCACTGCTTGTGTTTTGTATCATTCTCTTATTTCTTGGATGGAGATCATCTTGGTTAATCATGCTATCATTTCTTGTTGTGTATCTCGGCAACTTCATTTATCTCAAAGCTATTTGATATAGTTTCAATAATATTGTTTCTTTTGCTTTGATCTTAGTTCTAGGAATTATGATTGATAATTTGATTGTGATAACGCAATGAATTGTCGTTGGACTTCAAAAGTTTGCTGGAAATATTCGGCAAGCAATCGCTGATTCCATTAAAAATTATGGGAAAGCAATATTTTTCTGAACACTGACGACGATCGTCATCTTTATCCCGCTTTACTTCTGATTGACGGGAATTATCGGTGAATACATTAGATCTATGCCGGTTACTATTATTTCCAATCTAGCTATTTCTTTGTTAGTGACTATGTTTATTCTGCCTGTACTTGCTTTGTTTTTTTTCAGATCGTGAGCTGAATATCATCCTTCATCTTCTTTGTCTTTTTTGGAGAAAACTGGACGTAGATTTGCAGATCGATATCATCGTAGGAATAGAACCAGATGGTGATCCAGATGAATTGTTTTTATGTTCCTTGTATTTTTTGTCTGAGCTTTGTCTTTGATCCCTTTATGAATAGTTAAATTTTCTTTTATGGGAAATATCGATTCTAATAATGTTTGGATAAATCTTAACTATTCTCCAGGAATCAGCCTTCAGCAAAATCAAGAATATACTTCCAAAGTAGCTAAAGCAACGCTCAAATATTTTGAAACGGCACTTCCTAATATTGTCAAAGATGTTACTATCGATCTTGGACAATGATATTCGCTTCAATGAGCGTGAAAAATAGGAAGCAATGTTAGTTCGTTTACTATTAGATTAGTAGATACGGAAGAGAGAGACCTTGCCTCTTATCAGATTGTTGAAAAAATGCAAAAAGAGTTGCTTTCTGCACTCAAGGAAAACTATGCATTCATTATAGATATTTCCTCTTTTACTCTTCAAGCTTGAGGTGAATGAGGTAAACCAATTGCTTTCAATATCGTGGGTGATGATTATCAACAGATCAATGAATATGTCCAAGAAATATTGCCTGATATCAAAGCTATCCCTGGAGTGTTCAATGTCGGTATTTCTATAGAATATACCAATGGAAAAATTGTCTATGTGTTGGATGAAAACAAAGCAAAATCATTGTGAATAATTAGTTTGTCTACAGTCACACCATTGATTGCTTTAAAAAATGCTGCTTATGAATCTAACGGTGTCCAGATCAAAGAGTTTTCAGATTTTGGTGATGAAGTGTTGTCGTTGCAAGCATTTCTTTCTACAGATATTCCTGTAGAGCAAACCCAAATAGGTAAAGTGACGCTTGAACAAATCATAAAAGAAAAACAATTACAAGCAGAGATCAATGCTATTACCAGAGAAGATGGAAAAAGAAATATTTCTATCCAAGCTGATAAGATGGATAGTGTTGCATTGAGTGATATTACCGTCGCTATTGATGAGATTATCAAAAAACATCCTTTGCCTGAATGATTGCAAAAAACTAGTGCGGGAGATATAGCTTCTCAGACACAAAGTTCACAAGATCTTAGTAAAGCCATGCTAATCTGACTTGTTTTGATGATTCTCGTGTTGATAATTCAGTTCAATAATATTAAATATTCCATCGTCATCGTCTCCAGTGTGTTTTTGTCTATATGATGAACTATTATCATTCTTGCGTTGACATGATTTGATCTAACGTTTCCAGCTATGATAGGTGTCTTTTGAGTTATGGGAGTTTGAGTCAATCAAGCATTGATCCATATCGAGGATTTCAAATATTATTATGAAGAGAAATGAATGTCTGTTGTTGATAGTTTCCAGCAGAGTATAGCAGAGAGATTTATTCCTATCTTTTTGACGAAAGCAGTGACGATAACATGATTGGTTATACTTGCTATGAAGGATGAATTGTTTTGATCTATGGCAATAGGATTTATCTGATGACTTGTTGTTTCATTCTTTATAACTTTGCTCTATATCCCGTCTTTGATGAATTTGGTAAATAAAGAGTATCATAAATAATAATTCTTTATAATTTCTTGATAAAAAGGAGTAATTGTATACATATTATGTATCTGTTACTCTTTTTCTTTATTTTTCAAATTGATTGATAATGTATCGTACGCATACCTGCTGAGAATTGACAGCTAAAAATGTTTGAAACCAAGTGACTCTTTGTGGATGGGTGAATAAAATTAGAAATCTTGGATGAATGACGTTTATCGATCTTCGTGATAGATATGGTATTACTCAGATTACTCATGATCCAGCACAATCATCGTTGGAATTGCCTGAAATGAAATCTGAATATGTCTTGCAGATTACTGGTAAAGTTATCGCTAGGCCAGATACTATGATAAACAAGGATATGGCTACAGGAGAAATAGAGATTATCGCAAGTGATATCAAAGTTTTGACCAAAGCTAAGCTTTTGCCATTTTCTATTGTTGACGAGCCAAATACCAGCGAAGAAAATAGATTCAAATACAGATATCTTGATCTCAGAAGAAGGAAAGTGCTTGATAATGTAACATTCAGATCCAAAATGCTTACCTTTACGAGAAATCGATTCAGCGAAAAATGATTCATCGATGTCCAGACTCCTATTTTTACGGTTTCTTCTCCTGAATGAGCGAGAGATTATCTTATTCCTTCAAGAATCAATCCTGGACAATTCTATGCTTTACCTCAAGCTCCACAGCAATACAAGCAATTGCTTATGGTAGGAGGTATCGATAAATATTTCCAGATAGCTCCATGTTTTAGAGATGAAGATCCTAGAGCAGATAGGCATTCTTGTGAGTTCTATCAAATCGATTGCGAAATGTCGTTCGTCAATCAGGAAGATGTCTATGCTGTAGTTGAATGATATTTGAATACGCTTATTCCAACACTTTCTCCACATAAAAAGATTACTGTGGCATTCAAAAGACTCAAACATAGAGAAGCGGTTGATCAATACGGAAGTGACAAACCTGATTTGAGATTTGGTATGGAACTCGTTGAAATGACTCAAGATTTTATCAATTCATGATTTTCTGTTTTCAAGGATACTGTAGCTAATGCGTGATCTATCAAAGCGATGAAATTTGAAAATAAGATTCTCAGCAGAAAAGAAGCTGATGAACTTACGGAAGAAGTGAAGAAAAATAAAGCGAAGTGACTAGCATATATAAGTTTCGATGCTGAAGGAGTGAAAGGCTCTATCGCTAAATTCCTCAGTCCTGAAGAAATTGAAACTATCAAAACCAAAACAGGAGCGAAAGAGTGAGACACCGTTCTTTTTGTCGCTGATAGTTACGATGTGGTTACTACAGCGCTTGGAAGATTAAGAATATTTATTAGAGACAAATATCTTACTATCGATAAAGACGATCTTTCCTTCTGTCGAATAGAAGATTTCCCTATGTTTGAAATGGATGATGAAGGAAAACTGGACTTTTGCCACAATCCATTTTCTATCGTAAAATGAGGTCGAGAAGCTTTAAAAAATCCTAACAAATTAGAAATATATTCAGAACAATATGATCTCTCTTGTAATGGATATGAAATTCTTTCCGGTTCTATTCGTAATCATGATCCAGAATTACTTTTGGAAGCATTCAAATTAGTCGGTAGAGGAGAAGAAGAAATAAAACAAAAGTTTTGAGCGATGTATGAAGCATTCCAATTCTGACCGCCACCTCATGGATGATTTGCTATTGGATTTGATAGATTGTTGATGATCCTCAAGGATGAAGAAAATATCAGGGAAGTCTATGCGTTCCCTAAATCATGAAGAGCTCAAGATGTCATGATGTGAGCACCATCTAATGTCGATCAAAATCAATTGGATGAATTGCATATCTCATTGAATTTACCAAAAGAAAAATAATTTTATTGTATTGTATTCACTATGGTCAAGCTGGAATGAATAGCACAACAAATTATTAAAAAAATGGCAGATGAGTGAAAAGTTGCTACTTTATCTCGTGAGGCAACTGCAAGAATAGATAATGAGCTTGCTAGTTCTTTAATTCCTATTAAAAAAGATTTTGAAAAAAAAGCAAAGGCTAGTTTGTTATATCTGCTTACTATAGAATCAACAACTTCAGAAAAATAGTTTTGTTTCTATTATAGAAAAAGAGAATTATTATTGAAAAGATTATCTAAAATTATACCATATACGTTATCTTTTATTTATTATATATCTATTATCATGTCAGCAAAAAAAAGTGTATTAAAAATTTTTATTATTATTATTTTGGCTGTTTTCCTTCTTTCTACATGACTTATTTCTGTATTGTATCTTTGAGGAAATAAAAATACTGCTAATCAGGATTGATCGCTTTCATGAGCAGTTACAGAATCTTGAATCACTGATGAAACTACTGGTACTGTTGCTAATGAGCTTCCTGAAGTAAGTAAAGAAGAAGCTACTCAAAAAATCCAACAGTTGCTTTCTGGTATAACTACTTCAGAGTAATTGGGCTATTTTACTTTTTATTCATATCAATGAAATTAGTAGTAGAAGAATGCCAAAGATATGCAAAAATGAGAGCACATACCGCTACGCATTTGCTTCATACAGAGCTTGCTAAGATTTTTAAAACAACAAAACAAGCTGGTTCGCTTGTAGATGAGGATTATCTTAGATTTGATTTCAATGCAGACAGGTTGTTGAGCCCTGAAGAGATTCACGATATTGAAAAAAATATCAATCAGATAATTTATGATTCTTATGGTGTAGAAGTGAATGAAATGTCTTTGGATGAAGCTACAAAAACTTGAGCTAAAGCATTTTTTGAAGATAAATATGGCGATAAGGTGCGCGTTGTGAGAGTATTTAATCATGATAATGAAATCGTTTCTATCGAACTCTGTGGAGGAACACATGTTGTGAATACAAAAGATATCTGATGTTTTACTATAGTTTCTCAGGAAGCTGTTGCATCATGAGTCAAAAGAATCGTTGCAGTTACAGGACCAAAAGTCGCTGCTAGACTTCATGAAGTACAAGAAATCCTCGATGTTACAGTAGAAAAACTATGAATCAAAACTGCTACACAACTTGCAGATAAACTTGATAAAACACTCAAAGAATATGATGATATGAAAGCAAATTTGGAATCATTAGAAACTACTATGATCAAAAATATATTATGATGATCTGATTTTTCTTCATGAAAGGATTTTGATAAAATATTCCTTGTTCCCGTCGAACTGAATTTTAAAAACGTCGCATTTCAAGCAAAATGAATGTTTAAAGGTCAGAATATATTCATTTATACCAAAGAATGAGGATTTGTCCTTATTGCAGACAAAGGAACTTCTGCTAAAGCATTAGCTGAAAAACTTGGTATCAAATGATGAGGAACTGATGCTGCAGTACAAGGAAGAGATGAAAAAGTTTTAACGTTATTCAAATAAATGCTTCAACGAAAGCTTCCTCCTAAGATAAAAATCTATGAAGCTTTATGAGCTATCGCTGATGGTAGGTTAGAAATTTTTTGACCAGAAAAAAATGAAGGGAAATGCTATTCATCTAGTTGAAATAAATATTATATAATCAAATATGATGCATTATCTCATGCTATTATGACCAATGATAATGGCTCTTATCGAAAATGATATTTATGATATCCTGCTATAGCGTTTTTGATGGAAAGATGAATTATACCCTATGATGCTCACTATAGTGAAGCATTGAAAAATATTGCATGGAAAGATATTAATCAAAAATTTGCTAATGATTTTGATAAAACTACTGAATATATCTTAGCTATGCTTTCAAAAAATGGTATTGATACTCAAAAATTTTTGCAAGAAATAGATACTATTTATGCTGCTATTCAATCGCTTGCTTTGCATGTTTTATGAAAAAAAATACTTCCTCCTACAGGATATTAGTATTTAAATATATTATGTTTTTTTATGAAAATAGCTTCTCG
Source organism: Candidatus Gracilibacteria bacterium S5_H10 (assembly GCA_019248075.1). GTDB lineage: Bacteria > Patescibacteriota > Gracilibacteria > Absconditabacterales > Absconditicoccaceae > CAJBLF01. The sequence goes on along the minus strand of JAEHHG010000006.1, from coordinate 26,296 downwards.
AAATGTAAATGGAATACGTGCCGTGACGGGTAAGTGATTTTATGAATGGGTCAAACAGAACGATCTAGATATTATTTGTTTACAAGAAGTGAAATCATTTGAATCACAATTACCTCCAGAATTTCGTTACCATATGACTGAGTATGATTGGGTTTGGCATGCAGGTGAAAGGCCTGGATATGCTTGAGTCGCTACTTTGTATAAAAAGAGTTTAAAATTTGTTTCGTGAACATCGAAATTTGAATCGGTGGAACATTTTCACGAAGAAGGTAGGGTAGTCGAGACGAAGTTTCAGGATTTTACTCTTTTGAATATTTATTTTCCTAATGGTGGTGAAAGATCTGATGGAACTGAAATGCTCTCGTACAAATTAAAATTTTATGAACACTTTATCCATTATATCAACAAGCTAAAAACTGCAGGTGAAAAAATAATTACGTGTGGTGACTTTAATATCTGCCATCATGAAATTGATATTGCGAGACCAAAAGAAAATATAAAGTCTATCTGATTTTTGCCGATAGAAAGAGCAGAAATGGATAAACTGGAACAAGAGTGATATGTAGATGTTTTTAGACATTTCAATCCTGAGCTAAAAGATCAATATACGTGGCGATCATTCAGAGCTTGAGCAAGACCAAGAAATGTTTGACGGAGACTGGATTATTTCCGAGTGTCTAAAGACGTACTTCCTCATATAAAAAAAATCACCCACGAAACTGCCGTAGAGTGATCTGATCATTGTCCTATAGTTTTGGAATTAGATTGGTAAATGCTTTTTTTTGTTTGTTAAAATAAACGCTCCGCTGGGGTGACTTTTTCTCTTGATAGTAAAAGTCACTAAAAAGATCAAGCCAGGTGCGATACTCAGGAGGAATGTTTCAATGATGTTTATTCTACCATCTTACTTGTTCGCGCACAGTCGTGCGACTCACTTCGTCTCGTTCCCGCTTATTTCTTCATTTGCGGATTGACTACGTTCCCGTGGCGTGCACCTGGTGTTGTGATAAAGTTTACATAAAAAAAATTAGTAGATATATTTTTCTACTAACTTTTCTACTAAATTTTCTTTATTTATCTCCCAAATTTTAGTGCTTTTTTTATTCGTTCGAAAAAGAGGAATCCTGTATTTGAAGCTGGTGATCCTGCAGTGATATATTCAGAATATGTCGTGTTGTTATATGTACATTTTGCATTAGAAAATGTTCATTTTAAGCTTCCGTTGACGCATGCTCTGAGTTCTACTTCACAAGGAAGATCAATAAATCCACGTGGCGCTTTGTATGCTTTGACAAATTGTCCATGTTTGATGGTTTGTCCTCGAGAAGTTATACAATTTGCTTTGTTTGGTGTTGCTGTTTGTTCTACTTCTGGCTGTGACGTTGTCGGAGAGTTGCTTGTCCCTCGTGTATCTGTTGGTGATTGTGTTTCATTTATTTTTCCTTCGGTATTGAATGCTGCTCATGAGTTTATAGGCTCGTTTGGTTGGATATATTCATTGAGTACTTTTTGGTTGTACGAGATAACTTCAGCCTTTTTATATTCATATACTACATCTTCTCTACATGAACTCTGGGTAAATGATCATCCAAGTGTTCCACTCATACAGACTCTTTTTTCTATATTACAAATAGTATTCACATCTGTTCTTTGCTCGTAGGCTAATACAAAATCTCTATTTTTTACTTTTTCTTTCCATGGAGTGATACAATCCAAAGATCCTGTGTATGTTGTCCCTGTGGTTTGTGTTCCTGTGGTTTGTGTTCCTGTCTGCATAGTTCCTGTAAATATTGTTCCTGTCTGTGTGGTTCCTGTTTGTGTAGTTCCTATGATTTGTTCGATTTCATCGGGATTGATAAGATTGTCTATACTTGTATTTTCTGTCGGGGTAGTGATTCCTGTTCCTATCTGTCCTTGATATGTTTCTTGACCTCATTCATCTTCAAAAAGATAATCTCGTTGTGTATTTGCTGCATTGTGCATAAAGACTTCATCTGCATTTCGGACAAATTGCAACTGTGCAGTTGTAGCGTCTTTTTGGAAGAGCATTACCATCACAAAAAATATGATGACAAGTCCAGAAAGTCACTTTTTTATTAGGTCTTTATCGAATTTTTTAAATTGTCTTTTGAGGTGTTTCATTGTTTTTTTTACTGCTAAATAATAAGGTTTTCCTATATAGTATAGTATATTCTTAAAAAAAAATCTGTCAAATTTCATTGACAGAATAATTTGACTTTTTTCGCTAATATTACCCGGTAACACCCTAAGGATATAGCTTCGACGTTGTAAAAAATCCTCAATTCTTCTGATTTTTACTGCGTCTCAGCTATTACTCCTGATCCGATACATTCATTACCTTTATATGCGACTATTGTCTGACCCGGTGCAATAGCTCGTTGTTTTTCTTTGAAACTTACTACAATATCGTTGTTTTTGTTTCTTTTCAATGTGGCTTCTTGAGGTTCTTGTCTGTATCTTATTTTTGCTGTCACTTTTGTCGGTAATGTATGTGTTTTTCCTATCCAATGTCGTCCTGTAGTTGTTATAGTTTTTCAAAAAAGCTGTTTGTCTTCTTTTTCTCCTACAATTACTTGATTTTTTTTAACATCTGTTTTGATGACATATGCTTTGAATGGTAAATTCAATCCATGTCTTTGTCCTATAGTAAAAAAATACGCTCATTCGTGTTTTCCGACGATCTTACCTGTACTATCTACTATATCACCTTCTTTTTTTGGTAGTTTTTTCAATAAAAATTCTTTGATAGGAATATTTCAAATAAAACATAATCACTGACTATCTTTGCGCGCAGCATTCGGAAGTCCTATTTTTTTTGCTAACGCCCTAATTTCTGGCTTTGTGTATTCTCAGATAGGAAACAATGACTTGGAAAGCTGGTATTGATTGAGTCCTGCAAGGAAATATGATTGATCTTTGTTGTAATCAACTCATCTGAGAAGCTTAAACGATCAAGCGTTTAAATGATTAAGCGATGTCTTTTTTGTTTTATCGCTTTGGCGTTTTGGCGTTTCGCTGATTCTAGCATAGTGTCCTGTAGCGATACCATCAAATCACAATGCTAATGCTTTTTCAAGAAATACGTCGAATTTGATCAGTGAATTGCATAATACGTCAGGATTCGGCGTTATTCATGTCTGATATCCATGATAGATATATTCGATAATTTTTTCATTATATTCTTTTTGCAGATCAAATGAAATAATCTCTATTCACAAAAATTTAGAAACCTTTATGGCTTCTTCTGCGTCGCTATATGTGGTGCAGTTTCCACTATCGGAAACATAATTTTTCATAAATCATGCAGTAACGTCATATCCTTGCTGTTTAAGAAGATATGCTGCTATGGCAGAATCTACACCTCAAGACATTCAAACTAAAACTTTCTTCAAAATTTTGAATTTTAAATTTTAAATTTTAAATTATAGTAGCTATTGTTTCTATTTTTTCAATATAATTAAAATACTCTGCCCGTAAGCAGAGTATTATTTTTTTGTTTTTTAAAGAAAGACTATTTTTTCTTAGCAACTTTCTTTACAGTTTTTTTAGCAGCTGGTTTTTTAGCAGCTGGTTTCTTAGCAGCAACCTTTTTAGCAGGTGCTTTTTTAACAGCTTTTTTAGCTGGAGCTTTTTTAGCAACTTTCTTTACAACTTTTTTAGCAGGTGCTTTTTTAGCAACTTTTTTCTTAACTACCATTTTTGGTATATAATAAGAGATAAAATGCTAGGTAGAAATTTAGTTTTAAAAACTAAATTTTCCTTGCTACAATTTTTATATGTAAGGAAACAAAAAAAGCAAATGTAACAACATTTTTTTAAAAAAAATGGTACTCAACTTTTACTAGTTCTCATGCTATAATTTATTGTATCGCAAAAATTTGTAGTTTACATATTTGATTAAGTGTATAAATTATGTTACGATTTAGAATTTTTTTGAAGGCTCTACCATACTTTTCTCTTAAATATTCTTTTGTTTGCAAAATGATGGTTATTGTTAATAATGCTAGTCTTTACCTAGTAAAAAAATATATTGTTTGCTTTGTGTGTTAGATAAGACTTTGTCATAAAAAAATTATCTGTTCTTTTGTATCATAATACATGCATCATGAATACATTCAATATCGTTTTTTTTGCAGAACGCTATCGCTGCATCACTTTGAGATCATGGTTGTAACCACACGTTTTTGATCTTTAGTTTTTGTACTTCTTCTAAAACTTTTTCTGTGATATTTGGTTGTGTTACAAAAATGACGGTGTCTATTTTTTGTTCACTGTCTGATAGGGTAGGATATACTTCCTTTCCCAAAATTTCTTTTTCTGTTGGATTGATAGGTAGTACCTTATATCCCGCATCGAGTAAATCTTTGAAAACTTTGTATCCATATTTTTCTGTGTTGTTGGATGCTCCTACGATGGCGTAGAGAAAATTTTTGTTGATCATGAAAAATGATAAAACAATAAAACGATGAAATGATAAATGCTTCGCGATAAAGAGATAAAATGATAAAGTGATAAAATGATAAATTTTTATTATATTCTTGCAAGAATATTTTATGGGAATTTATTAGGAAATCAGTAAAATATTTGTATGAAAGATAAAAAACTTATAGTGTTTGACATGTATGATACTTTCGTACATATACCGAAACGTCCTAATTTATATAGGAAGTTTTTTTCTGAGTTTTGATTGGAAAATATTGTCGTTAAAGAACTTGTTTCAGTTTTGCAAATTAGTGATAAAGATATTAAAGATATTCTTTCAAAAGAAATTCAATCTAGACCTGGTTTTGATTCTTTGTTTTTGAAATTACAATTGGAAGTATCAAAACAATTTGATTCTTTATCTCTTTATGAAGATTTTCTTCCTACAATACAAGTATTAAAACAACAATGATATGCTACTGCTGTTCTTTCTAATCTTAGTAAACCATATAGTTATCCACTTATGCATCTTATTCCAAAAAATACCTTTGATTATCAATCGCTTTCGTATCAAGTCGGAGCAAAAAAGCCCGACAGGAAAATATTTGATCATTTAAAAAATATTTCGTGATATAGATCAGATGAAATTGTTATGGTGGGGGATAATTTATTATCTGATGTTGAATGAGCAAAAAATGCAGGTATTGCACCTGTTCATTTGGATAGAACGTCTAACGGTATTATGTATTATAATGAGTATGTTCGTATTTCACGTTTGGATCAATTGTTGAAAATATTAGAAACATAAAATTTAAATTTTTTGATCGCCTCGCCGGCTTGGCGTTTCCGACTTCGCTGGATTCCCTTCGGTCTCTTTTTGACTACCAGGTTCAAAAAGAAACCAAAAAACCCCTCGTCGCTATTAGGGGAGTATTATGAATTTTCTTTGATCATGTATGAATAATCATCTGTCTCGACCTACTTTTCACACTGCTTTGGTAATGGCGACATTTAAGATAAGAAAATGTTAATGTTTTATATTACTTGTAAAAATCTCATTTCTATTTTTCTGACTCAGAATTTTGGATTATGAAATTTTACGATAGCGAGGTTATTCCATATTTCCAAAACATATCACGTTCCAAATAATTTGTGTTTTACTACATCTCATTCATCTATCTTTGGTCAGCGAGACTGTTCTGTGTCTCCTCAGAGATCAAATTTTTTCAATAATTCTGCTGGAATCTCATCTACAAATCTGCTTATTGGATTGCTTTTGGTCTGTCATCGTGTCATTCTACTATGTGCGTGCGAAAGAAAAAGAACGTCTTTTGCTCTGGTGACGGCGACGTACATCAGTCTTCTTTCTTCTTCCAATAATTTTGGTTCCATCATAGCATTACCCAATGGAAATACATAGTCTTCTAGTCCACAAATAAATACTATAGGAAATTCCAATCCTTTGCTTGAATGGACTGTCATCAGTTTCACGGCATCGATATCTCATTGTTCGTTTTCTGAAATATCAGAAAGCAATGCAATCTCTTCCAAAAATTGTCTGAGTGCATCTTCGCCTTTTTCTCCATATTTTTGTGCCATATTGATAATCTGTCCGATATTTTCAAATTTTTCTTCGGCAGCGTTTTCGTTTCCTTCTTCTTTGACGAGATAGTCTCTATATTTTATTTTTTTTACTAAAACATCTATCGTCTCTGCTGCGGTATGGTCTTTCATATATTCCTGCGTTGTTATCATCGTCTGCAAAAATTCTTGGATTCCTTTTTTTGCTTGGGGAGTGACTTTGATGGTCAGTGAGTCTTGTGCTACTTGAGCAAGAATATCCATAAGCGTGAGATTTTGCATGATAGCATGTTCTTCGAGTCCATCCAATGTTGTTTTTCAGATTTTTCTATTTGGAATGTTAAGGATTCTTTTGAGTGAAATGCTGTCTGCAGGATTGAGAAGATTTTTTATATAGGAAACGATATCTTTCACTTCTTTTCTTTCGAAAAACTTGAATGCTCCATACACCTTGTATGGGATACCTTCTTGCAGAAACAATTGTTCAAAAGGATTGGATTGCGCGTTGGTTCTATACAAGATAGCTACATTTCCTCGTGAATTTATTTTGGTTCCGTCTTTCATTTTTTTGATCATGTCGACGATGTTTGCTGCTTCATCCATTTCGCTTCCATGAGAAAAAATCGTGATCTTGTCGTCACCCGTTCTATTGGGAATAATTTCTTTCTGATATTGATTCACATTATTTTTGATGATAGCGTTTCCTGCTTGTACGATATGTGGTCTGCTACGATAATTGATCTGTAATTTAAACATCTGAATGTCTGGCCAATATCTTTTGACGTTCAGAAAATTTTCCATGAGCGCTCATCTTCGTCCATAGATGCTTTGAAAATCATCTCCAATCATCGTGATATTTGCACCGCCACCAGTAAACATCTTCATCAATTCAAACTGAATCCAGTTCGTATCTTGAGCTTCATCTACGAGAATAAAATCGAATTTATTTTGTCGTTTTGCTAACGTCTCTTTGCTCTTTTTGAAAAGCAAGTAGGGGAGCATAAGTAGATCATCGAAATCGAGTGAATTTGCTTTTTCAAGCTCTTTTTGATAGCTTTCATAGATCTGTCCCATATGTTGATCATAATCTGACTTGCTGGTACTGAGAAACATTTTAGCTTCTGTACCATTGTTTTTTTGTGTCGAGATGAATCCTTTGATTTCATTTACTTTGTAGACATCCTGAAGATTCATTCTTTTGAGGATATCTTTGATGACGGATTGCGTTTCGTTGGTATCCAAGATTCAAAAATTTTTGGTGTATTTTCTTTCGAGCTTATCGATGTCTTCTTTTAATATTTTCAAAAAAATGCTATGGAAGGTTCCTATCCACTTAGTATCTTGCGGCTTGAGAAGACTCTTGGATGTACTTGGTGATCCTTGTTCTATACTCTGTAAAAAATCATCGATACTGTCTCCATTGTTTCCTGATGCTGTCTCTTTTTTTTCTTGTCCGATAGTAGCAATCTCTCATGAAATCTTGATGAGTCTTTCTCTCATTTCATTGGCAGCTTTGTTGGTGAAGGTAACTGCTAAGACTCTATTGATAGGAATATGTTTTCCTCGTATAAGGTATGCGATTTTGTAGGTGAGCACTCTTGTTTTTCAACTTCCTGCACCTGCGATGATCAAGCTGGAAGTCTCTGTGTGTAATGCCGCTTTTGTTTGTTCTTCGTTGAGCTGACTCGCTATATACTTTGTGATATCCATGTTCTCTTTCTCAATTATGTAATTAAAAAAATACGGATTACGATGATACATCATTTTTTTGGAGTGTATACAAAATGATCGTTGTTTCAATTTGTTTTTTAAAAAATAGAGAAAGTGCCACCAAAAAAAGTACTATCTATAAAATTATTATAAACGTTTCGCTGGATATTTTTTTTTGCTTGATCAAAATATTGGTAAATAATATTTAGTTAATGATTTCTATTTTTCTTTAATAAAGAAAGTGCCACCGAAACGGCAGCACTTAATTGGGAGAAAAATAGACACCCCAAAAAAAAGAACGATTTTTTTTTGAAATGGGGGGACTGTCTACTGTATAGTAATGTCACTACATAATGCAAGACGCTTTTTGCTATTCGTTTATTACGAGTTGATCTTTGTGTTCTTCGTATATCTCTCTTATGTCTTCAGGAGTTTCGTAGTTTGGAAAAAGTGCTTGATTGAGTTCTATATCTGTCATTATGCTGTCAGCGATGCTATTGTTTGTCGCAATCATCTTTTCAATCATGTTTTTTTCAAATCCGTTGTTTTCAAGGATTTTCCTAATTTCGTCTTCGTTCATGATATGAAATTGTCCCTTGGGTTTCCTTCTGGTTTCATCATATATTTTCAATCCGTCTTTGATAGCAAGCGCTACTTCTCGGGCTTCTTTTTCTTGCTGGGTAGGATAAAAATAGTTGTTGTTGACAACACATTGTATGTGTTCTTTGTCTGCTAATGCGAGAAGAACTTCGTTCGCTTTTTTGGATTCTTCGGTCTCTTTGTAATCTTGCGCTATGATTTCTATATATACGTTTTCTTTGCCTATACTTTCTTGGATGAGGTGAATAATCTCAATCATTTTTGATTCTTTTTCATCTAGGGCTATCATTTTCCCTATCCATGAATTAGCTCCGCCAAAAAGACAAATAATTTCCTTTCAGAATGTTTTGAGCGCTTGGAGATCTATCTTTGGTTTTCCTTTGCTTCCTTCTTTGTTTGCAAATGACGTCAATTCCATAAGATTTTGATAGCCTTCTTTGTTTTTTGCTAATATGACGATATTCCCGATTTGTTGTTCTGGTATGTTGGAGTTGATATCCATGACAAATCCTAGTTCTACTCCTATGATAGGTTTGATTCCCGTGTCTTTTGCTGCTTGGTAAAATTTTACCATTCCATACATTCCGCTGTAATCGGTGATTGCTATAGCGTTCATTCAGAGTTCTTTGGCTTTGTTGATGATGGTCGCTGGTTTTCCTATAGCTTCTAGAAAAGAAAATGTGCTATGTCCGTGTAAATGAGTGAAACTCATATATCGTTTATTACTAATAAAAAACCTTACTCTCAGGAGATCGTCCTTATTGTTTGCAGAAGTCTATTTTTTTGAAAGAAAGTTTCAACCATAAATGAGAAAATGGGATTTTGTGATTGAAAAAACGAAGCTTTTTTGTACCATAAATTTCCACTTTATTTTTGTGATTACAGGAATGTATAAGAAAATTATTATATGACTTGTTGTACTAATAGGATTTAGCTCTTTTGCTTCTGCAGCAAATCGGAGCCTGCCTTGAGTGTCTATTGTGACTCGTGCACAGCGATGAGCTAATGAAACTCGAAGATATAGCAATCAGTCCAAGACAGAAAGAGATGCGCTTCGTGAACAAGCGACAGATGAAAATGAACAACTGAGCGAGGCAGCGTATCAATGACAGGTCGCTACTGACTATCTTCTTGAAGTAACGCCATCTGAGCAGACGCTTGATGAATATCGTGAATCATCAAACGGTAATTTTCTTAAATGGCCAGAAGGTATTCACCTCAACAAAACCAAAATCATCATCCATCATACCGCTGATGATGGGTTAGTATTGCTTACGTGATGAACTTGAGCTGCAATTCAGCAACTTCAAGATATCTATAAATATCACACATTGACCAAATGACGGGGAGATATCGGATACAACTTCATTATCGATCCTTTTGGAAATGTTTATGAAGGAAGGGCAGGATGACCAGGAGTGGTCTGAGCTCAGACTGCATGGAACAATACACCAAGTATAGGAATAGCGTTGATGGGAAACTTCAACAATGAAATACCGACTGATGCAGCACTCAAAGCTTTGGTCAAACTCACTACGGCACTTGCAAAAAAATATAAAATCAATCCTAAAGCTACAACGACCTATTTCAAAAAATCTACCGAATATCCATATTTGAAATGATATACTAACTATGCTGTTGCAGGACACAAGGATGCGTGAGTGACATCGTGTCCGTGAATCAATCTGTATGCTTTACTCCCGGATATCAGAGAACAGGTCAGCAAAGGTATGACGACTACTACGTTGACTACTGCACGTAAAGTGACGTTGCCAACGCCTACTATAGATAGAGGAATCATCGTGGCAGGACGATATTATTCTGATGCAACGACTGCTACGTTTGCACTTCCTATCAGATGGAAGTGAGTGACTTCGTGTACTACGACAGATACTACTATTACTATAAATTCTTGTGTCGCTAGAGATGATCAATTATTCATTTCCTTGACCAAAAAATGAACGAGCGGACTCAAGACGATCAAAGCCGTTACCAGCTCATGAACCAAAACATTTTCAATGCACCTTATCTGGCAACCTGATTTTGCTAGTATTGCCAATACGCTTAAACAAGACTATATGAAGAGAAAATCAATCTCTGCGTCTTCTCAATCTCTTAATAAGATTACGTCAAAAATTACTTTATCTGACGTGACTTCCTTGCTCCAATCTCCGATCAACATCTTGCTCTATGAACTCAGTACGACACTTCCAAGATACGACATTTCTTGTGATTGAGGGTGTATCATTCAAGCTGATGATGAAACATATACCAATACAAAACCTATCGTAGAGACAAGTAATGGATTCGTCTATCTTTCCCTTTCTTCGCTAGAAAATCCTTTGGCCGTCACTCATCTTGAAATCTCTTCGTCAAGTGGAGGGTTGGTTCGCGTCAATAACTATACCAGAAAATCATATGGAGGAACCGCGTGGAATAGTTTCAGATGATCATTAATTTGGAAAAAAGAGACCATCAAAAATCTTAGTGCATGAGCATTTGTCGATCAGGCAGTCGTTATCAATAAGACTTCGTTTGATAATTATATGAAAGGAATCTGAGAAACCAGTGACAGTGATAATATAGAAAAACAAAAATTAGTATTGCTCCTTGCTAAGATGTACACTTTGTTTTATCTCAATGGAGAAAATAAACATCCATCAATCCCTGCAGGAGCGAGTTATCAAGCGATAGACAATCCTGATATGTTCCAAAAATATGTTTGAGCGGGACGAGAGAAAACATCAAAAATGTCTGCGAGTTTATTAGCGGATATCAAAAATACTGTAGTGCTGTACAATGGCTATGTTCCTATTTTACCTTACTTTAGCTGTTCAGCTGGATTTACTTGGTCAGCAAAAGAAAAATGGTGACGAAGCGATACACCGTATTTGCAATCTAAACTTGATTTCGCTGCATGTTTTGATTTTAGTGGACATGGTGTCGGGCTCAGTGGAAAATGAGCTCAGTACTTAGCTAATAAATGATGGACACTCGAACAGATTTTGCAGTATTATTATCCGGGAGTAGAAGTAGAGAAAATGTAGGAGAGAGGAATAAATATAAATCTATAGTAAATATTAAATATCAAACTAATCTGAATATATTTCATGAAATAGATCTCTGCTTTGGCGGGGATTTTTTTCTATATTCGGTTGGTTTTTCTTAGAAAATGATTATACATATTGAAATGATTTTTTTATTATATCAAAAAAATATGGCAGACAAAAACTTCGAGGCTCAACTTTTCAAGGCAGCGGACAAACTGAGAAAAAATATTGATGCTGCAGAATACAAACATGTCGTACTTGGGCTTATTTTCTTAAAATATATTTCCGACAGCTTCGAAGAACTTCATGAAAAATTACTTGCAGCACAAGGAAGTTATGCTGGTGCTGATGCAGAAGACAAAGATGAATATAAAGCAGAAAACGTCTTCCGAGTCCCAGAAAATGCTCGTCGATCATTTCTTCATTCCAAAGGAAAAAATCCAGAAATTGGTAAATACATCGACCAAGCTATGGAAGAAATAGAAAAAAAAAATCCCACACTCAAAGGAATTCTTCCTAAAGTCTACTCTAAACAAAACCTTGATCCTGTAGCGCTTGGCTGACTTATCGATCTGATAGGAGATACGGCTATCGGTACAGAAGCAAGTAAATCCAAAGATATTCTGGGACGCGTCTATGAATATTTTCTTGGCGAATTTGCCAATGCTGAAGGAAAAAAAGGAGGTCAATTCTACACGCCAAAATCCATCGTTAAACTTCTTGTAGAAATGATAGAGCCATATCATGGAAGGGTATACGATCCGGCTTGCGGTAGTGGAGGTATGTTTGTGATGAGTGAAAAATTTATCCAAGAACATCAATGAAGAATAGATGATATCGTTATTTATGGTCAAGAAAGTAACCAGACAACTTACCGTCTTTGTCGCATGAACTTAGCGATTCGCGGGATTGATGGTTCGCTTATTTCACGAAATAATGAAGGTACATTGCTCAAAGATTTACACCCAGATATGAGAGCAGATTTTGTCATAGCTAATCCACCATTCAATCAATCAGAGCGAGGACAGGAAATTCTCCAATGAGACGTCCGCTGGCAATTTGGTACTCCGCCAAGTGGGAACGCTAACTTTGCATGGATGCAACATATGATCTATCACCTTTCACCAAAAGGCGTCATGGGGCTTGTGCTTTCTAATGGTTCACTGAGTTCACAAAGTAGTGGAGAAGGAGAAATTCGTCAAAGGATAGTCGATGCTGATCTTGTGGATTGTATCGTAGCTTTACCAAAACAACTGTTTTACAATACCGGCATCCCTGCATGTTTGCGGTTTATTTCTCGTAAAAGATCAGGTAACTGAGATAGAAAAAGAGAAGGTGAAGTGCTGTTTATCGATGCATCAGAAATGGGACATCTCGTAGATCGTGTGCATAGAGAATTTACTGACGAAGATCTCAAAAAAATCACTGACACCTATCACGAACGGAGAAAAACAGACGGGAAATACCAAGACCAGACAGGTTTCTGTAAATCAGCAAAAAAAGATGAAATTCTGAAACATAATTACGTCCTGACTCCAGGAAGATATGTAGGTATCACCGAAGCGGAAGATGATGGCATTCCATTTGAAGAGAAAATGAAGGAACTGACAAAGACCCTCGCAGAGCAAATGGCAAAAGAACAAGAAATGAACGAAAACATAAAGGAACAATTAAAGAAGATTGGTTTTAGTTTGTAATAGATGATCGATGACAGAAAAAAAAGACAATCTTCCATTACAACAATTTTCCAATTTTGTTATATTCCAAACAGAGACAGGAAAGGTAAATATTGATGTTTTTTTTAACGATGAGACGCTTTGGCTGACCCAAAAAAAGATGAGCGAACTCTTTGAGACAACACCACAAAATATTACTTTACATCTCAAAAATATTTTTGAAACAGGAGAATTAGAAGAAAAAGCAACTTGTAAGGAATTCTTACAAGTTCAAAAAGAAGGAGAAAGAGACGTAAAAAGAGAATATAAATACTATAATCTCAAAGCCATCTTATCTGTGGGATATCGTGTGAATTCTATTAGAGCAATAGAATTTAGAAGATGGGCAAATAATGTGTTGCAAGAATATATCATCAAAGGTTTTGTTATGGATGACGAAAGACTCAAACAAATAAAATACTTTGGAAAAGATTATTTCGATGAATTGTTAGAAAGAATTCGCGAAATCCGTATGAGTGAGAGAAGAATATATCAAAAGATTACTGATATATACGCTTTGTCTGCCGATTATGATAGTGAATCTGAGATTACCCAGCATTTTTTTGCAAGTGTACAAAATAAACTTCATCGAGCAATTACCGGAAAAACTGCCGCAGAAATTATCTATACAGAAGCTGATGCTACCAAAATATATATGGGATTAAAAACTCGGAAAAACGCTCCAAAAGGTAAAATATTAAAATCAGATGTGATAGTTGCAAAAAATTATTTGAATGAAGAGCATATCAAAAAGTTAAATTCCATAGTCACTTCATATCTTGATATGGCAGAGAATAAAGCACAAAACAGACAGGTCATGAATATGAAAGATCGAGATACATATCTCCAGCAGTTCCTGGAGCTCTCTGATTATCCTATATTGAACGATATCGGGAAGATTTCTATGTTGGAAGCAAAACTTAAAGCAGAAAACGAATATGATAAATTTAGAATTATCCAGGACAAAAATTATCTCTCTGATTTTGACAAAATGGTGAAGTGATTGGAGGAAAATAAATAATAATTATGTAATGAGTCATATCATCAATCTATCTTTTAGAATATGTCAAATCAAAAAGCCAACTGCCAAAAAATATATAAAATATAGGTGAAAACTAGCAAATACATCAAACTGCCAAAAGTGAAATAGTTGTATTTGTAGAATAAATGATAAGAATAGCTGATATTTAGATATAAAACTCACCATGTCAGAAATTGATTACAAGAAAAAGCTCAACATCATGAAGAAAGTTTCAGATATTCATTTGACGGAAAAAGATTTAGAGGTTTTCTATTATTTGAATGAACAAACAGGAAAAGATTGAGGACAAGTGGAAATTAGATATTGAGATTGACTTGATAATCAGCAATTTTGAATATCAGACGCAGAAATGAGTCGTTTGCTTTATAATTTATCAATTCTTGATATTATAGATAGTAATAGGTATATAGGAGGCGGTTATTATAATATAAGCGTAAAAGGTATTCAGCTCCTCAGAGCTATCGAAGCCGAAGAAAATAAATCACGACGAGATAGGAAAATTCTTCCTCGAGCAAACAAACAAAGTCCACTTCGACCATTTATATCCATACTAATTGCTGTTTGAGCCTTAGTTGTGGCAATTGCCTGATAACTAGTTTTACTCTTTTAAAGATATACTCATGTTTATTAAGTATTGATCATCTATCTATAACATTAACGCTGCCATAAAGATCTACATATCTGATCCTTATGAGACCGAATGAAGAGAAGATCAACATATCGTCTTCACGTTCCTAGAGGAACTAAAAAGTAGTGATAAAATACAGGAACATTCGATTTCTATCGTAAAATCAGAAAATCCAGCTCAATTCCAGAGACTATTGGATTATATAGATAAGAATACTTTAGCAGTAAGAGCTTAGTCTCTAACCTTCTACCTTCCACCTTTTACTTTCCACCTATTTTATGCCCCACACTCACGATACCACACACACTACCTGACAACTTCCGAAGTGACGAACGGAGACGACTTTGAGAGAAATTTGTAAAATACAGAGTTGAAAGGCAAGGCCCAAAAATGAATGATTATTCCCGGTATATTGAGGGAACGGTATTTTAGGATATGCAGACGATTTTAATGTAGAGGATGATATGATTGTAATATGAAGAGTTGGCGCTTATTGCGGATGTGTGTATTTTGAAAACAATAAATTTTGGTTATCAGATAATGCGCTTGGGTTAGTAAACAACGAAAAGTCAGATATAAAATTCTTATATTATTTTCTAACAAACCAAAATCTAAATAAGAAATCTATTTGAGGAGCACAACCGCTTTTGACACAAGGAATATTGAATGGCATAGAAATAATTATCCCTTCAGACCCTAAAGAGCAGCGCGCCATCGCCGCCGTCCTTTCTTCCTTTGATGACAAGATAGAGCTCCTCAGAGAAGAGAACAAGACTTTGGAAGCGACCGCGCAGGCGATCTTCAAGGAACGGTTTTGAAAGTATAGCATAGATAGTGAGCTGCCGGAAGGATGGAGAATTGGAAAATTTAAAGATTTAGTCTCGAACGTAAAAGAAACATTAAAACTATGAGAAGGATTAAAAAATAGAAAATACGTTCCAATAGATGAAATACCAATGAAAAGATTTGGTTTAGATTCTTATAAACCAATTGAGGAAGCTCAGAGTAGTCTAATTGGATTTGAAAGTTGAGATATATTGTTTTGAGCAATGAGGGCTTATTTTCATAGAGTAAATTTTTCTCATTTTTCATGAGTTACAAGAGCAACGACAATCGTATTAAGGCCGAATAAACCATTATTTTTTATATACTCCTTAATATTATTGAATTTAGACGAATCTGTAGATTATGCAAATCAACACGGGCAATGAACAACGATGCCATATGCCGTATGGAATAACTCATTAGAAAATATGCCATCCATTATACCAAGTCAGGATATTTTATTGAAATTTGATTGTTTAGTAAAACCATTTTTAAATAAAATAATAAATAATGTAGATCAGATCCAATCTCTCTCCAAAGCTCGCGATACCTTGTTGCCGAAGTTGATGAAGGGAGAAGTGAGGGTGGAGTTTTAGATTGTTAATGTGTTAATATGAATAAAATATTTTTCTTGAAGCCAGAGGAGTGATCTGATGTAGTTCTTTCGTGTATAAAAGAAAGATTAGAGCGTGCAGATCCATTATTAATGGCTGTTTCTTATTTTACACACAAAGAGATTGCTGATCAAATTATTGAAAGGATTAAATTAGGTAAGGAAACTAAAATATTACTTAATGCAAATGATCTATTTAGACCACAAACAATTGAAGAAACAGAGGTTAAGGTTTCTGCAGCGGTCATTAAAATAATCGATGAATTAAAAAAAAGAGAGAATAGGGGTTATTGTTGTTGTGAAATAAAAACATTATGAGGTAATGTGAGCCAATACTCGGTTATGCATCATAAATTTATAGTTTCTTGAAATATAGATGTTTGTTATGGATCGATGAATTTTACACATAATTCTTTAAAAAATAACTTTGAAAACATATCAGTCATCAGCGATTCAAATATCGTAAATTCATTTTTGGATGAATTTGATAAATTATGGAAAATTGCCTCGGATTTAGTAATCGGCTATGACGGTATTAGATCATTTAGATGTCCATCATGCTGAGAAGAAAATTGAATAGACTTCGAAAGCTATTGAGCTTTTTGTACTATTTGTCAAAAAGAATTTAAAATAACTACTTATTAAATAATAGAATACTTTAGAAAAGTTTAACCATAATAATGATTAAAAAAATCAAAAAAATTAAAAAACTAGGAATCTTTGAAGATTATGTACGAGATAGTCAAATTTTATCTGATTTCGAAAAGTATAATGTATTCTATGGACGAAATGGGTGTGGAAAAACAACACTAACCAAACTTTTTGATATACTAGAAAGTGGATTATCGCCTGAATATCCCGATCTAGAATATGAAATAGAGACAGAAAGTGGTACAACAAAAGAATGACAAAATTTTACTACAAAAATAAGAGTTTTTAACCAGAATTATGTTGAAAAGAATATTGAAATAGTAGGCTCAAGAGCGAAACCAATTTATATCTTAGGAGAAGAAAATAAAAAAATACAAGAAGCGATTGAAAAGGATGAGGAAAATCTGAAAATAATAAAGGACGAAAAGAAATGAAAAGAGGATGAAAAAAATAAAATGGAAGTTGAAAAAGATAAAAAATTTACTGATGTAGCAAAAATCATAGGTTCAAATATAGCTTGATCCTCTACGAGAAATTACAGAAAACCAGATGCCGAAAAGGATTTTGGTTTATTGACTCATAAAGCAATTCTCGATGAGAGTAAAATACAAGAATGCCAATCTACTTTAAGACAAGAAAAAAAAGATAAAATAAAAAAAATTTCATTTGAGATAGATTTAGATAAAGAATATAATGATGCCATTGAATTATGTAAGGCGTCAGCAGAAATTATTACTATAGAAAGACTGAAAAGTAATGTTGATATTTCGAAATGGGTAGAAGATGGAATTAAAATTTATGAAACACATGATAGTGAAGTTTGTGAATTTTGCTGACAAGTAATGCCAAAAGATAGGTTTAAGGACTTGTTAAATCATTTCAATAAAGCAGACAAAGAATTAAAAGAGAAGATTGATGCTAAAATAAGGTATTTAAATGACAGACTCGATAATTTGAGGGTTTTAGATGTTCCGAATAAAACATTGTTTTACTCTGAATTACAAACAGAGTTTGTCTCAAGATTAACCACTTTAAACGTTGAAAAACAAAATCTGTTATTTGAAATAACGACCATTATTGAAAAGTTAGAGGAGAAAAAAACAAAGACCACAGAATCAGTTTCTTTTGAGAGAGCTTTAAGTAATCATTTCGCTCAAAGTTTAGACCTAATAAATGAGATAATTGAAAAACATAACACAAAAACAGATAATTTTCAGACTCAAAAGGATGAAGCAAGTCTTCAATTAAAAAATCACTATTTAAGCGAGATCTTGGATGATGTAAAATCTTTAGAAAGGAATATAGCAAATATAATAATTGATATTGAAAAATTAAACAAAGAAATAAGTAAAATTGATGAAAAACTAATTAAAAATAGATCCATAATATCTTCAGAACATAAAGCTTGTGAAATCTTGAATAATAGATTGGAAACTTTCTTAGGGAGAAAAGAAATTGTATTTGAAGTTTCTCTCTCGGGGGGTTATTCTATAAAAAGAAATAACAAGATAGCAAAAAATCTAAGCGAATGAGAAAAAACTGCAATAGCGTTCATGTATTTTATTTCACATTTGGAGGATCAGAATTTTAACATAAAAGAATGAATTGTTGTAATAGATGACCCTGTTTCTAGTTTGGATTCGAATTCTGTGTTTCAGGCATTTTCATTTCTTAAAAATAGCGTTAGTGAAGCTAAACAGCTGTTCTTATTTACACATAATTTTGATTTTCTTAGATTGTTGTTGAATCGAGTTAAAAATATACCAAACAGCATAGGTAGAAAAAGTTACTATATGATAAATAATGTCATATTACATTGAGAAAGGGTTGCTGAAATACAGAAATTAGATCCATTGTTAATGAACCATGAAAGTGAATATCATTATCTATTCAAAAAATTATTGGATTTTGAGAGTGATGGCACAATAGCTTCTGTTTATCCAATGCCTAATATCGCAAGAAAAGTTTTAGAAACATTTTTAATGTTTATGGTTCCAAATAATAGTAGTCCATATCAAAAGCTCGAAATTATATCATTTGATAAAGTAAAGAAAAATGCTATTTATAAATTTACTAATGATCAATCACACATCACTGGAAAAGGATTTGATCCTTCTCTTGTCCCTGAAACTCAGAAAAATGTAAAATATTTACTTGAGATGATAGAACAAACATTTCCCGAACATTATAATATTTTAAAATCTTCCATTAGCTAACCATGTCTACCATCTACGAATCCGATATTGAAAAATTTATGATTGAACTCTTCCAATCACAGGACCGAACCTTCTTGGAAGTCGATCAACGGGAACAACTCAGAACCCAGGACTACAGCCAGTCTCTTCTTTTGCCCAAAGTGCAAGAAGGTATAGTTCGCCTCAATCCGCAAGTCCCTGAAATCGCCAGACAAGACGCCTACAGACAACTGCTCAATCTCGACCTCCGCAACCTTAGCGAAAGCAACGAACTTTTCCACAAATGGATGACCGAAGGGATCGCAGTAGAGTTCCAGAAAGGCACCGATACCGTAGGTGATAAGGTAAAGCTCATCGACTTCGCTCATCCTGAGAATAACGAATACAACGTAGTCAATCAGTACACGATGACGTACAACAATGTTGTCAAAAGACCAGATGTCATCCTCTTGATCAACGGTATCCCGCTTGTCGTCGTAGAGCTCAAAAATCCTGAAGATGAAGAAGCGACCTTGGAGAAAGCATATCAGCAGTTACAAACCTACAAACAAACTATACCAAATCTAATGATCTACAATGCCTTGCTTATCGTGTCCGATGGTTTGGATGCGAAAGCAGGTTCTTTGACTGCGCCGTGGTCACGCTTCATGGAGCGGAAATCCAAGGACGGCAGCAAGGACGCAAGTCATCTCGTTCCGCAAATAGAAACGCTCGTGCATGGCATGCTGACCAAATCAGTTTTGCTAGATATGATTAGATATTTCACCGTCTTTGAAAAAGAAGAAGCCAAAAACCAAGCGGGGCAGATTAGTACGATCACGATCAAAAAGATCGCTGCCTATCATCAGTATTATGCCGTCAACAAAGCGATAGACCAAAGCTTGCGCGCTACGCAGGCGGAAGGCGACCGCAAGATCGGTGTCGTGCGACACACGCAGGGAAGCGGGAAATCGCTCTCTATGGTGTTTTATACCGGCAAGATCGTGCAGTCCTTGGACAACCCGACCGTAGTCGTGATCACCGATAGAAACGACCTTGATGACCAGTTATTCTCTACCTTCGCCGGATGTCAGCAACTCCTCAGACAGACACCCGTACAAGCAGAAAATAGAGACCATATCAAAAAACTTCTCAAAACAAATGGAGGCTGAATCATCTTTACGACCATCCAGAAATTTTCTCCGGAAGGCAACTCCGAGACGTTCGACTGCCTAAGCGAGAGAAAAAATATCGTCGTCATAGCAGATGAAGCGCATCGTAGTCAGTACGGCTTCGCCGCCAAGACCATCACCAAAAACGATGAAGCTTTCACCAAATACGGCTTTGCGAAATATCTCAGAGATGCATTGCCCAACGCAAGTTTTATCGGTTTTACCGGCACCCCTATAGAAAAAAGTGATGCTTCTACACCGGCAGTATTTGGCAATTATATCGACGTCTATGATATCCAGCAGGCCGTGACTGATGGCGCGACGGTGCCTATCTATTACGAATCCAGACTCATCAAACTCAAGCTCAAAGAAGATCAGATAAAACTCTTAGACGAAAAAATGATAGAATTGACGGAAGGCGAAGAAATGAGTATGACGCAAGAAAAGAAAATAGAACGGACCAAATTGGAAGCGATTGTCGGCAACCCAGAACGTCTTGCTACCATCGCAAAAGATATTATTGAACATTTTGAAACTAGATGCCAAGCTATGGCAGGAAAGGGAATGATCGTTACTATGAGCCGTAGAATAGCCGTAGATTTATTTGATCAGATTATCAAACTCCGTCCAGATCGAGAAGACAAAGATATGAAAAAGTGAACAATCAAAGTAGTGATGACTTCCGCTTCGAGCGATCCACTCAATCGACAGGAACATCATACCACCAAACAGCAGAGAAAAGACTTGGCATTGAGACTAAAAGATCCTACCGATCCTCTGAAACTTGTAATCGTACGCGATATGCGGTTGACCGGATTCGACGTACCATGTCTCCATACGATGTATATCGACAAGCTTATGCGTGGACATACGCTCATGCAAGCGATTGCTCGTGTAAACCGTGTGTACAAAGACAAGCCAGGAGGATTGATTGTCGATTATATCGGTATCGGCTCAGATCTCAAAGAAGCGTTAGCAGCATATACAGAAAGCGGAGGAGAAGGAAAACCTACTTTTGACCAATCCGATGCTATCGCACAGATGAGAGAAAAATACGAAGTGGTTCAATGAATGTTCGCAAAATTCGATTATACACCATACTTCACAGCAGATACGAGAGGCAAGATGGGCATTATCTTAGCAGCTCAAGATTATATCTTAGGACTGGAAAACGGTGACAAGAGATTTGTCGATCAGGTAACTTTACTTTCTCAGGCATTTGCGCTTTCCGTACCAAGCCCTCCAGCGATGGAAATCAAAGAAGATATAGCATTCTTTCAAGCTATCAAAGCTCGCATCACCAAATTCACCAGTTCTACAACAGACGAAAAAAATAAGCTGATTGAAACTACCATCAAACAGATGATCGATAGTGCAGTACAGGTAGAAGGTGTGATGGATGTTTTTGCAGTAGCTGGTCTTGAAAAACCAAATATTTCCGTGCTTTCTGATGAGTTCTTACAGGAAGTAAAAGATATGGAACACAAAAATATTGCACTGGAAGTTTTGAAAAAAATTCTAAAAGATGAAGTTGCTAGAAGAGGAAAAAAGAATCTTGTTCAAAGTAAAAGACTTTCCGAAATGCTCCAGCAAGTCATAAATAAATATCACAATAACCTACTTACTACAGCACAAATTATAGACGAACTTATTAGTATAGCTAAAGAGATAAGAACTACAGATGATAGAGCTAAAGAATTTGGCTTAAACGAAGATGAAATAGCATTTTATGATGCTCTCGCTTCCAACCCAAGTGCGCAAGAAGTTTTATGAGATAAACAACTCAGAGATATTTCTAGAATCCTTGTAGAGAAAGTAAAAGCAAATACATCCATTGATTGGCAGATAAAAGAATCTGCTCAAGCCAAGCTTCGTGTAGTAGTCAAAAGAATCTTGAGTGAATACGGCTATCCACCTGATCAAACCAAGATAGCTACCGAGCTTATTTTGTTGCAGACAAAAGTATTGGCTGACGAACGAAGTCAGGAGAAATAGTATATTCTTTTATACTTCATAACAGAGATGATAAAAGACGAAGAATTTAGAAGAAAATTATCTTCATGAGGATTTCTTTCTGGTTTGTGATTCAAAAAAACCAATATACCTGTTAATGAAAATAAGATAAAAAATGAAGATAAGATAAAATTTGTTATTAAAGAAGAAAAAAGAGCTGTACGTATTGCAGAAGACAATAAACAGATTGTTAAACGTAAAGAAAAAAAACAAAGATTTGTTGAATGGCAAAAAAGCAAAAGAAAATCACATTATGTAGATGTAAAAGTAAATCCACAAAAAGTAAAAAATCGTTGATATAATTGATATGATGTTGCGAACAAACTTACCAAGGAAAATGACAGTGAAGAAATAAAAAGATGGAAATATGAATAAAGTATATATATTTTATTTTTATAAAATACTATGCCCACCAACAAAGAAACCTGAAATCAATGAGAAAAAGAAATTGTTTCCTTGGTTCAGTGTCCTAATTGCCAAAAGCCACTTATGCTTTTGCCGCCAAATTATCCGCTCTACGACCTGCAATGTACAGGATGTTCTTTTCGCGCGCAAGTAAAAACCATTAGCAAAAAACCGTCTAAATTATTTTTTGGAGCAGGACGAGATATTATGGAAAAAGTTTTGAAATCAGGATTTATGATTCCACCGTTGTTTGCAAATTTCAAACGAAAAGAACAGGGGAAAGAAAAACAAGAAGTCAGATTTTATCCATTTATTCCAAAAGGCAATTTACATAAATATCAATTATCTAGTACAGCTCGCAGAGCAAATTACAAAATGTTTCATTATCAGAATATGGACACCTTACCATACTTTATTGTATATCAGAAATAATCTTTTTAAATAATAATATCGCCCCGTACTCGCTACGGGGGATTTTTCTTGTCAAAAAATAGTTTGACAAACAAAAGGAGATTGGTATAATTGGATTATACGATTTTTTTATTAACTTACGATGAATCACCATGTCAAACAACGAATCTGAACTCCTTACACCGTTCACTACCGCAGCTTTTTTTGAAGATAAGGAAGTGAGAAGAGAACGATATGAGGATGAACGACGGTTTTCTATTGTGGATGTCGTATCGCTTCTTACAGCATCAGAAAGGGCAAGGAAATACCGAAGCGATCTTAAGACAAAACTTGCTAAAGAAGAGGGATTTATGGAGTTGTCCGAAAAAATCGGACAACTGAAATTTCTGGCTTCCGATGGGAAAAAATATCTATGAGATGCGGTGAATACACAGACAATGCTCCGTATTGTCCAATCTATCCCATCTCCTAAGGCAGAACCTGTAAAACAATGGCTCGCTTCACTAGGCAATCAGAGAATGGAAGAAGTGAATGATCCGGAGCTTGGTATGCAGAGAGCGAGAGCGAGAGCTATACAAGTCTACAAAAGCAGGGGAATGACGGATAAAGAGATCGAACAAAGATTGCAGTCTATCGATACTAGACACCACTATACGGATGAACTGAAAGCGAGAGGGATCAAGGATGGTTTGGAATATGCCGTTCTTACAAATATCTCTTATACACGATCCGGCAAGACTGCACAGGAATACAAAGAATACAAGTGACTGATAAAAACGGATAATCTGAGGGATCATATGACCAGGACAGAGATGCTTCTGACGGGATTGTCAGAAGAGGCCGGTGTGGAGATAACAAAAAGCAAAGATGCGAAATGATTTGATGAAGTTCAGGACGCTCTTGTGCAATGAGCGGATATCGCCAAAAAAACAAAAGAAGATTTGGAAGAAAGAGTTGGGAAATCCATCCTAAACGATGACAATCGTCTTTCTCCAAGACAACAGGTATTGAGAGATGAAGTCAACGAGCAAAAGAAATTATGACAAAACAAGACGCAGAAGAAGGGGTCAAAAAATACATAAATTTGACCCCTCAAAATACAATGGGTTCAAAAAGTGAGGAAATTTACCCATAGTTTTCGAGTCAGAAAAAAATAGTATCCAGATATATATTTTTAAAAAAATACTATCGCTCATGCCAACCAAACCAATTTCCAAACTGAACCGTGACCGACATCTCGCCAACAAGATGCCGAAGAATCCGACGATGCAGCAGAGGATAGCGCGACATATCGAGCATAGCAAACATTGCGCTTGTAGAGCGATGCCCGAGAGTATAAAAGCATTGATCAAGCAAGCGAAGAAATAGAAACTATCAGTGTGCTGGATATAGATATGTAGTAATTTTTTTTTACATAAAAAAAAGAGAGCCAGTAAAACTGGCTCTGCTGGTAGTGTGGACTTTACCACGTAATTTCCAAAAATTTTTCTTTATCGCGTGTGACTTCGCATGTTCTCCATAACTCATCGATATGTTCTTCAATGAAATCCTTGAGCTCTTTGATGTTAAGCTTATGCTTTTTGGGATCTTTCATTAGCTCGTTGTACATGTTGATGATATTCCCTAATCCGGTTCTCGCATACTGTCCGATCATATGTAGCGCTTTGCATAGGAAATCCCTATCACCGGTAATCAACAACGCATCTTTGGCATCGATGAATGAATTACAATCTGCACTTAGTGTATCCAATATATCGGGTGTCGGTAATAGTGCATAGAAATGCAGTTTGTCGTTGTAATGCTTCAGATACGGTTTGACGGCGTCCATGAAGCGGACATCTTGTGTATGTTCGTACGCTTTCAGGAAATACTGAACCGTATTACTCCCTTCTTTTCCCTGGAAGGTGTTTAATGCATGGAGCCAGAGGTCAATAAATCGCTCATCTTTGCATGTTTCGTACTTTTCTTCGAGCATGCGGACGATGTCGCTTTCGACACCAATGATTTTCTCCGGTTTCGCTCTTTCAAAGAAAGCATCCTGTTTGGTAATAATTGCAGCATTGACAAGAGTTGTGAAATCTGTTTCATTTTCCAGCTTAGCAAGCCAAAGATCTGCAATCCGTTGATCCGGAAATTTTTTGTAGATGTTGCAAAACTGAGAATTTTTCCCCAATTTTATAGCAGCTTGAATGATCTGTTCCTGGGTTTCGGCTTTTTCTTTTTTGCCGGTGCAAACATCATAATATTCGCAAAGACAAGAAAGGCGAGAATCAATGTTGTCTTCAGGAAGTGCATCGATAAACTTTTTCATGGTCTTCAATGCAAGCGTTCGATTTTCTCCTTTGATCTTTGGCAGTAATGCGTTGAGACTCCAGAAATCGTGAATGGGAATCAGTTTCCTGATGTACACGATTTCTTTCAGCAAAAGCAGTTTGAGCTCTTCCTGTGATTTTGCGAGTGCAATGATGAGCGCGCATTCTGAATCTTCATCAGCGAAATGCTGCTGCATTTTGTCGATCCATGGCGTCAGCTGCGGTCGTAGATGTTCGGCGTAGAAATGCAGATTTCCCAGTTCCATCCAGTTGAGGTAGTTAGGGATTTCTTCTGTTTCTTTTTTTATGAGCGATTGAATAGTTTTCCCCATGCCATAGTTATCAAGAGGATCCGTGATTGTTTGTGTTTTCTTTTTCATATTTTATTTTTTTATTGGTTTCTAGTCGAGAAGAATATATAAATGTTGTAAAAAGTCAAGAGTATGAAGAAAAAATATTTTGTAATTTCTTGTAGAGGAGCCCATTCTTGAAATGTTTCGGTTTTCGTTTTAGTCAATCTTTTCTGGGTTGTAATATCCGTCTATTTTTTTACATATGAGTATATTTTTATTTGCTAAGCACTTCTTGTGTACAAAAAAATCCTCAATACGCTTTTTCAATGAACGAGTGATCAGGCATGTGAACAGATTCTTTGATTGTACGAAAAAAAAGGATTTTGTATCGTAGATTATCTGTACTTTGCTAATATTTCTGGGAAAAAACTTTTTGTTGACCATACGCTCACTGCTGCACCAGAAGATTTTCGCGAAGCTTTGTTAAATGACTATAAACACTGTGATATTCAAAATATCCATGCACTCTATCAGACGGCTATCCTTGATGCTGATGTGGTGCTGCCTGACGGAATCGCTTTGCAGCTTTTCTTTTATCTTGCCAAAAAAAAACGATTACAGAATTTGAATGGAACTGATTTTTGTCCGTATTTCCTTT
>JAEHHG010000049.1 GCA_019248075.1 Candidatus Gracilibacteria bacterium S5_H10 | reverse complement strand
TCCGAAATCAGAAAGATGGTGTGCCCCAATTCGGCGCTCTTTTTTTGCAGCAGTGTGGCAAGGGTGCGAATGGTCTCTTCCGAATAGATCACGCCGGAGGGGTTGTTGGGCGAGTTGATGATCACGCCCTGTGTGTGCGCGTTGATCTTGCTCTCAAGCGCGGCAAAATCGATTTGGAAATGCGCCATGTCCGGCTCCACAACCACGAGCTTGCCGCCCGCCGTAGAGGCAAAGCAGCCGTATTCGGGGAAGTACGGCGCGATGGCGATAAACTCGGTATCGCGATCCGCCGTCAGCGCGCGCAATACGGACGTCAGCGCGGCTGCAGCGCCGCAGGTGATGTAGAGATTGCGGCGGGTAAGCGACGTGCCAAACCGGCGGTTTAGATTCTCCGCAATCGCATCCCGCGTTTCGTTTGCGCCGGGCGCGCTGGTGTAGCCGTGCAGCGCGGAAGGATCGCTGGTGTTTAGCAGGCGAACCATCTCGCTGGTCAGCTGCGCGGGCGGAGGAACGGAGGGGTTGCCGAGCGAGAAGTCGTAAACATTCTCCTCGCCGACTTCTGCCGCGCGCTTGCGCCCGAACTCAAAGAGTTCGCGGATGGCGGAGCGCACGCGCCCCAGATTGAGCATGTCGTTTGAAA
This sequence comes from Candidatus Gracilibacteria bacterium S5_H10, assembly GCA_019248075.1. GTDB lineage: Bacteria > Patescibacteriota > Gracilibacteria > Absconditabacterales > Absconditicoccaceae > CAJBLF01. Next base: position 2,303 of record JAEHHG010000049.1, on the reverse strand, counting down.
CCATGGTACTATTTCCTCTCTGGCAACCCCGATCTAGACCGGGGTGAAATCAACCTTCGAACTTGTATCCCGCCTCGAATGCTGCCAGGTTGAGCGCAAGCGCCTTGGGAGGCACGGACTCGGTCAGGGCCGTGTTCCAGTCGATGGACTCCATCCCGAACGCGCGAACGAGCGCGCCAAGCAGCACGATGTTGGTGCAGCGGATGTTGCCAAGCGACTTGGCGATGGTGCTTGCCGGGATGACGCGCAGGTCAAAATTGCGCGCCATCTGCTCGTAGATATTCTGCGGATATTCCGCAGCCCCGCTGGAGACGGGCAGCGGCACAACCTCGTAGTCGTTGATCAGCGCGGTGCCGCCCGGCTTGAGCAGGTTGGAATACCGCGCGCCTTCGAGCTTTTCAAAGGCGACGAGCACATCCGCTTCGCCCCGTCCAATGATGGGGGAATAAACTTTGTCGCCATAACGCACCTGCGTGGAGACGGAGCCGCCGCGCTGTGCCATGCCGTGTACTTCGCTCATCTTCACATCAAATCCCGCCTGCACAAGGCCTGCGGTGAGCGTTTTGCTCATGAGTAACGTGCCTTGTCCGCCGACGCCGCAGATGAGAATGCTCTTTCCGGTAAACTGTGCCATAGATGTCATTCTCCTTTCTCTTCGCCGACGCGGGAGATTGCGCCAAACGGGCAGGCCTGCGCGCAGACCTTGCAGCCCGCGCAGATGGTTTGGTCAATCTCGGTCTTGCCGTCGCGCATGTGCAGCGCGGGGCAGGCAACCTTGAGGCAAATCTTGCAGCCGCGGCACTTGTCGCGGTCCACTTCGCATTTGCCGACGTCGTGTTTCATGCGTTTGATCAGTAGGCACGGGCGACGGACGATGATCGCCGCGGGAACGGTGCTTGCCAGAGCGTCGTCCACGGCCTTTTGCATTGCCTTGAGGTCCTGCGGATCGACAATGATGACGTTTTCATAGCCAAAGCTCTTGAGGACAACCTCGATGGCGATTTTATTTGCGATCTCGCCGTCCAGCGTAAAGCCTGTGCCGGGGTTGTCCTGATGCCCCGTCATGCCGGTGATTGAGTTATCCAGCACGCACGGAATCATATTGCCCTTATTATACAGAATTTCGACCGCTCCGGTAAGCCCGCTATGGAAAAAAGTGGAATCGCCGACCACGCCGAAGATTTTTTTGTCCGTGATGCCCTGCATGGCAAACGCCTTGGACATGCCCATGCCGAAGGAGAAGCCGCCGCCCATACAGGCGCAGGTGTCCATGGCGGAGAGCGGCGCGGCGTAGCCGAGCGTATAGCAGCCGATGTCGCCGGAGATGACGAAATCTTTGCGCTTGCTGAGCACGTAGAAAAATCCGCGATGCGGACAGCCGGGGCAGAGGGCCGGCGGGCGCGAGACCATGTCGATTTCCAGCTCGGCAACTTCGGGTTCCGTGCCGAATACGCTGCGGCGCACGATCTCCGGGTTGAGTTCATACATCGGCGGTATAACACGTTTGCCGATGCAGTCGATCCCCGCGATTCGGAGCTGCTCCTCCATAAAGGGCTCCAACTCTTCCACCACGTAGAGCGTCTCCACCTTGGAGGCAAACTCGCGCACGAGGTCGATCGGCATGGGCCAGGTAAAGCCAAGCTTCAGGAAGGACGTGTCTGCCGGAAATACTTCCTTTGCGTATTGATAGGCTATTGAGGCGGTGATGACGCCGACCTTGCCGCCGTTGAGCTCCATTTTGTTGAGCGGGCTGGTGTTGGCGTATGCTTCCATCGCCTTGATTTTCTCTTCCAGCTCCGGGCGATGTTTACGCGCGAATGCAGGCGTGCAAACGAACTTTGGGATGTTGCGCACATAGTGCGCGGGCGTCTGCTCCTCGCGTTCGCCTAGGTCGACAAGGCTCTTGCTGTGGCTGATGCGCGTGGTCACGCGAAAGAGCACGGGCGTATTAAATCGCTCGGAGACTTCGTAGGCTTCTTTCATGAAGTCCTTGCATTCCTGCGAGTCGCTCGGCTCGATGAGCGGAATCTTGGCAAACGGCGCATAACGGCGGTTGTCCTGCTCGTTTTGCGAAGAGTGCATGTCCGGATCGTCCGCGGAGACGATGACAAAGCCCGCGCCGACGCCGTTGTATGCGGCGGTAAAGACGAGGTCTGCTGCAACGTTGAGGCCAACGTGCTTCATGGCGGTCAGCGAGCGCGCATTTGCGATGCATGCGCTGTAGGCAACCTCGGTTGCAACCTTTTCGTTCGGCGCCCATTCGGCATAAAGCGAATCTTTATACTGCGCAAGGGTTTCGAAAA
>JAEHHG010000048.1 GCA_019248075.1 Candidatus Gracilibacteria bacterium S5_H10 | reverse complement strand
ATGAACAATCTATCCCACTTCCATATGCTTACGGCAATAATTACTACAAGCAATACAATAGGAAGGATCCTATCTTTTTTTCTATTCCAAACATAACGGACGATTTCTCCTTCACGAAGCTCTTTTTTTGTTTTCATACTGGTTGTATTTTTTGTTTTGTATCTTTTTCTTTTAATAAGTCAATCTCTTGTAAAGAACAAAAAAATCCCGGAATTACCGGGATTCATTATTACACAGTTTCATTGTAGTCTTCATCATCGAAATTTGGACCACCAAGAAAATCCAATTCGATTTTTATTTTGGCATGTTTTTTTTCGAGCTTGTTTATCTTATGCCAGATCTCGATGATCCACTGATCTTGAGACAAAAAATACTCCATAGCATCTTTAGTCTCCAAAAAATTTTCACTTCGTACACGGAAAGCTTCGGACTTTTCAACTGATTTCTTATTTGCAGTTATTTCTTGTTCGATTTCTCTGCTTTTGTCAGTGAGATTTTTTCTCTCTTTAGTAAGATCAACTTTTTCAAACCAAGCAATCATGCTGTATCCACTTATCATGATTACTATGATCTTACAAAAATCAATCAGGATATCTGTTTTGCGAGAAACATCAAAGAAATAGACTACACCCAATAAGATTACACCCAAACTCAAACCGATTCCTCCTATTTGGACAAGGGTTCTTATTGTCCTTTTTCTGCGCACATATTTTTTTCTGATGTACGTTTCAATCTTTTCTTTCTCTGTTGTATTCATAGTTTTTTATTTTTATTATTTTTTATATAAAGTATCAATTAAGTCAAGTTTAAAAAATATTTTTTGATATTTTGATATTTTGCTCCCGGGAGCCTATATTATAAATTGGCTTTTCTAGTGTAAACTTATAGTCTCCTCCCGGGAGCATTTTTTTTATAAAATCGAAATTACATCTATACGCTAAAACAAAAAAACCACTTCGATCATGCACGAAGTGGAAAATGTCTTTTTCTTTTATCCGATAGTTTATCTATTTTTCTTTTAACCCTTTGGATTTTTCTTTCTTTTTTGGGATTATAAGGAGTGGGACCTGAAATATAAAAACCACAACAACAGGTATCCCAATCTGGACTATCTTCAAGTAGCAGCAACCGCTTGAATAACCTAGAAAGACGATTATTTAGATTTTTTTTCTAATTTTTTTTTGTTTTCATACTATTTTTTTATTTTCAATTTTATATGTATATATTTTTTAAAGTCGATCTCTATAAAAAAATCCCGGGAAAAACTCCGGGAAATATTTTCATAAAAGGTTTTAGTTACCAAGCAATTGCGATACATTGTCCAGTGCTCACTATTTTACAGAACACTACGTTATCCATAATAGCTTTACCGGTACCCAAACAAATATACGGTACTTTTAAACCATGTACATGCACAGGAAGTTGCTCGTTATCTTTTTGTAAGATAACAAATTTGGGATTGCTATTGCTGTATGTATTTGTCAGATAAAATTCATTTTTCACCGACAGCCATTTTTCATCTTTGGGCAAATACCCAGCATATTCCGGAAGTTCTTTCCAGCGTTCGCCAAAGGCGAAGTACGATTTTGGTTTAGAGAGTTCTTTCATATGAATAGGTTTTTTTATTTTTTTATTTTTCATCTTATAGCTTTTTTGTTTAATAAGTCAACTTTTATAAAAAAATAAAAAAATCCCGGGATTACCGGGAAATATTGTTAATGATTTTTATCACCAGGAAATCGCAATACGCTCTTTTGTACCGACAGTTGTACAGAATGCTATCCTTCCTCTTGTTGCAGCATCTGTACCCAAACAAATCATTGGCGGAGCTTCAGGCATTCTGAAACCGTACACGTTCACCACAATAACGGTATTGTCTTTTTTGATGTTCACCGGCAATGGGTTTTCCGAGCCATATATTTCCGATGAAAAAAATTCACCTTTGAGCGATTGCCAGCTTTGATGATACTGCTCAGGAACGTACCCAGCATATTCTGGAAGTTCGTTCCAATGTTCGTCAAAAGCGAAATGTGATTTTGGTTCAGATTGTTTTTTCATAATGTTTTGTTTTTTTAAATCTATATATAAATTATAAACAAAGTCAACAACTAATAGATATTTTTTTATTTGTCAACGTCAAATAGTAATGATATTAGACCATTTTTTGCTTCTGGACCAAAAATCGAATATACTTAACTATAATACAACTCGATGATAAAGCGATAAAAGCTTCGCGATAAAATGATAAACAGCATTGTTAGTTAGATTTAAAGCAATTTATCAATTCATCATTTTAACAATTTATCAGTCTTCATGGAAATTATTCAAAATGTGGTCTATGATACCAATTATAGTCAGCAAGTCGCTGATGGCGGATATCCGCTCTTTCAAGCGCCAGCTCCACAGCAAAAACTGTGATTTTTTGATAAATTCTTATCAGAAATTTTTCCTAGTTTATTTGCAAAAAAATGAACACCTACAGGAGCAGGATTGCTTACAGGAAAGACAAAAGAGCCATTACCTGAGAACAAAGACATCAAAGACAAAGAATTAAAAGATCAAGTCAGATATTTGCTTGAATTGCCTGATGATCAATATAACGACCAAAAGCTCACAAGTAAAATGAGACAATATATCACGGAAACAGAAAAAGAATATACCAGCGTGGTCAATGATTATAAAACGCACATTGCGCCATCATATTGGGAATTTAAGCCAACACATTATAATGTGTCAGGAATGTTTTGAAAAAGTTATTATGCACAAAGCTATCCGTCATACATCGATGCCCTATGGACAAGAGATATTTTCTGATTCCACGCAAAATGGGATATGAGCTGGTTTATTTATCCAGAAGATGATGCAGCGATCCAATCGATGCTAAAAAACAGAGCGACTCAGCTAAAAGCTGAAGTAAAAGATGCTATGGCAAAAGGGATCACCCTTGATATGGAAGTGGAACAGCAATATAG
>JAEHHG010000047.1 GCA_019248075.1 Candidatus Gracilibacteria bacterium S5_H10 | reverse complement strand
CAAAGTAAGCTATGGGAAATGGAGAGGAGAAGAATTTATCAGGCTTATGACGGTCAACGCTGATATGACAAAAAAAGATATAGACAATTTTTTCACTCAAGTAAAGAACGTAAAAATATAACAATTTATCATTTTATCGCACAGCATTTATCGCGAATAGAGTGAGCCTTTATCAATTAGTAGTAAAAAATGTTACTTAAGCATCTTATTATATCATTTTTGGTTATCATTTCGCCAATATTTCCTCCAGTAATCATACCTGTCACATATACACTCATGGGAATACGTTTGCTTCAAGGAGCAGGACCAGTCGCAATGTCATTTGCAACGGTGATTCCCGCAGCAGGAAGTAGTATTCTTATACGGTTGCTTTACGGCTATGTACACAAAAAAATACACAAATTCAAAGAAAGAAGAAACAACACAGATCGAATATCACGCCTAGAAAAGAAATTTGCGACATATCTAGAAAACAGAGAAAGACTCAACAAAATCAATAAAAAAATAACCAACTATCTAGAAAAGAAAAATAGTAAACTAGTATTATTTTTCCTTACCATCATAGCAATTGACTCAGCTATTCCTGATATCGTAACTATAGGAATTGTACGCAAAAAACTCCCATTTCCATTGTTTGTAATTGCAGCAGTCATCGGCAAATCAACGGTATATCTTCCAGTGATACGAGGAGCAAAACGAATTTTAACCTTATTCTGAAATTAAGTTTATGGCAAAAAATATATACACACGGATACAAAAATATACAAGACGAGAATTCCGACCAGGATATATTTTTGATATTCCTGTATACTTATACTTTTTGTATCTAGCACTGAGAGCAAGACATATAGGATTTTTTTCAAATATCAATCCAAGCATGATGTTAAGTTGATTCGCTGGATATGGAAAACACGAAGATATAGATAAATTTGATGAAAAATTATTGCCTATAAGCATATATATAAAAAAATGACATGATAGTGAATATATAGAGCAGTATATGAAAAAAAAGAACATTCAATATCCTTGCATAGCAAAACCTACACTAGGAAGAACCGGAAGAGATGTAAAAAAAATACATACCACCAAACAATTAAAGACATATCTGAATCATGTTCACGAAGACATTCTTATTCAAGAATTTATTGATTACCCGCTCGAATTTTGAATTTTCTATTATCGCATGCCAGGAGAAAATCAAGGACACATTACAGGAATTGTAGAAAAAAAATTTATGTTTCTCCATGGAGATGGAAAAAGTTCCTTTGAAAAATTAGTAGAACAGCATCCAAGAGCAAGATATTATTATAGCCAGTTAAAAAAAGAATATGCAAATATGTGGGAAAATATAATAGCTGACTGACAAAAAATTCAGCTCAATTATATAGGGAACCACTTAAGATGATCAACATTCTACGATGTATCATATCTTATTACTCCGAAAGTAGAAAAGACAATCGATGACATCAGTAAAAAAATAAACGGTTTCTATTTTGGTCGTTATGATATCAAAGCAATAAACAAAGAATCACTTTCTACAGGAGATTTCAAAATAATAGAACTCAATGGTATGTGATCATTACCTACTCACATCTACGACCCGAAACACAGCATACGAAATGCATATAGAACTTTGTTTTATCATTGGAAAATTGCATATCGCATAAGCAAAGAAAATAAAAAAAGAGGACATAAATTTGTATCATTTACAGAAATCCGCAAAATAATAAAGCAATACGGAATATAAACACATACTAACAGAAATATAAAAAACTTGCCTATAGGCAAGTTTTTTAACAAAAAATAAAAAAACAAGAAATCAATATAATACACAATAAAAAATAAAAAACTGAAATAGATTTTGAAAGATAAATACAAAATAAACTTTGTTTTCACAAGCAATTTAAGTAAACATTAGATACTTTTTATCACAAAAAATAACTCATGGTGAAACATCAAAAAAAACGTTTTTTGGGCATATTATTTTTTATGCTAATTATTTTGACAACATTTTTGATAAAGAACATTGTATGAGCAACTATAGATGTACTAGGGAATACCATAACAGGTACAAACATCAATACAACAAACATAGCTAATTACGGTGTCACTATGCAGTTTAGTGGGACACTAGATTCTGGTGATAGTGTTTTGATAGAACTCATTGATGGAAGCGCAAATAGCATTTCCGGAACATATATAAGTACAGGAGCAAATGAAACCACGATAATTATACATTTTGATACAACAACGCTAAATGAGTGAATAATTATCCTATCAGGAAGTGTTTTTGATTCATGACTAACACTTATTACGTGATGAATTATAACTACGGTATTACTTGATATTACAACCCCAACATTTACCGGAGTAATTTCATGAACATATTATTCAGGCATTCAAACAATTACCTTTAGCGATACCAATCTTTCTTGAGCAATATTGAACAGTAATGAGTATATAAGTTGAACACCAATTACTGGTGAATGAATATATACATTCGTAGTTTACGATCTTGTAGATAATTTTAGCTGAGCTACATTTATCATCGACACGACTGAGCCAACGTTTGCTGGAATAATCTCGTGAGCATATTACTCAGGTAGTCAAACAATTACGTTTAGTGATACTAATCTTTCTTGAGCAACACTCAATTGATCTCCATACACAAGTTGAACACCAATATCTAGCGAATGAACATATATATTTGTAGTTACTGATCTTGCAGGTAATTCTACTGGTACAATATTTATTATCGATACAACAAATCCGACAACAACAGCATCACCGAATTGATCTACGGGAAGAATAGATATACCAGTAACTCTAACACAGATTGATACCGGAGCAGGTATTGAGCTAACATATTATTGTATAGATACAGCAAACACCTGTACACCAAACATAACAGGGACATCTGTAACGGTTACAGGAGCAAGCAACAGCATAACGATAAAATATCTTAGATTCTATAGTATAGACAAATCTTATAACATAGAAACAATACATTCTGAAAGATTTTATATCGACAAAGAATTACCCGTACTCAC
>JAEHHG010000046.1 GCA_019248075.1 Candidatus Gracilibacteria bacterium S5_H10 | reverse complement strand
TTGCTTTTGCTTCTGTCTGATTTTCTCTTTTGTTGTCCTCTAGTTTTTGAAGTAATTCTTGTACAGAGCTTTCTATTTGCTGATTGACTTGTGCATCGTTTTTTGATTGATTGCAAAGTTCTTTGATACTTTGTGCATTGTTGCTTTTGAGTGCGTCTATGGTGGCTTGGTGAAGCTGCTGATACTCAGCTAATCATTGTTTCCCTTTGATAATCGAAGGAAGAATGTTTTCGTAGGGAGTCTCGATACAGATCATAGGATTCTCTATCTTGTCGGAAAAGTCAGAGATATATGTATTTTTGTTATTTTCCATTTGTAATTGAAAGAGTCCGACTTGTTCTTTGCTGGTATCTAACACATAACGCAGTCATTGATAACATTCATTATCCAAGCTATTGGCTCTTTTTTCTATATATAACGTTTCTTCATTAAACATTGATTTTATGTTTTGTGTAGTATCAGTAATGTCTTGTATGTGGCTGATGATAGCTTGCCCAATACCATAACATGTCTTGATGTCAACAACAGAAGATAGGGTGTTTATAGTTGCTTGATTTTCTATGATAGCATTTGTTATTGTTCTGTTTTTTGATAGTTTTTTTGCGAGATCAAAATTTTGTTGTGCTTGTGCAGCAATATCTTGAGCATGTTGTAATCATGAAATACTGCTTTGCAATGCATTTTGGTATGCTAATAGTGTCTGGATGGTTCCGCGGTTGTAATAATCTTCACTTGTGTTGCCCGTGATAAGTTTTAATGCTTCTTCATATTCTTGCTTGCTTACTGCTTGTTGCGCTTGGAGGGTATTTTGTATTTTCATTATCTTTTGTCATAAAATACTCGTTGTATTTACTGGTAATTTCCCTGCTAAAGTATCGTAAAGCTTAGATTCGTTGAATGCGTTTATTATTGAGATTCCAGAAAAAATCACTCATATACAAGCGATTATTGTTATTAAGTGATTGCTGTTTTTGATTATATGTTTTGTTTCCATATATAAAATACTTAGGATAAATCATCCTACATCCAGCTTATGTATTTGTCGATAAAGTTCAATAAATACTTTAGAAATTATATTGTTTGAGAAGATCGTCTATCTCGTTGAGATCAGTCAGAATATTGTCTCTAAATATTTTATAATTTTTTGTCACAATGTCTTGTTTGGTAAACAATACATCATATTTTTTTTGTAGTACTCAGAGGTAAAAGACCAACTTTCTTAAAATACTTGTTTGCGCGTTATAAGTAATTCTTTTTTCTGTAGCGCATGTTTCGTATTTGATAGAATCCGTAAGCGCTGCTTGCATCATGTTTTGGTCATAACTATCTACCGCATCAAAATATACTTTGTCGCTTATATTCTTTTCTATAAGACATGATTGCATATCTTCTTTGAGAATATTCATCTCTTGTTTCATATATGTTACCATTATGTCTCACTTTTGAAGGTTTTGATCACATTCAGTAAGATATTTTGTTAAAGCTTCTTCTTTGTCTGCTGACATATTCAATAGTTCTATGACATCAGTTCTGGTAAGCTCTTCCAATTTTTGAATAATCTCTAATATTTCTCCTTCATAATTGATTGTCTCTATACTTTTGCCTGCTATAACGAGATGAAGCTTTATCAGTGTATAGCTTAATTCATTCATAAGGAATCCATGTGTTACATTCTGTGTGACGGTATCTTCTTCAAAGATTACATCGCTTAGTCCAACATCTTCTGCTTGTGTTTTGCTATTAGCGTGAAAAGCAGTGATGATGACACCCATAAGTATAGTAAGGAGTATTTTTTTCATGCTTAATAAACAATAGATAAAATTATTTAATTACATTGACGAGGTCTGCCATAGGCAAAAATATTGATCCTACAATTACTCCTATCACGACAGCGATTATTGCCATCAAAAACGGTTGCAGCAAATCCATAAGAATATCGATTCTCGTTTGAAGCATATCACGATAAAAATCTGACATTTTTTTGAGTACTTCTGTAATATTTCCTGTATCTTCTCCTACATGGATAATCTGTACCAATATAGGATCAAATAATGAGGATCATTCCATTGATTCTGAAAACGAAAATCCTGCATTGAGATTTTCTTTAATCTCTATTGCTTTTTTTCTGTAAAAAAAGTTGGTGAATGTATTTCCCATAAGCACTAATGAAACTATTGGACTTACTCAAGCGCTATAGAGCTGACTAAGTAATTTTGAAAATCTATACATGTAATATGTTTTTACTACACCTGAAACTGCTGGTGTGGTAAGCATAAGCTTGTCGATAAATACTTTGAATGCTAATACATACTTGTATAAGAATCTATAGGTAAAAATAATTCCTATGACTATGAGCAACAAAATAAACCATGTCCTTTGCAAAAATCCTGATATTCCCATCATTATTTTTGTGAGGTTTGGCAAACTTTGTTGGTCAGGAAACATGGTCACTATTGTCGGTATTACGTAGATGAGCAAAATAGTCACTGCTACAATAGAAAAGATAACCAGCACAATCGGATATGCAATTGCTTTTTTGATCTTTGCGTTTATTCTTTGTGAGTTTTCAAGTTCTTTGGCTATTTCATCTAAAATATCAGGAAGATTTCCCATGCTCTCAGCAGATTCTACTAAGGCGATTTCTTCTTCTTTGAAGAAATAATTGTGATTTTCCATCGCTTTGGAAAGTGTATATCCTTGTGTAAGCTGGTCAATTAAATCTTGGATGATCATCACTAATCCCCTATTTGTTTCTGAATTTTTAATGGAAAATAAAGCATCTCTAAGTCCAAGTCATGCTCTTTGTGCTACTGCCAATAATCTGAAAAAATTTGTTTTTTGTTTGAGTTTCGGTGCAAAAAACTTTTTGATAACGAATTTTTCAAAGAATCATAATTTGCTTACTTCCATACTTTTTTAACCAGGTAAAAGGTGAAAGGGACTAGGTGAAAGATATTTTGAAACTTGTTCCTCGTCCCTGAATTTTATTTGTCGAATTTTGCTTTCACGTATCTATATACTTCATCAAGTGTTGTCATTCCTTTTATTATCTTAAATACCCCGTCTCTTTCTAGATTTATCATACCTCTTTGTAATGCTATGCTTTCTACTTCAAAAGCTGATTTTCCACTCAAAAGCAT
>JAEHHG010000045.1 GCA_019248075.1 Candidatus Gracilibacteria bacterium S5_H10 | reverse complement strand
ATGATTCAAAAGAAATTTGACGCGGGACGAAATGATTTCCCAAGTACTTTATGCCAACAATTATATCAAAAAAAAATTCGGTAAACAAGAAGATTGATCATTATATGCTGTTCGTAATATTGTTTTCATGGGCATGGGTGAACCATTATTGAACTATGACAACGTCAAAAAGGCGATCGAGATTATGCTCAGACAGGAAGCAGGATTTTCTCTTTCTCGCAGACATATCACTATTTCGACTGCATGAATAATTCCATGAATCAAAAAACTTATCGAAGATGAAATCCCTGTGAAACTTGCTATTTCTCTTCATGCACCCAATCAAGAATTGCGTGATAAATTGATGCCGATAGCCAAAGCGTATCCATTGAATGAATTAGACAAAGCAATCAGTGAATACGTCAGAGCGACTGATAATAGGATTTTCTACGAATACATCATGATCAAGGACGTTACTGATAAACCAGAACTCGCAAAGCAATTAGTTAGTTTACTCAAAAACAAATTAGCTCACGTCAACTTGATTCCCTACAACACAAATCCTGCAATCAATTTCAAAGAAAGCGATTATGCCACTATGGAAAATTTTAAAAAAATATTAGAAGCTGGAAAAATAACCGTTACGATAAGAGACAGTATGTGAAGAAAAACTAAGTGAGCTTGCGGTCAATTAGGATACGAGAAATTAGTGAAAAACTAAAAACGAAAAACTAAAAATGTAGGACTTGTTTCTGTATAAACTATTGTTGTTTCACAATAGTCTATATAAAAGCGATACCTACATTTTTCACTATTAACTTTTAACTATTAGTTAGTTTATATTGTCCATTGTCCATGGACGATCCCGATAAGTTTTCGCTGTCCAGCAATATTTTCAAATACTAAATACAAACTTTTTCGATCCATTCATTCATACTGGGGATCAATTTGTGAAAAGTGATAGTCTACGATTTCTTTTCCAGTGTAGATATCAAAGATATTATTCGTAGTATTTCCTCTTTGAAATTTCTGGTTGTAATAGATTTCTGGTGCATTCACAAAATCTACATCATAGACAAATTTTTCTCGATATTGTCAGAGTGGTAGATCAATAGGTTCTCATGAACCATCGTATGCTCCTCGGACAAATGTTCTGGAAAGTGCTAATCCATTGTATACTTCATCGCTTATCAAAACGACGTCACTTCCAGTATTTACATATTCATAGGGAGAAAAACGAAGTCATTGATCGCCGACAAAAGTCGATAAAGTTACGAGGTCTTGGTTTTTTATAGCATCGATAACTGCATCAATAGTTCAGCTGAGATCCAGCGTACCTGTTGTTGTTCCGCAAGAAAATCATGTGTCGATGGAACAGGTTTCCGCTTGTTTTCCACATCACGTCAAGAAAAATCCTAGAGCAAAAAGAAACATCAGTATAGATATTTTTTTCATGGAATAGGTTTTATAATATAAAATTATGGAATGTTATTTCATCCTCGCTTTAAAAATTCCTACCAATCGAGTAACGATGAAACCTCAGATAAATGCATCGACAAATCCTCGCAAAAGTCAGATAAATGCACCAAGTAAATTTGCATCATATCAGATATAAAATGTCTTTACGAAACTAACAAAAATTTTGCAGTATCCAAATCGTCGAGCAGTTAAGGCAAAAATAAACAATCAAATTCATCGATAGATTCCTAGTGCCAATCCAACAGCGACAGGAGTTTTGAGATGTGCTTTCATGCTAGAAATAATAAAGGATAAAAGATTGCTTTGACTATAAAAAAGTAAAAGAAAATTACAACCTTTACTGCCAATACAATTGCATTGATTTTTGCTTGAGTATTGTCATATATATACTATCTTTTATTTTTTACTTTGTGTTCATGCCAACTCCAGCAAAGAAAAAAACTTCTCCAAAAAAAATCGTAAAAACAAAACAAGCTCCAGTAAAAAAATCTATCACTGCACCAGCCAAAAAAAACAAAACAAATTTTTGGCTCAAAGTACTGGCTAATGTGAACATCGTAGCTTTTGTCGCTATGATAATCATTAATTTTCAAGCGATAAATCTTCCGCTCGGCGGCATGACTACAGGTGCATTATCTGATTTGTATCCTAATCTTTTCACTCCAGCGGGACTTACTTTTTCTATTCGAGGACTTATCTATCTCGCTTTGTTTGGATTCATAATCCGACAGATGGTCGATCTTTCCAAAAAAAATTCTCTCTGAATTACCAAGAAAGTAGGGATTCGATTTTTGTTGTCTTGCCTTGCCAATATCGGACGACTTTTTGCTCGACATTTTCAACAAGTCTTTTTGTCGGTACTTGTTATGTTAGCATTCCTTGTTATTTTAATTGTCTTGGCAAGCAAGGTTCAAATAGGAAAAAAGCTATGAACACGAAAAGAAAAATTGTTCGTCCAAGTTCCTTTTAGTTTATATCTGTGATGGATATCTGTAGCTACGATAGCAAACATTTCTGCTCGATTGGTACATATCCAACGAACTATGCGAGGTATGACACCAATTTTCTGGACTATAGTAATGATTGTTATCGCTGCATTGCTTGCGCTTCTCGCGCTTTACAAAAAATATAATGTTATTTTTGCGCTTGTTGTTATTCGAGCATTTATTGGTATCATTATCAAGACTTTATGAGCAGAAATTATATATAGCCAAATCATTCGAACTTTGGGTGCGTGTATCGCGATAATCACCGCAGGTATCTGACTAAAATTCGAACAATGGAAAAAGAATTAATATTTTATTCTATAACATATCTGTAATGTATACTACGTATATCATTTTATGAATAGTTGTGTTCTTTTTGTTGTTACTTTCTATCAAGATCGTCAGGCCAAATACGGTCGCTGTCGTGATGTTTTTGGGTAAGACCGGAAGGATACTCAGAGAAGGAATCAATGTTATCGTTCCACTTCTCGAAGGCGTGAAACGTCAGAGCTTAGCACTTATCAACTTGAGTGTAAAGGTTGATGGTATCACCAAAGACAATGTAAAGACGAGTGTAAATATCAATGTCATCTATCGTGTGAAACATGATGACAAATCCATTATCGATTCCTTATTCAAAAACTCCAATGTCGTGCAGACCATTACCTCATTGACAGAAGAACAGTTGAGGGCTAGAATATTTGAATTCTCTCATGAAGAGATTTTTGGCAAGAGAAGTGAGATTGGTGACGAAATCAAAGAAACTCTTTGTGTCAA
>JAEHHG010000044.1 GCA_019248075.1 Candidatus Gracilibacteria bacterium S5_H10 | reverse complement strand
CTGGTCTTGAGTATAATACAAAGTATTTTGTTTCATCATTTTGTACACGAGGTAAGTCCTCTCGTAGGCAACATACTATTTTATTCATAGAGCCCCCTCGTATACTAAAAAAGTATTCTCAATTGATCTCTGTAAAACATCTGCTAAATTCTCTGTGTTAAACCCGCTAATTGCCTTGCGTATTTTTTCGATTTGAACAAATATTTCAGCTTCGACATATTGTTGCATTTCAATTATCCGTTGCATCTTTGTTTGAATTGGAATCGACGAATCTTCATATCTCTGACCAATATCAAAACATATCCGTTTATAAGCTTCAATTCCTAGAAACGATTCAATAAACCTCCAAATATCGTCATCGTTAAGTTTGAACAGATTAATCTCTGCGTTTTCACGGCAAAGCTCAGTTAATGCTTGCTCTAGTGATGCTCGGCTTTGAGATTCATCTTCACTTCCCCCTTGTGCAGCAATCCTCAACACTAATTCATCAATAATTTCACTCGTGCTTGCATCACGTTCAATGAGTCCTGAAACCCATGCATTTATGTTTTCGTTCGTTCCTTCTTGTATGCGATGTAAGTATTGAGCCAATGCCGCAGCTGATCTGGTCGATAAGCTCATACGCTTAGCGACTCGTTTTGCACCACCCATTCCATTGCGTGAATAGTATCCTATTGCTTTAGCGAGTGATTGAGTGCTGCCTGTTTTAATAAAATCGCCTAATGATCGACGCGCTCCAGCATATCGTCTTGAAGGTGCTATCTGTTGCTCAAGTTCATCAAGTGTTGGACTTGATTCTTTCCTTGGTTTGATATTCAAGTCAGCAGCAGGTTTTTCATCACAAGGCAATACAATATCATCCAACCATGGGGGATCGAATGGCACGCCTTTTCCCGGGCCTGAACTTGATGCTGAAGTACCCATAAAAACCCTCCTCGAAACTACTATTTTTTATGTTTGGTAATCTCAATCGCGCTTTGAACCGAAGTAGGCGTGTTTACATCATCTCTCCAATGCTTGATCAATTCATTTGCCCAGGTTTCATCTCTAAGAAACGGTATTAAGACAGGGCTAATTTTTTGTGGAGGCAACTCAAATAAGAAAGAGGCTAATCGTGTCCCCAAAGCAGGATATGCCGCAGTAATGTGGAATGTCATTTGAACTTTTTCTAATTCATATTGACTTTCTCTAATAATCCTGAAAAGCTTGTTTAAAATGCGCTCTGCTTCAGTTTCCCCAAGTTTCTTCAATTCTTCTATAAGAGGTTGTGTGAGTTTTTTCGATAATAGGATTGCCTTTAAGACACCCTCCCCAGTAGGTGAAATCTCATCGCCACTAGTAAATAGTATTGATTTGTCTCGACTAAGATAAAGAAGAGGTCTAAGATCAAGTTCTCCCAACTTTGGCTCAAGTTTTAGCCAATCTTGCACAAACGGCGCATTCCAACTCTCATGAACAGCATCAATCTTTGTACCGTCAGTAATTTTTTGTTCAATATCTGCCATGAAAGGAATGATGCCATTTTTTTGATCAATACTTTTTAAGAAAAAATCATATGCTGCTGGAGAGGCACATCTCTCAAATAATTGCATTTTCACAATTTGATTGAAAGCAACAGGCAATCCTTGCGCGTTGGCGATGGCTTCTCTGATTAAAAGATTATTCAGAAATCGTTTTATAAGTCTTGGATTCCCGCTTATTTGATCAGATGATACCATGATGCTTGCTAGCTGATCGGCAATGTCAATTTTTCTAACCATCTTTGTTTTTTCTGATCCGAATGCGTCCTCAAAATTCTTTTGTGTAGTATCTCCCATCCACGCTTTTGAGACTAATTCTGTAATTGCCTTCTCTGCGGTTAAAAGTGTTTCTTTGGTAATATCGCCTTTACGTTGCGCCTCATCTGCGAATAACATAACCATGTAGCCTTTTATTTCGGTTATGCCAGGCCTTGGTACTCTTAATGGAATTTGTATTAATTTGTCGAAGTAGCTAGTAACATGATCTTCAGATAGGTTGATTTCAGGAAAATGTGCTCGTACCGCGTTTCTTATCATTTGTTCATCCGCTGCGATAATAAATGCCGTATTCGGTGTAAACAATAACAGACGCATTGCTTCCAGTGTTGATATTGCAGTTTCAGGCAAACATCTATCCAAATCGTCGATGAGCAGCACTAGATTTACTCCAAGTTCCTGCAGCAGCCCACTAAAAGTACTACGAAGATCCTCAATTTCACGAGGAAATGATATTGAAGCCTTCTCCTTGAACAACTTCTTCAATTCAGGACTTATGCATGTATAAGCAACTCGCAGATCCTCGACATTTTGAGATGTAGGAAGCCCATCGCTTTTCAATAATCCACCAACAGCACCTAAAACTGCCCCTATTGGGCCAGCAATTGTTCCACCAAGGAGCGCACCAGTTGCAGCAGGAACTAAAAGCTTTGCTAACTGCAATAAGTCAATTCGCTTTGCAAACTCGATGGCCTTGTCTCTTCCAGTTTTTCGATTTTCAGATTCTTGCAAGAGTTTGTTGGATACTACTTGTAATAAAGCAGCACGTGCATCGTCATAACCTTGATAAAGCCACGCATTGAACTCAAGAAACACGTACTGATTTTGTGTATCTATCTTTTGCAACGATTGCCCTATCATTTTTACTAAAGACGATTTTCCAGTTCCCCACCCTCCGGAGACCCCAACGGATATTGGTTGTCCATATGAATCAACGATCAGTTGAGCCGCAGTATCAGCTACAACTTTAAAATTCAGAAGATCTCTAGTAGTTTCAATATCGTTCCACATATTTACCTCACTAGTAGGATTTCAAGTATAATACAG
Source organism: Candidatus Gracilibacteria bacterium S5_H10 (assembly GCA_019248075.1). Classification (GTDB taxonomy): domain Bacteria; phylum Patescibacteriota; class Gracilibacteria; order Absconditabacterales; family Absconditicoccaceae; genus CAJBLF01. The sequence continues at coordinate 520 of JAEHHG010000044.1, read as the reverse complement.
AAATTACAAATTTGAATGGTTTATGCGTTCATTTTAATACTTCGATACAAAAACTGTCAAACTCAGTTTTTAGAACACACGACAATAATTTCTTTTAGCACCTCCGCCGCCTTCTCATCCGACGTCCTGATCGCGTGCGAGTAGATATTCGCAGTGGTCGAAGTCTGTGCATGCCCCGCCCTATAACTCACCGTCTTCAACGGAATCCCCGCCGCAAGCAACAACGTGATGTTCGTGTGCCGCAAGGAATGGATCGAAATTTGCGGTAAGTCTGTGCGCGAAATAAAGTCATGGAACCAACCCGTTATGCTATCCGGGTGAACCGGTGTGCCATCATCCTGCGCAAAAATCCGGTCGCTGTCAACCCAGCGATCCCCCATCGCGATCCTCTGTTTCCGCTGCCACTTGCGATGCGTTTTCAGTAGCTCGAATGCCTGCTCCGGTAATTTGATTGTGCGCACGGAGGAATCCGTCTTGGTGCCCTTCGTGAAGATTCCCTTCTTAGGCAAGTACTGTGAGG
>JAEHHG010000043.1 GCA_019248075.1 Candidatus Gracilibacteria bacterium S5_H10 | reverse complement strand
ATGAAAAAAACTATTTGTTGTCCAAAATTTGATCCCAAAAAATGGGAAGGTAAAACGCATAAGTGGATTAAAAAAATGTTTATCATGGAATCTATCCCTACACTTTTTCACATTCCCTTTCCACCAATGATAGGGTGGAAAACAACTAAGATGTGCAAAATGATGGAAGAAGCAAACAAAGCAGAGAAGCATAGTGAAGATATTTTACTCCTCTTCCGCGATCCAAGTGCATTCAAATCAGAGATCTATCTTTCCGTCACTGGACGCGTGTCTAAAGCTAAGAATGTAACCATCTCAGGCGATTTCATCAGTAAAGTGTATACTGGCCCTTATAATGCCGTTCCTAAATTCATCAAACAGATAAACACATATCTCACAAACAAGAAAAAGAAAGCCAAGGACTATTATATTCATTATGCATACTGCCCAAAATGCGCAAAAAAATATGGCAACAATTATATGATTATTTTCGCACAGGTATAGGAGTACTTTATCGTTTTATCGTTTTATCGTTTTATCGTTTTATCGTTTTATCATTTTATCATTTTACCATAGCTTCATGAAAAAAAAATTTTTCACGCTGCTCCTGGTTATCATTCTATGAGGATGCATACGAGGGATCAAGCAAAAAACCGACCAGTTAGATTTTTGATCAACAAAAAACGTAGCAGAAGAATGAACAAGGATAGCAAATCCAGCTTCCATCTATTGTTTAGATAATGGCGGATCGCTTGATATAAAAAAGAATAAAAAAGGACAATACGGTGTGTGTTATTTCGAAGACAATCGTCAATGCGAAGAACAAGCATTCTATCACAGTGACTGTCCAAAATGATGAGTAAAAATTACTGGCTACGAAAATGACGCAGAAATATATTGTGCTATCTCATGAGGCGAACTCTCTTGAGTAGGAACACCTACACCGATGTGTAAAAGAGTCGATGGTACACGATGTAATGCACAAGCAAATATGGATGGCGATTGCCCAAATCCATACGATCCGAACCCTAACGCAGGCAATGGCCCTAATATATAAAAATTAGAAAATAACTGTAAAATCTCAGCCGACAGTCCCTTGGATAGTCGGTTTTTTCAATATAATCTGAACATCATATTCCCCTACACGACCATGTCATTGGATAGTATAATACCTATCAGCTATAGCTTGAGGAAAACTAAATTGATATTCAAGATAAGGATAGATTGCACCGGTAACCGCACGAAAAATATTAGCAGCACCAAAGGATAAACGAAGTCAAGAAAAATTATTTGAAATATCAGAAAATATATTAGAGAAACTTGTTTGTTCTATTGCAGTGGCATCTACACCGACAACGGTATGTTTTTTTAAAGCATATCCGTTTTGTACAAAAGAAAAACGATGAGCAAGTGAAGTATCCATAGTAATCGTTCATGTAGCATTGATGATCGATTCTCTAATACTATTGTCCATACGTTCATCTACTTGCATTCCACTGTAATAAAACACAGCGATAGTAGGAAATATTTTAAATCCATTGCCATGATACAATCATTCAAGAGACCAAGAAACAGCGATATCATCATAAATTCCATCACCATCAGGATCACAATCATCAAGAAAGACATTACACAAAGAACCTGGAGTCGATCAACCAAAACCGCTCAAAATTTTTGGCGGCAATCTCAAAGTTCCTGTTATCGTGTTTCCAGAAAAAAACGAAAGATTGTTTCCTCATGTATAATACAACTGAGGATTTGAAGTAGCATCGTAAGACAACAAAAAAGTCTCCAAGTAAGTATATCAGAGTTGATTATAATCTTTACTATCTCCATCAGGATAAGAAAGCATAGGATCAGTATTTCCCATACCAGTATTTGGGATAGCATATGTTCTCGATTGTATTGTTCGCCAAAATCATTGTTGATCACCAGTAATCAATGCTGGAGTATAATCGCTTACAGGACCATAACCAGTAGATCAAAGAAATCATCCTGATCATTCAAATCAAGGAGATCTATACCTCAAACCAAGCTCTGCTCTTTCAACTGCAGATATCGCACCATAATACGCCGTGTGATAATTTGTCACTGTTCAAAGATTTTGCATAAACGGGAAAAAAACAGAATAGACGCTAGCCAATATTCCTACAGCAACAACTAAGAGAACAAGAGTAAAAACTAGAAACATTTTTTAAACAGGAATGTAGGAGTTGGAATGCGAGACTTGGAATAAATACATCGTTCCCAGTTCCTAGTTCCTCGTCCCTAAAAGTTCTTTAGTCTATATTTGGTGCTCCACAAATATTGCAATATGCAAAAGAATGAGCATAGCTATTTCAGCATTCTTTGCATTTTACCTTGAGTCTTTCACCACAAGCAATACAGCAAACATATTCTTTTGGATTTAAAGTATTGCAATTATAACAAGGAACCAAATTTGAAGCACAAGCTTCTCTCCGAGGAATTCTATCTCTTTTATAACTAATCGGTCTGATAAGAAAATATAAAGGCAATCATACAAATGGAGTCAAAAATGTAATAAACAAGATACTGATAACTTGCAAACTGAAGCTATTTGTCCTATTGATAATGTCTTTTGTCACTCGAATAATAGCGACTACTCGCAAAAAAACCAAAAAAATCGCTCCAATAGTTATCCATAAGGAAGCTCCGCTTGTATTGAATAAAGAAGAAAGGCTTCGAGAAGATTTATCAAGTACAACACCAACTCATGTTCCCATGATCACTGATTAATAAAATAAAACTGGAAATTGGGACATGGAACTTAGTCGAGTTTTCTCGTACCTGATCCATTGTACCTTATTTCTGATTAAGAGATTCTTTTCTTCACCACTTTTAAAGAATCATCATATTTTTTCAAGCTATTCAGAAGAAACGATATTTTTCCTGGATTAGTAAATTCAGTTTCAAAAACGAGTAAACTTGTATGTTCTTGAAGATTTTTTATGGAAACTTGAAGAACAGGAACATGAAGATCATTAAAAATTTTCATCATACCGATAATATTTCCCTGTTTGCTAGAGACCCACATTTCGATCCAAATCCTATACGTATTGCTTTCTTGTCATTCCCAATGTGCCTCAAGAAGTTTGTCAAAGGAAATAGTTTTCATTCCTCTGCATCCTAAAGCATGGATAATGATTCCATCTCTGCCTGTTTTTGCAACAATCTTTTCTCAAGGCTTTGGTTTACATTCATGACAGAAATAATAATTAATCAACGTATCTCCATCAACAATAACAGGAAGAAGTTCAGGAGTATTTTTTTGAATCTGTTCTGCAGAAGAAAGTGTGGAGGATGATTTTTTTTGAGCAGCAAACTGTTTTGGATAAACTAGTTTAACAAGCTGGGAATAGCTCAATTTTTTATCTAAGATAGCAAGTAAGTTTTTTTCA
>JAEHHG010000042.1 GCA_019248075.1 Candidatus Gracilibacteria bacterium S5_H10 | reverse complement strand
ATATAAAAAACCTAGTATACTATGAAGAATGTCCTAGTGTAGAATCAGCTATCCTAAGAGAAAAACAACTAAAATGAGGTAACAGGAAGAAAAAAATTGAATTAATAGAATCTATTAATAAAAATCGGAATGATTTATATGAAGCATTATTATAAGATTGCTTCGTCGTTTTACTCCTCGCAATGACCTTTTATGATATCACTCTATATTCACATCCCCTTCTGTGCTAGCAAATGTGCCTATTGTTCATTCAATAGTCTACCTATTTTTCAGTTAGAAAATGCTGAAGCACTCATTACGAGTTATGTTGAAGCGCTAAAAAAGGAAATTGACCATTACGCAAAAATACTGACTGATAAAGCAATAAAAACACTGTATTTCTGATGAGGGACTCCGAGCAGAATCGGTATCGAGAAAATCATCGATATCATAGAATATATCAAAACGAAATTTGATTGTGAAGATTTAGCTGAACTGAGTATAGAATTAAATCCTTATCCAGAAGATGAAGTCTTGAATTTTGTTAAAGAGCTAAATAAAAAATATAATAAAATCTCTAGATTAAGATATAGTTTTGGTATCCAAAGCTTTGATGATGAAGTACTAAAGCTCACGGGAAGATGATATAATTTTTCTAGTATTGCAGCATTTCTTAGATCACTTAGCAAGCAAAAACAAGATAATAATGTATTTAATTTTGATTTTATTGCTTTTGGGAAATTTCAGATCAGCAAAAATGGCTTCAAACAATTACGACATGAGTTTAAACGTGATTTCCTGAACGATTTTTTGAATAGTGGATACGCTGATAGCATTTCTCTCTACACGCTCGAAGGGATCAAGGACAAGAACCAAGGGACAAAAACTATTTCTCATATCCCATGTTCCAGCTCCCCGTATTATGGTAGCGATGACGAGATCATGGAAGAATTTTTGTTACTAAAAGACATGATTGAAAACGCAGGATTCCAGAGATATGAAATTTCTAATTTCGCTGCTGCTGGTAAAGCCTCTATTCACAATATGGTCTACTGGACTATGGAAACATATATCGGATTCGGACTTTCAGCTTCTTCATTTTTTAAAAATAAAAGACGAACTAATACCTGAGATATCAAGCAATATCTTGAATGACATCGGGTCGATGAAAAAGATATCCAAACACTGAACGCGTCAGATATTTTGATAGAAGAATTTTTTCTCAGACTAAGAACCAAGGATGGAATCGCCGATATTTCAAAATTCACCTGTGTATTAATTCCCGATTACGAATCACGAATTACAAAATTCAAAAAGGAAGATCTCGTAGACGCTGATGGGATGAAACTTAAGCTGACAGATAAAGGCATGAACGTCTACAATAGTATTGTAACGGATTTATTAGAAAAGCTTTAGAACTTGACTTTACTAAAGAAATAGTTATTTTCACATAAAACAAAAACCAAACAACTATGGAACGTTTAGAATATACCATCTACATCATCTCCGATAAAGGAGTAAGAAAAGTATATCTCATTGTGAGTGAAAATAAAAATATCCATATTTTCGATATCACAAAAGATGAATTTCTGACAATAAAATCCAAAGAAGATTTAGGAACTTTAGCCGACGTCGTCGGAATAGGATTCCTTCATTCAATATTCCGATCTATGTATAAACACATATCGTATCAGAATCTTTGGAATGGAACACATGTTTTCTCCTGTAATCAGCCTTCCTTGCAAGAGAAATCCTCTGATACTTTGATAGAATTAATAGACACTAATCTCCAAAAAGCTATTTTACAGGAATAATTCTTGACCCCGGCATGCTATGCATGCCTTTTTTTGTTTCTATAAATACTATTGAAAACTTATGCTAAAAGACTATCCTCAATGTAGGATAATAGAATTATCCTATTTTTTATTTACTCCAAAAATAAAATGAAATTAGACGGTAAAAGCATCCAAGCTGCGATTATGGCACTTGTAGACGATTATAAATTCGATCCCTATCAAGTTCTTGAAATTGTAAAAGCTGGTATAAAGTCTGGATTCAAAAAAGATTTCCCGCAGTACAAAAAATCTGATATTATCGTAAATATTGAAAATGATGGAACGGTAACTATTTATAGAGAACTTGAAGTAAGCAAAGAAGTAGAAGATGATGAAATACAGATCACGTTAGCTGATGCTAAAAAAATCAGAAAAGATGCAACATTATGAGAAAAACTCCTTATCGATGTTACTCCTGCTACCCTTGAACTTTCAAGGATTGCTGCTCAGTCTGCTGGACAAACTATCAAACAAAGTTTGAAAGGTATCGAAAGAGAAAGATTTTATGAAAAATTCCAAAATAAACAGGGTGAATTATTAAAAGCAAAAGTCATCAGAGTACATGCTGATAGTGTTATCCTTGATATCGAGGGAACTGCTGTCGTGTTACAACCGGATGGACAAATACCAAATAGGATGTATGAACCAGGAGAAGAAATATTTGTTCTCTTAAAACAAATCTCAAAAGGACAAGGAGGAATCATTCTTGAAATAACTCAATCTACTACAGAATATATCGAAGCTATCTTGAGAAAAATTGTACCAGAACTTGAAGAAGGTATCGTTGCTATCGAAAAAATAGTAAGAATCCCTGGTAAAAGAACCAAGATTATCGTGTATTCTAATGAAGAAAAAGTTGATCCTGTGGGAGTTATGGTCGGAAGCAGATGAGATAGAATCAATACCGTACTTTCACTTCTTGATGGAGAAAAAATAGATTTTGTGGAAGATAGTGATGATCCCATCCAATTAGTCAAAAATTGCCTAAAACCAGCTCAAATAAACAATGTAGAAATCATAGATAACAAAGCTATCGTCACTATGGATGAAAGCCAAAAAGCACTCGCTATCGGTAAATGAGCTTCTAATGTAAAATTAGCAACTCAGTTGACTGGTTACCAGATTGAAATCAGATAAACATATCTACTATTCAATATAAAAAAAGACCTGCTCACACAGCAGGTTTTTTAAAAAACAATTTTTTTAGAATGGTGTATCCTCTTCTGGCACCAGTCGATCTCTTTTTGATTCCAAATCAAGCACTCTTGCTTGTCCCTTGGGGATTTCAAAAGAAGGGAATCCCAGATACTTTGGTCCAAATTTTGTTACCTCAAAATGACTCACAATAATGACAATTTCTTTTGTACAAGAATGAATAAAGTTATTAATCCAATCATAATCCTCTACGGAGATTATTTTATTTTCTTCTTGTTTTAGATGTTGAAGCTCTTTTCTGGCATCCGATCCCGACCAAAGCTCATAATGTTGGTGGAACCACACATCGATGTCATTTTTGAACCAAACAGCTTCCAATTCTTTTGCAGTCTGAACTGCACGATTGGCTACAGAAGTAAGGAATACTGCCTCTTTACCTTTAATTTCAGAAATCAGATTCATAGCTAATTTACGGACTGCACCTTTACCTGTTTCTGAAAGATCAAAAGGTTCGACATTGATATAATCACCATGTCGAATGAAAATTACTTTTTTTGTTTCCATATGTTTGACGTTTTTTTATGATATTACGATAATTAGTAGAAAAGTCAATTTGTATTTATTCAAACGACATATCTTTCATAGACATTCTTTTATTTGCAAAATTTATGGTATCGAATATACTTA
>JAEHHG010000041.1 GCA_019248075.1 Candidatus Gracilibacteria bacterium S5_H10 | reverse complement strand
CTTTACCATGGATTGTTGATTTTCAGTAATTATGATATAAGCAAATAATTATTCTATAGCAGAAGCAGGACACATAGGTTTGACTTCATCATAGATTTTTTGTTGTTCTTCATTTAATTTTCCATCATTTACAACTTCAGCTTTACCATCAGCTCATTGTTTAAATACTTCAGAAAAGCTATTGAAACAAAGTCCGCAAGGAATACATTTTTCCTTATTGATATGCGCCATGAGAGAAATGGGTAAAGGAATAAAGATTATCCAAAAATATTATTGGTGAGAAATATGATGGTCATATTGTTATTGTTATTGTTATTCTTCTTCTCATTCTTCTTCATCGAAGAGTCCTTTGAATGATTTTTTCTGATGAATTTCTTTCATAGCATCTTCATCAACTACATTTACGATTTTTGTCTTGTTTGCATTTTCTTTAGCATGTTTCAAAACAGACACCAAAGTAAGCACAAGTCCTAAAAGCAAAAAGAGTTGAATGAAATAATATGATCAGCTAAGTTTGATAGTTTGTGTACTTGTTCCTACAACACCGATAGCATCACCGATTCCTAAAAACGCTGTAGCGATGATCCATAAAAATCCGAAGTTAAAGAGAGAATCATTTTCTTTGAATCCAAAATATCAGATAACAAAATTTTTGAATTTGAAGCTCATATTTCGGCTCAAAAGAACAGCAACACTTACAAGGATAATCAATAAACTCTTAAAAAGATGTCAATTCAAAAGCCATACAGAACGTGATACATCATTTACGGGAGATATTTTTATCAACGGCAATACAACAAGAAAAAAGGAAAGCGCCCAAAGATACAGCACAAATATTTTTTGATGTTTAGTAAATCTTCAGAACTTTTGGACAAATCTTGATATCTTTTGAGAGAAATTAAATTTTTTATGCATCTCAAAAAAAGAAAAATTAAAAGACATATAATATGATTAGTAATGATTTATTACACGTTTTCAAACAAATTTGTCTTCTATTGCAATTACAAATTATATTGATCACTGGTGATAGGTTCAGGTAATTGTGAATTAGAAGAATCGATTCCATCATAGATTTGTCCATGATACTGACTATTTTCTTGACTTTGTTTGATTACATTACCAAGATCAAAAAGTCCATTTACCAATTCACCTGCCCTACTGAAGATATTGCTTGGCGTATAGACATCATATTCAGGGACTCTCATCCATCTCAAGACGGTAGGGATCAAAAACAACAGCAAAACAGTAAGAAAGACTCAAATAATCATAAATCTGATACTATTTCGTCATTTTTTCTTATTTTCTTCCTTATTGTGTGCAAAAACAAACAAAATGATTGCACGAATAAAAGTATATATACATCAGACAATAACCAAAATAACCACCAAAGCCAAAACGGTTAAGATGATATTTTGAAAATCAGCATTTGAATAGACTGCATTCATAGGCAAGAGAAAAAGAATGTAAAATGATTATTTCTTTTCTTCTTTTTTCGTTACTCCTTTTCTTTCTCTATGTTCTATAAATTTATTAAAGAAATCGTCTTTAGTTTGATTCAACAAAAGTTTTGCTACTCTTTCTGAAGGCTTAGCTCATTTTTTAATCCATGCAGTGATAGCATCAATATCGACATTTAATGAGTGTTTTACTGGATCATATGATCACAAAACTTCTTGGTATCCATATTTTACTGGTTTAGTATGCTCTGAAAGAACAACTCTATACACAGCCAAATTTTTTCTTCCATGTCTGGAAAGTCTTATAACTAACATGTTATGAGTGTAAAAAAAAATAAAATTTTCTTTTGGATAATAATGTCTGCAAAAGAGACGAAATAACAAAAATTATTTCAATTTTTCTCTTGATACATGGGTAGTCTTTTTCTTGTCTTGTTTACAATACTTGGACAATTCCAATTTCTGAGTATTACTTTTATTTATACTCGTGTGATAATTGGTTTTTCCACAGTCTTTACATTGCATTGCAACAACAATTCTTCATCACTTTTTTTTGGCCATGAGATTACAATAAATAATAAATAAAGTTATTTTTGAATGACGGTTGATGATCAGATTTAGCACTGGGCAGATTTGAACCGCCGACCTCGCCCTTATGAGAGGCGCGCTCTAACCAACTGAGCTACAGTGCCGTCACTTCGGTGAGGGCGGGATTCGAACCCGCGAGACGATTTCTCGTCTGACTCGTTAGCAGTGAGCTGACTTCGACCACTCATCCACCTCACCATGAGGATTTTTGATATAACAAAAAAATCGTGTGGTGATTGTATATACAATTACTGTTGAATTTCAAGAACAAAAACATACATTTTCAAGCACTTATAAGCATTTTATATGATAGAAATAATTCATGACAAACGAGATGGGCGGAATAAGCATAGATGACCTCAATGCTTGATGACAAGTAAGGGAAGACATAAACAAAGTCACAGAAGAAGCTGTCAAAAGAGTTCAAGATGATCAAAAAAAAGCACAACAAGTAGGACAAGATATCAAACAAGACAAAGCAACAAATAACAAATTTGCTAAATTTCTCACATTTTTACTAAAAGACATAAAAGACGATACCCTCATAAAACAAGTATACAGTACATTTTTCAAAACCAGACATGAAGAAACAGATCTCACTTATATCAGAAAAAACATGAACACTATCGTCGCTGTAGGTATTTTTATGCCATTTTATCAAGCCGAAATCAAAGAATTAGAACTGGAAGAGACATATCAGGACATACGAAATTTTGATGGGACAGTATATCTGACCAAATACATAGAATATATCAAGCAATTACTACCAAAACACCATGATAACATTATGATCGAAAAAGAAGAATTCACTAGATTATTAACACTCATCTCAGAATATTATCAATTAATTGAAAAACTCTCTCCAGAAAAGACTATAGAGTTTCAAACTACATTAAAAAAAGAGCTTTCAATCAACAAATAATCATCAATAAACATGATTAAATAACTTTTAGGATATTTGTCAATCCTATTTTTTTATTTAAAACAGGTTTTTTGGTAAATCTTATAGTTGTGAATATACTTGATTATACACATTTTACTTTCACTATACAAATGGAACACAAATCATTAACGATCGAAACAGCAAAAGAATGAGAATCCAGAGCACTGGGTACGCTTGCTGAATATAGTGATTTCAAAAGAGAATTGGCAATTTATGGTGTTGATGATATTTTCAACAGCAGTATTGTACAAATCAAAAAAGATCAATCAAAATATATCTTTATCATAAACAATCAGCCAAAATTTCTTTTAGACCAAGGAAAATTAGAGCCTTGGATCCAAAATTTTTATAAAGACAAAAAAGAAACAGAAAAACGAAAAACCGAGGAAGATGTGCTTATCAGAATACAAGGAGTAAATCTAGAATATGTCAGAAGTAGGACACAAGAAGATCTTAACGTATTGAAAAACGAAATAACAAAAAATCAGACATCAATTGAACGTTCTACAAGCCCAGAAAACGTAAAATATAAAATTGAGAGATTGATTGCTTTTTTTGAACAAGAAAAAGATTTAACCAATGAAAATATAGGAATGTTTTCAGGAAAATCATACGACAGAAAAGACAAAGGACTTTTTAAAATGAATAAAATAGAGATAGAAAGACGTATCGCAGAGCTAGAAAAAATCAAAAAGCAAATCGAACGACTAGAAAATAATCAAGGCAAAAAATACACAATACAACGAAACAAAGATTGAGAAGTCCAAGAAGTAAAAATGGATGATATTAATGGTTTTGATAGAGAAACAACACTGTTACAATTTAGCCAAAGGATAGAAGAATTGGGTGAAGAAGCACCAGAATTTATCAAAACAAGAAATGAAATAATCTTAGAAAATGGAGATACCACACCATATTACGAATATGTGGTTAATAACGTTAAAGACGCAAGTAAACTAAAAATCACATTAGAAAAAATCAACAACGATTATATCATGCTCAAT
>JAEHHG010000005.1 GCA_019248075.1 Candidatus Gracilibacteria bacterium S5_H10 | reverse complement strand
CAGACTCAACTTTGGAATCCAACAGTTAATGTTGTATATTTTGTTCCATCACGAAAACTTGACGTCATATTCTGACTATAAATTTCATTATACCATCCGATAAAATCTTCTTTGAGAGATTGAGCTTTGAGATCAACAATACGGTTAGATCAGAAATTCATGGTCACTGCCATAAGTATTCCTATGACCACAAGTACGATAACAATCTCAATAAGTGTAAATCATTTATTACGAAGAACTATATGTTTTTTCATATTTTCAAGTAAATAAAGAATTATATATATGTAGTGATTGTTTCAAAGCTTTCAACGAAAAAAGGCGACCAATAATCGCCCCTATATTCTTAATTTTTAATTAAATTTTACATTCCTGCTCCTTCCATAATCTGAAGGATTAACCCAAAGATTCAAAGAGCGATGACTACAACGATTCAACCGACAAAGATAAGCATCACTGGCTCTATAATTTTGGATGAACGCATAATAATAGTATTGAGATCTTCTTCATACATCTTGAGAACATTGTCCAAAGAATTGGAGAGATTCGCTGTTTCTTCACCGACCTTGATCATCACGGATACGTCGGAAGGAATCAGATCTGTTTCATATTGTAAGGTATTGTAAATGTTTTCTCATTTTCCTAAACCTACCAATACACGTTCAATCATATTCGTATATGCAGGAATTCATAGAATGTCCCTAAGCAGCTGAAAAGTTTGGATATAGTTCATTCCAGCACTCATCATAAGCTTCGTATATCTGCAAAATTTTACGATATAAAAATATTTAGTCATCTTACCGACCATAGGGATGTTAAGCAAAAAGCTAAATCGACTTTTTTTTCACACTTCTGTAGAAAAGAAAATTCCGCCAAACAATCCAAGTCCAATAAGCACTCATAAAATTGTTTTCCATTGTGTTTGGAAAAAAACAGAAATATCATTAAGTGCTCTAGTTATCCATGGTAATTCAAGATTTTGGAAACTTTCTGCTATAGAAAAGATATTTGGCAAAACAAGTAAAAACAAAGCGAAAACAGCCACAATAGAAATAACGATAAGAATTGCAGGATAGATCAAAGCTCAGATATATTTATTTTTTATGTCTTTGATATACACATATTCACCAGCCAAAGACTGAAGGATCATCGGAAGATTTCAAGACATTTCTCCAGCTTTTACAATGGTATAATCTCACTGATCAAAATAATCAGGTAGTCTATTGAGTGCATACGAAAAACTCTTTCCTCTACGAAGAAATGCTAAAATATTTCTTGAGATCTCTTTGAGCGCATAATTGTCAGAACTCTGACCAATGATATTCATAGCTTCGACAAGAGAGATTCATCCATTGAGCAAATACGCAACTTCTTTGAAAAACAAAATTTTATCTTTGGATCAGAAACTTCCTCTGTCCATAGATTGTAAAGCAGATACGATTGTACTATCAATCGGCCCTGGTTGGTACTCTTGTATATCTTGTTTTTCTGTTTCCCCCATAGCTTGCAAATAGTAAATTATAAATTTTGAATATGTAATTTTTAAGATGTTTTTAAATTATGAATTTCAAATTGTCCCCTTCGAGAATAAATAAATTTCAAATTATTTAGTCTGTGTAATAGTAAGCATTCATATCAATATCCACTTGTTGTTGTGTAGCATAGTTTGCTATATCATAATTAACTTTATCGATTTTGTATAAAACACGATAATTAGCATCAGAAAGCACTCTTTTTTCTACATTGTCGATGAAAGAAAGAAGTGCGTCCTTCGTATCAAACGTAATATTGAGTTTAAGCGGAACGTAGAATAAATTTCAGAAAAATTGTTTTGGTTCTCCTATAGCGATCTTGTTGATCAATCCATTTTTTATTTTGCTCACTGGATCTCTAAGCAAATATTCATTGATATTTGCGAGCAAGATCTTTTCATTGACAAACATTTTTGGATCGGTCAAATTATTGAGCTGAATATACGATCTCGCAAAGGAAAAATTTGTCCTCAAAGACGGATCTATCGAACTACAATTTGTCTGTGTATTGAGACATGAGATAATGTTTGATTGCTGATCTTCGATCTTTTGAATGAGTTTTTGATCAGCTTCAGATTGTAATTTCTTTGTTTCAAAACTAGAAATTTGAAGATTGATATTACTAACTTCAGTTTTCGTGGCTTGAAATTTATCCCATGCAGGCAAAAGAATATTGTTTACAAAAATCACAAGCACCAACAAGAGAACTATAAAATAAATTCTATATCTGATACTGACGACTCTTGATGTCGTAATCAATACTTGATTATCTTCTGCAAGCACATCGATTTCAGTAGACTTTGTCTGCTGTTGCTCTCCAAGCAATCTATCGATGATTTGACTATTCTGCTGTACTTCCTGTTCCTGCATTGTTAATAACATTAGCTTCTAAAACAAATTCATAATAATTGTTATCACCCACTCTATCGTAGGTTTGGATACGAATATTTTGGACAAAATCCAAGCTAGAGAATCTATCAATAAGCGATTTTACGCCTTTGGCAGTATTAGAATAATACAAGAGTAACAAATTGGACACTTGTCCTTTCAACGTTATTTTGTCCAAACTGACGTTAAAGTCAGAAAGTGCAATAGTATCTGTTGTACTTGTATCGATTTTTTTCATATCTTCCAACATAGCAATCATCTTAGCAATATGATCAGACCATGGCATATTTACCTGTTTTTCTTCAAGAATTTTGACAGCTTGAAGCTTATTGTATCCTGTAAGCAAAGTATAAGAATCTAACTGCTCCGTCTGATCTTGAAGTGTCACACGCTTATCTGCGATTTTTTGATTAGTCAAAAACATATCAACCTTAATATACCCAAAAGCTACAAATGACAAACCAAGTATCACAAGCAATCATTGAAAGTATATTTTCCATCTAGAATGAAATCTTCCTGCACTCATTGAATTATATACAAAGTAAAATAACAATTAAGTATATTCAGAAAAAAAAAATTATCAAATTCAGTAAATCAGTAATCATTTATCATCTGCCAAAAACAAAGAAAAAAACAAAAAGACTTGACAATAATAGTAAAATAAATAAAAAAATAAAAATACATGCGGCTCAACATGTATTTACACCTCTTCTGGTCTCCAGAGAGGTGTTTTTTCATTATAAAAAATTCAATTAGTATTTATGTAAATTTCGTAATATTATACACCCAAAGTTTCTATCGTTACTCAAGAGAGTTTTGCTATCTGAGCAAGGACATCTCCTACTTTATACCTAGGATCTTGTTGATTCGCATAATATCGCTTATGAGGATCAACGAAAATTATCTTTTTTAAGTCATGAAAATCTTGAAATATTTCAGCATAAGTACAGATAATAACTGATTTCATCCCCTTCTTGATTTCCCATCGATGGATATCCTTTTGCTTCTCTGTCTGTGTCGCCGACAAGAACGCTATATGTTCATTTCATCACTTGGACTCTTTAGAGGGTTTTATCACTTTATCGTTTAATCGTTCCGCAGGAACCATATTGAATATTGTCCACAAATCAGGAAAGACAATCAGAGTCTGTCATTCCTTTCAAATTTCAAATTTCGAATTTCAAATTTCAAATTTTTTATTTTTGAGTATTTTCACCTTTCCTTCACGTTCAAGAAGCTTTTCTATAGCATTCGTACAAAAAAGTCTCATCACAGATTTGTAGGTCGTATAATATGTTTTCACCATCCAATGAAGAAGATCCAGTGAATTTTTTTGAGAAAATGCGGATATATCAATTCAGCTTTTACAGTTTCCAAATGCTGGTATTGTTCAGCAAACGCTATTGTTTTTCCTAACGCCAAAAAATATTGATTGCCTGCTATCAGCAAATCTCCTGCTTTCACTGTTTTTTTACTGGTATTTTCAGCTAAAATACATACCTTATCAAAGCCGAAAAAGCGATCAAAACTATACAAATACACGTAAACTGATTAATAATTAAAGATAAATAATGAATAATGTATGTAAAAAACATGTTTATTCAACAGAAGCTAAAATACATACGAAACATCTCGCCAACAAATCCCTCTTCATCTCCCTTTATCAAGGGAGAAACGTTCCCTCCTTGATAAAGGAGGGTAAGGGTGGATTTGTCCCATTATTTATTATCACAAAATACTTGCTTTTTATAATAAAATATATATAATATTAAATATAATAACGAAACATATAAACCAACAGTTTCAACTGTATTTCCTTTGGAACTTTAGTTCATTTCAAAACAAAATGTTAAAACACGCAGAGAAATTAGGCCAAATGATTGCCTGAACATGAGGAAAAAAACAAAAGAAAACTGCACCGACGACAACAAGTCACGCAACAGAGTATGTTTTTTTTCATATAAAACCATTCAAAGACAATGATCGTGGTGTCAATCATCGAGATACCGTGAGCAAAAATATTATCAGTCTCAAACAGAAGAAGATCATTTTCATGATAAGCGGAAATTCTTCTTCGATCAAATTATATGTCGGCGTACCAAAAGACTTCAAAAACTATTTTGAAAATACTTTCTACACAAGCTACCCCACTTCAGATCTTATAGAGCTAGAAAAGCCTGTTTCCATACCACAAAAAAGAGAGTGGATCCATTTTTCCAAAGAAGGAAAAATACTCAACAAAGATGAATTCACAAGATGAGGAATGTATATGGATCCGATGAACGGAATCTTTGCACTATACAACATGGTAGATATACAATCTAGGCTTGATATATATTTTACGTATACGTTCTGACTCAAAAAAGATTTTTTACAATATCTCAGCAAAATTTTCAAACGAATCCGAGAACCAAAAAAGAAAAATCCCGACGGCACAACAGCAGAAAAAACTGTTGAAGAAAAACCAGAGATATTTGGATCATTTAGTTATAGAGTTGTAAGCAAAGATCAATACACAAAAGAGACACTCAAAAAAAATATCGTTGCAGCATTTGCGCCGTTTATTTCCAATGGAAAGATAAAAATAAAGACATCTGAATGATTTCACGGAATGGCTCATGCACAAGCGGAAAATTTCTTTCACATTCCGACTATAGAAAACTTCAATAAAGGATTAGAATATACACCATATAGAAAACTGCCTTACCCAACAAATTTGCCTACAAGCAAAAATACTGACGTAAAAGATCTTACAATCCTAGGAAACACTGATTATAGAGGAGAAAAAATAACATTTGGAATCAAAAAAGAAGATAAATTCAGACACATGTATATTGTCGGTAAAACAGGTACAGGTAAATCAGTTTTTCTCAGCAACATGATTATCAGTGATATGAAAGCTGGAAACGGATTGTGTTTATTGGATCCGCATGGAGAATTAGTCGATTCCGTCCTTGAACACATCCCGACAAATAGAATCAATGACGTTATTTTGTTTGATGTTGCAGATGCCGATTTTCCGATAGGATTTAATCTATTACAAGCAAACACTGAAGAAGAAAAAAATCTTGTGGCTTCAGGAGTCGTTTCAACATTCAACAAATTATTTGAAAATAGTCGAGGACCAAGATTAGAATATATCTTGAGGAATGTAGTAATATCGCTCGTAGATTATCCTAACGCTACACTGATGCACATCCTCAGAGTACTTACGGACAAGACTTTTCGTGAAGAAGTTATCTCCTGCATAAAAGATCCTGTCGTTTTGAAATTCTGGACATCAGAATTTAATAAATGGAACGACAAACAAAGGGATGAAGCGATATCTCCGATAACCAATAAAGTAGGACAGTTTCTTTCGTCCAAATTAGTCAGAAATATTTTTGGGCAACCAAGAACGAAACTCAACTTGAGAACAGCGATGGATGAAGGAAAAATTATCCTAGTGAATTTGAGTAAAGGAAGGATCGGAGAAGATAATGCGAACATGATTGGATCATTATTAGTGACAAAATTTCAGATCGATGCTATGTCCAGAGCAGATATTCCTGTACATCAAAGAAGGGATTTCTATCTCTATATCGATGAGTTCCAAAACTTTGCATCAGAATCATTCGTGACAATTCTTTCAGAAGCAAGAAAATATAAATTATCATTGATTGTAGCCAACCAATATACCTCACAGCTTTTGGAGAGTATAAAAGATGCGATTTTTGGAAACGTAGGAACAACGATAGCATTTACCGTAGGTAAAGATGATGCTGATGTCATCACAGGACAATTCAAAGGAATGGTTTCCGTAAATGATTTAATTTCACTACCAAAATATACAACATATACCAGACTAATGATCGACGGAATCTCCTCCGACCCGTTTAGCACCAAAACATTGCCACCAAACCTCATCGGCGAATGATCACTCGAATTAATCGACAAGATCAGAAAACAATCAAGACAAAGATACGCAATGGAGAGGACTCAGCTAGAAAAATTGATGACTGCACGATCCAACAAGACATTTTCCGTACAAGAAAAAATCATGGAAAAAGCAAGATTAGAATCATTGGGGATAAACGAAGAAGAATTAGAAAATCTGCATGATCTCTTTGTAGAACAGCACACATCGTATTTCACTGAATTTGCCATTGATGGAGTAGAACCTGATGCAATCATTTTTGATACAGAATACTTTGCCCACAAAGCGATCTGGTATACAAAACCAAAATGACTGGAAGATCAAGCAAATAACAAATATGCCAAAGGAGGAAAAGTAAGCTTTGGAGAAAAAGAAGTTCCTGTACATGTCGACATTTATCAGCATCAAACTATTCAAATAGAAAACAATGGTGGTCCTTTGATGATTTGGATAGGGAATAAAAACGATGCCTTGCAGCAGTTGGAATCTATTTACCAACAGGCAGGAATCAAAACACAAAATTATTTGAAGTTTTGTCCAAACATTGCAAAAATAGAAAAAACACTTCCTGCACAGACAAAACCAGCAGAATCAGAGAAATCAACAACAGCTCCGAGTAAAACAACAGCTTCGTTTGCTCCGGAAAAAATACCAAGCAACAATGAAACCGGATTCACTATCAAAGATATAAAGATAGGACAAGAATATGAATGATATATCAAACTCAGTTACAATTACGGAATGTTCGTTACCGTAAAATGAGTAGAAGGATTATTGCACAAAAATTTCATCATCGCTCCTGCATGAGTCGAATGGAAAAAATATTATAACATCGGCGATAAGATCAAAGTCAAAGCCAAAGAATTCAAAGAAATCAACGGTGAACAAAAAGTCGTTCGAAGCCAGAAATAAAGAAGCAAAATCAAAAAATAAAAAAGCGGAGAATTTCCGCTTTTTCTTTTTACCAGTATTTCAAAAACTAAACTACAATGCCAGATACACGCCACGAAATAGTAATATGTCCAATGACGAAGCATTTTAGCAAAACGAGAAGGAGTGGGTCCCGCCATAGGTGGGACGGAGGCGAGTTGGTAGATAAGGTGTTCAATAAGTATCTGTCCTGAGTATTGTATCTGGCTAGATTTTTTTGTTTACTTTTTGCAGCAATGGCAAAAAGTGAATCGGGGTTTGGGGCGAAGCGCCCAAAAAATAAGAAGATTTTTTGTAGCCAAACAAAAGTACCTCCACGGAACAAAAAAATATGGATTCCAGGTACAAACCGTGACACTGGAATGATGTAATTTAGTTAGAATACGGATTCCGAGAAACAAAAAAATCCCTTCGGATATACCGCGGGATTTTTTCAGTAAATATATTTGTAAAGACCGCTTACTTTAGGCGTATTCTTCTACTAGACTCACTTCTTCAAAAATTTGATCAATAGTCGCTTGGATTTCCATTACAGGGAGCTGAAATGTATTATTATTGAAATTGTTTGCCAACAAAAACGTCTGTAATGTAGCAGAAGTATCTTGAAGTGAACCGATAATCTTTTCAACATCAGTAATCACTTTTGTATTCAATGCTTTTTTAAGATCTTCAAGATGAAGTTTGATTTTAGTAATGTTGTCGATAACAACATTTACAAATTCAGAATCTACTTTTGCTGCAGTAGTTACACTATATTGAGCTACTGAATCTCCGCTGAGCTCAAAACATTGAGCAAGACCTTTTTCGATATCCTTGCAAACACTTTCAATTTTTTGGATCAATGTGTTTACATGACGAACTGATTCAGATGATAATTTTGCGTTAAAGTTTTCCATAATGACTAATGATAAAATGATAAAATGATGAATTGATAAAGTGATTATTTTATCGCGAACAACATGAGCATTTATCAGTTTATTGCGAAGTATTGATCATTTTGTAGTTGTTTGTGTACTATAAGTATATTCATCGAAAGAAAAGAAATCAAGAAATGAGGTCAGCGTAAAAGATTTTTTATAGAAAAACAGGGAAATACCTGTTTTACTATTTACAATAAATATTTTTTAGTGTTTTTTGAAAACCATTAGTTATCAAAAAGCAAAAAAGAGGAAGAAAATTTGACAAAAAAACAATTTCAAAGTATAATTAAGCCGAATATAGCCTTATTGAATATTTACTTTCTCATCATAAGAAATGAAAAAAGAGCAACAAATAGGAAAAACGAAATGGATATGCATTAGCGAACCTGACAAAACAGTGATTGATACAATAAGCAAAAAATATCATTTACATGAAATGATCATAGAAGATATCTTGGATATCAACGCTCAATCTAAAATAGATACGAGCAACGATCATTTTTTTGTAGCAATGACATTCACCAAATATTTAACTGCAGAACATAGATATACCTTCAATGAAATGGATGTTATTATCGGAGAGAACCTAATCATCACGACTACAGGATTAGAATCAACGAAAATGAATGACATCTTCGAAAAAATGAAAAAAGAAACAAAAGAAATCGATGATTCATATAAAACATCGCCATACTATATCCTGTACAAGATCATAGATGGATTCTATGATAAGACATTAAAATCATTAGCTGTCTCTTCACAAAAACTTTTGGATATCCAAATGAATATCAACAAAAGAGAAGAAAATGTCATTGACGATCTGATCAACGAAGATCTTAATAAAATTTTTGTAAAACATAATTTTCTTTCACAGGAAGAGATCATGGATGAACTTATACATCACATACAAAAATTCCATGAAAAGCATCTTGCTACCTATTACAACGACCTTAAATCAAAACTTTCCAAAATTACAAGAACTATCAATGCATTGATGGAAAAAAACGATTCACTATTAAGTGCATACAACACATTCATCGGTATCAAAAGTAACAAAAGTATAACAAGACTTACTTTTATCAACTCTATTTTCATGCCATTGACCCTGATTGCTGGTATTGGAGGAATGTCCGAACGAAGCATGATGACTTGACCAGAAAATCGAAAATGGACCTATCCACTCTTTATCGTTCTTTGTTGAGGAATAGCTTACATCACCTACCTTATCTTACACAAGTATTTTATGAAAAAATAAAGTAAGAATTAAGGTTGACATTTAAAACAAAATATATATAAAATATAAAAACAAAAACCTTATGAAAACAAAAACCTTCTTTTTTGCTGTCATTTTTTTGATAATCAGCAATGTCATGGGACAGTTAACTATACAAGGCTTTTACATGGAATACGAAAAGACGATCAGTGTTATCGTAGACTACAAGGGCTACGAAGACAATATTTTTGTCATGGAAAGTATAGGAAATACGTGGAAAACCATCGACACTATTCCTACGACAATGCACTCCTATGTTATCAAAAATCCAGTAATGAATGCACAATACAAGTGCACAACCAATAGTGAAGAAAGTAACAATATTTACTTCACTACCGTTCAGACATTTTATTGTTCGATGATAGAAAAACGGGATCCGCGAACAAAAATGTCAGAAACACATCTCTATGTCCAGCTGGAAAAAAAGAATTACGCGGGCGCATTACCAAAAGAGACATTCAATATTTCCATGAACCAGCATATCATCAAATACAATCTCTTTGATGGTAAAGGCAACCTCATTGTCTCAGAAGATAATGAAAAAGAGCTTTTGGAATCTATGGCAGAAATCGAATCCACAGCTTCTTTTGAGGAAAAAATTCAAAAAGTGCAAGAGTTGAACAAGTTCCTGCAAAAACTGAAAACAATGGAATTTACGACAGATTTTCTGTCGAATGGTAACTATATGTTGGACGTCTACACAGATGAAGGTCCGTTTGAACCACAAAAAAAATCAACGACGTTTACTATACAAAGATAACGTTGCTAGGGATAGAAATTTCTATCCCTTTTTTTCTATTATTTTTTTTGCACAGATATAGGCACTGGTCCATGCTCGCTGCAAATTATATCCTCAAGTCTTTCCAGTGATATCGAGCGATTCACCAATAAAATATAGTCAGGATATTTTTTTTGATTGAAAATATTGATCCAAATCTTTCAATAAAATTCCTCAAACGGACACTTTCGCTTCATTGATCGGCCTCAACGTCTTTATAGTAAAATCACGGAGTGTATCTCCTTCCACGAGTTTAAAATATTGAAGAACTTTTTTACTTGTTCATGAAAGATCAAAATCCAACTGTAAAGAATATTTGGCATCATCATCTATATACAAGCTAGCATCAAAGATCACTGGTCAACTTAGTCCCCAATGAGTAAATAACAAAGGTCATTTGGAACTATAAACGAGTTTATTTTGATTATATACGTTCACAGTTGCCTGGACCGTATTTCATGCTAACAAAGAGACATCATCTTTGGTTTCTATCCCACACAATGCAGGATGTGGTTTGGATAAAGAAAGTCATAACTGCTCAGCTATTTCATAAGCAAACGACGTAGCTCCAATTTGCGGATACGTCATTCATCACGTTGCAACAATCACACGTTTAGCACTAAAAGCACCTGCAGAAGTCATAACGACAAAGATATGTTCATCAGACTTTTTTATTGAATGGACTTCATGCGAAAGCAAATGTTCTGTTTCATTTTTTTTGGATGCATCAATAAGAAATTCTACTAGTTGTTTCGCTTTCCCACTCTTAAGCATCACTCTTCCCTGCTCCTCTACTTTAGTCTCTATAGCATGTTCCTGCAAAAATGAAATCATATCTTCAGGTCAAAATCCATGAAACAAGGAAGGAAGTGATTTCAGAGATTGACCGACATAATGCAATTCAGGATTCAAATGGATATTAGTCAGGTTACATCTTTCCCCTCCAGAAAGTAATACTTTTGATCAGAGTTTATCAGTTTTTTCTATAATGCATTTCTTCCATTCTTTCGGCAAAAACATAGAGCAAAAAAGCCCGGACGCGCCTCATCAAACAATAAGAACATCATACATCATAAAAAAAAATAAATTTTAAATTTTGAGTTTACAATTTTAAAACACAAATGCTACAAGAGGTTTTAAAATTTCGAATTTCAAATTATAAATTTCAAATTGTCTTAGAGTTTATATGGTTTCAGCACATCTTGGTAATCCTGTAATGAAAATACATTAGCGAAAATACACGCAACCGTAAGGGGCCCTACTCAGCCAGGAACTGGCGTATACGAAGCAACTTTATCTTGGATTGTTTCAATATTCACATCACCAACAGGTTTTCCATCAATATGTCCGTATCCAACATCAACAACAATTTGTGTTTTATCATTGCGAACAAATGAATCATCAATCAAATGCACTTTTCAAGTAGATGAAATAATATAATCAGACATCTTTGCTATCGTTTTGATCTGTTCAGAAGGAGTAGAAGAATTACACGTATAGACGGTTGCTCCTCTCTTGATACATTGGATAGCGAGCGGTTTTCCAACGATATTGCTTTGTCAGAGAATAGCGATAGTCTTGCCTTTGAAGTCATCGAGTTTATACTGTTCAAGCAGATACAATACTGCTTTTGGTGTTGCAGGAATAAAGTCAACGAGTCCTATTTCAGAAAGTCAGAGAATTACTCATCCTAGTCAGTCCAAATCTTTTTGCGGAGTAATAGCAGCGAGCAATTGTTCTTTGTACGGTTCGAATTGTTCAGGCAATGGGAGTTGGATAATAATCCCGACACATTCATCATCATGATTCAGATATCTTATCAATTCCATGACCTTTCAAACACTATCATATTTCTGATTGATATAAATCCCGATATCATCGAATTTACCGGCTTGATTCCTATCGTATTCGGCTTGATGATTCTGTCCAAAGACGATAACCGGAAGCCCTATAGATGTTCCATAAGATTTTTTGTGCTTCACATAGGTTGCAGATGAATAATCATCACCAAGAAAAATAATAGCAACATATGCTTTTCTATCGCCAAAAAAAAATTTCCTTTTTTGCACGAGTTCTTCTTGCAAAGAAACAGAGAGCGTTTTTCACGAAAGTATCATAGTCAAAATAATGGAATAAATATACCTGATAAAATATACTAAAGTAAAGCGAAATCTCAACGGGAAAAAACTATTTTACTCCCGGGAGCAAAGGACAAAACACATTAGATAACATTTTTACATTTTTGGTGGACAAATAGACATTCTCAGTCCAAAACAAAAAGACATAATTTGCATTTTTGCATATATTGAGTATACTTATTAGCAAGCTATAAAAGGTTTTATTATAGCAATATACATTATGTCTGACCTACTTATTATCGTTATTATAGCATGAGGAATACGACTGATCTGATCATTGGTGATTAAATCTATTTTTTCGTCGATGCACAAAAATCACAGAAAACAACAAGCAAGCAAATTAAGATATCTTCAAATCAAAATTCCAAAAAGCGTAACCACAAAATGAGGCGATGATGGTGGAGATAGTATCAGAGACATGAAACAAAACATTCAGATCATGAATCAGATTTATAAAAATTTTTATTCAATCATAGATGACAAACGAAAATATAAAAAATTCTGACACAATTATATCAGCATGGAAATGTTCATAGAAAAAGAAGTAATAAAGTTTATCATGGGAGTGCCAGAAGAACATGTAGACAATATGGAAAAGCTCATTTCATCATTTTATATAGGAGCGGTAGTAGATCCTATCGATCAACCAAAAATATTGGAAGCAGGAAAATATATGGCAGGTGGAGAATTTATTTTGACAAAATCCAATGCCTATCCGATAAAAACTTACGAAGGATTTGAAGCTGATCCTATGGATAGTCTTCTTTCTGCATATTCCAAAGTGTTCACAGACGAGAAAATGTGTTTACAAATACTTGTTTCTCCGCTTGATGAAAACGCGCTCAAGGAGCTCAGAAAGCAATCCAAAAAAATCAAAGAAGGGAAAAACAAATGATTTGTAGCAATGCTACTCAAAGACATACGAAGAGGTATTACAAGCGCGAATACAGACAACAAAGACGTACCAAAAGACGACGAGAAAAAAAATGATCTTACTCAACAACAAATAGGAGATTTGGACAAAAAGACCGAAGACGAAATATTTAGCATCAGAATAAGAGCACTGGTAACATCGCCAGATAGTAGTAGAACAGACAGGATTATCGACGATCTTGCAAGATGATTCAGTCAATACAATTATATAGGACTCAACACACTCAAATTCAAAAAATCCAAAAACATTCAAGAGTTTGCAAAAGACTTCATCAATAGATTATTTCGAAGTGACAACGGCACAATAAAAAATATGACGAAACGAGACAAAAAACTCATCCTGAGTATCAAAGAGCTCTCCTCTATCATCCATATTCCAAACGCAAAATTCAACAGAAATCCTCGCATCAGCCGACAAAAATATAAGATTATCCCTGCTCCAGACAACATTCCGACTGACGGAATCATGCTCGGATACAACACCTATGCAGGAGTAAAAAAAGAAATTAAGATCATGACCAACAATGATGATAGATTCAGACATATGTATATTATCGGACAGACGGGTTCCGGTAAATCAACGCTTATAAAAACATGTGTATTGGAAGATATAAGACTATGAAATGGTTTTTGCATTATCGATCCTCATGGCGATCTTATAGAAGACACCATGAAATATTTTCCAAAAGAAAGAATAGATGATCTGATTTATTTTGATCTTTCCAATACTGATTATCCGATTGCCTTCAATCCTTTGGACGGACCAGAAAATGACGATGAAAGAGATGTTGTCACCAACGATCTCGTAGAAATGTTTGTTTCTATGTATGGAGAAGAAATCTTTTGACCACGTATTCAAGATTACTTCCGTAATGCATGTTTTTTATTAATGGAGCAACCGGAAGGAGGAACGCTGGTAGATATCATGAGACTCTTTACTGACGATGCATTTGCAGAAAGCAAGATAAGAAACGTAAAAAATCCTATCATCGCAGCACGATGGAATAAAACATACAAAAAAATGGGTGACAGAGAAAAAGCAGAGATCATCCCATTTTTGCAAGCAAAATTCTGACCATTTACAACGGGGACATATATCAGAAACGTTATTGGACAACCAAAATCTGCATTCAATTTCTTCGACGCGATGAATTCCAAAAAAGTAATTTTAGTGAATTTAGCAAAAGGACTTACCGGAGAAGAAAACAGTAAGCTCGTAGGAAGAATGGTATCTATGCAACTCAAACTTTCCGCGCTAAAAAGAGCAAGGCTCGATCCAAAAGAAAGAATACCATATTTTCTCTATATCGATGAATTCCAAAATTATGTTTCCAAATCTATCGAAAGCATTTTGTCTGAGGCAAGAAAATATAAATTATGATTAATCATAGCTCACCAATATATTGATCAATTAAAACAAGAATGATTGGGAGGAAATCTTGATCTTTCCAAAACTATCTTTGGTAACGTAGGAAATTTATTTATTCATAAAGTAGGTGCTCCTGATGCAGAGTTTTTGGAAAAAGAATTCGGTCCGGAATTTTCAGCAATCGATATGGTAAATGGAGACACCTTCAGAGCAGCAGCAAAAATAGTAGTCAATAATCAGCCAACAAGACCATTCAGTTTTACCACAGATCTGCCTTGGTTAAAACCAGCGCTCAATATACCAGAAAAAGTAGAGATCATGAAACAAATCTCTGCATTGAAGCGATGAACGAAAAGAGAATTAGTAGACAAAGAAATCTTTTTTAGAGTCGGTGTCTAATAAGCAATATATTATTGTTTAAAAGCAGGCATAATATTTTCCAGTTCCTTTTCATAGAATTCCTTGGATCAAGGAAATATATTTTTAAATAGAGCCGATTCCAAAGCCACGAAAAAATTCATATATTCTTCTTTTGATAATACTTCATCAAGAGGACAATATATATAATTATTTTTTTTTATATTCATTATAGTATTCATAGACATATGTGTCTGTAAATATTTTTCTTTAAAATTCTGAATATGAGTATATGCACCAGGAGAATACCTAGCCTCAAATGCAGTAATCAATGATTGAATAGCACGTTTAAGTTTGTCAGGATGAGCAGCTTTAATATGAGTATCTATAGAAGAACACCATGGATCTTCTTGGATATCATAATGAACTAAATCATAGTTAAGTCTTTCTATAGTTCATATAATATCAATAATCGTACCATTTTGAATAATATTTTCTATAAATTTCAAAAGTGGATAATTAAAAACATTTGATTCTACAGTCAAAAGTTTTAATTTCATACTACAAATTTTCTTAGTATAAAACATATTATGTACAAAAAAAGCTGGATCAGTAAGTAATAGATTAGAAATACATTCACAAATCTGTTTTTTTGTTATTCATATATCATACAATAGTTTTTTGGTTGTAGGTAAAACAATAGATCTATTATAGAGTTGAAAGTCATATACACGATGACCAATATTATGCGAAAAAAAATCAAGTTTCTGAGGAGAACTTTCAAATAAACGTTGTCATTGATCAACAAGGATATCGACCTGATCAGAACAATCTTGCAAAAATCTTTCTTTCATGAAATACACAAAAAATTATGAATCAAAAAAAATCAAAACTAAAAAGAATCATAGACATTATAAACAAAAAGTCAAGGCAATGAAAATATAATTATAATGCATACACAGAAAGAAAATTATGTTCTATCTGATCAGAAAGCAGGGTTGGATTTATAGATAAATACTCAGCAACAAAGTTGTATATATATACTACATTTGCTGGATGATTAGTTTCTCCACGGATGACTTGTGGAGCTAAATACGGTGCATCGGTTTCCAGAAGCAATTGAGACAAAGGGACAATTTTAAGTGTCTCACGAAGGTTATCAGCATTTTTATAGGTTACATTACCGCAAAACCCTACATACAATTTTTTACATTTCGAATTCAAAATTTCAAATTCCTTCACTCCATATCCTCGACAATGAAAATAAATAACAAGATCAGTATAATCGTTTAATATTTCAAAAGTCTCTGCAAAAGCATCTCTTGAATGGATGACAAGGGGCAGATTCAATTCACGAGCAAGCTTGCAATGTTCGATAAACAATTGTTTCTGGACATCCAAGGTTTCAAGTCAATGGGGATAATGAAGATCGATACCGCACTCACCGATAGCGACGATATGTTCTTTGTTGTTCAGATATAAATTTTTGAGCCAAGTTATTTTTTCAGGAATATTTTGAGCAGTGACAACACCTTCTACACATTCCTGAGGATGCAAACCAAGTGTTGATTTCACGATCAAAGAAGGAAAGCTATGTTGAGATAATTTTGCTATCTCAATACCTTTGAGATTATATTGTTCATCAGCGCCAGAATTAACTAATCACGCACCTCATGCATCGACAAACGCTTTGAGATATCATTCTCGGTCCTGAACTAAAGGATCAGTGTTAAGATGGGTGTGAGCATCAAACAATTTCATAAAGAACAAGAGAAATAAAAATGAGTTGTTTTACTTATACAATTTCGTAAATACTAATCAACAATAAAAACACAACATGCTATCTAGTAATAGTCTGCGACAAATTCATTACGCATTTTTAGTTATATTAGACAAAAAAATTATGGCATTGATTCTAGGAATTTTGATGTTCATGGGACTTGTACTCATCCACGAGCTAGGACATTTCATCAGCGCAAAAAGAAGCGGAGTAAAAGTATTGGAATTTGGTATCGGTATCCCTCCAAAAGTATGTAAGTTACGAACCGATAAATCAGGAACGGAATATTCTCTCAATCTAATACCGCTCGGAGGATTCGTCAGACTCAAAGGAGAAGATCCAAAAGATGAAGCCGATTTCCAGGCAAAAGACAGTTTCATAAAAGCAAAAATATATAAAAAGGCATTGATTCTGATTGCATGAGTAGGAATGAATCTTATTCTTGCACGAGCACTTTTCAGCGCGATTTTCACTATGGGGACACAACCTATTTCCATCCTCCCAGAAAATGCAGTATTAAGTACACAAAATAGTTATCTCATGCCGACCGTGAACTTCCTTGCACAAGAAGGATTTATCAGTGGAAATTTAACGTCTTCTCCAGCAAAGATAGAAAAAGTGGCAGACGGACTTCTTGGACAAAAGATGGGATTGCTTTCGTGAGATACCATTCTTTCAATCAATAACGATCCCGTAGATGTACGAAATATTGGAAACATATTGAAAAAAAATATAAATCAGGACATCACTTTGGTTTTTGAAAGAGGCAACAAAAAAACAACAACACAAACACATTGTCCTGCTGACAATTGTATACTCTGACTGACATTTTCTGCTGGAGAAATCGACATCAAACCAATAAAATTCTCATTTCCGCAATCCATGCGAATAGGGATGAAAGAAATAAAAGCACAAACATCACTAACATTTTCTGCATTAGGAACATTAGGAAGCGATCTTCTTTCTCTCAATAAGAACAGAATCAAATCGTCACTCAATAAACTTACAGGACCAGCCGGAGCAATCAAATTTTGAGAATCATTACTCAACGCATGAGGACGAAAACTTTATCTCTGATTCGCAGGCATGATATCGCTTGCATTAGCAATATTCAACATTCTTCCTATTCCAGCACTAGATGGAGGAAGACTATTAGGAGTACTCATCCAATGGATAGCAAGACTAAAACCAGAAAAATATTTCAACATAGAATGATATATAAATCTTATATTCTTCATCCTCTTGATGGGAATGGGAATATATATTTTGCTCAAAGACTTGGTGCATTACCGAGCAATAAAGATTCCATTCATAGGATAACAAACAATATAAATACAAAAAACTCTGCAATATTGCAGAGTTTTTTTATAATATTCATAAGATAAAGTGAATTATTTTATACAATTGTCTATCATATGTTTATATTCATTTGCTTTACGAATATATCCAGGCAAATTTTCTTCTAATGTTTTGACGCCTTCTTTTTTAAGTTTAAAATACGTTTCATTGATTTCTGTAAGTACAGCAGGATCTACACATTCTTTATTTTTTGCCATATTAATAAGCTCTTGATACGTCTTTTCATAATCATATTTTTTTTGAAAAGCTTCAGAATTGGTATTGGTTATCTTGTGTACATATACAACTGCTTTCTGTCGAAGGACTTCAAATCCAGAAAAAATAGAAACTTTTTCTGCTGGATGATTCTGTATATAAGAAAATGAGAAACCTAACAATATAAGTCCGATAATAAGTTTGATAAGATTTTTCTTTATAAATGATCTTTCTTCTCTATCCATTATTATTAAAAAAAAACGTAAAATATCTGATTGAGTAATACGATTTTCTTTGACATTTTCAAGCAGTTCTCATCACAAAATATTTTCCTTGCTTCGAAACGATAAAACGATACAACAAACTTAACAAACGAAGAAACCGATGAAATGATGAACTAATAAACCGATGAAATGATAAATTGATGAAATGATAAATTTATCGCGAAGCTTTTATCATTTTATCATACGAAGTCTTTATCCACAAAGTTTCTTTATCCACGAAGTTTTTTTATCGTTTAGTTTTATAATTATGAAGATTGCTTTTGTTCATTGTCGAATACAACCCGGATGAGCACTCAATGTCCTCAAAGATCTCATTGATGAAGAAAAACATCTTGAACATGGAAAAGTCTTCACCATTTTTTCTGATAGAAAAAAACTCACCAGTAAATTTCATGAACTGGAAGTTGTCACCGCATTACCAGCATGGCTAAACAAAATATTTTTACGATGCAGCACACACAAAGTTCCAGTACTTTCATGGCTTTTCGATTATCGTAATCTTATGGTCTTTTATCCAAGCCTAATGAGAATACTTTCTCGTAAAATAAAAAAGATTCATCCTGACCATATCACGATTTCCTCCTTTGCCATAGCCAAAAACATCACTCCGATTTCGGGGATCAAAACAACACTCTATCTTCATTCACCTATGCAATACATCCGAACACACTATGACGAATACAAAGAAAAGCTCACAGGATTCAAAGGAAAAATATTTAACCGAATAACTCCCAAATTGAGAAAACGAGATCTCAAATTTACCAAGTTCGATAAAATTTATGCCAATAGTAAATATACCGCCGACACCGCAGAAAAAATATATGACATGAAAAATATTCAGATCAAATATCCTATCGTTAGTGAAAAATGTTTTCTCCCAGCAATTCAGGACACTCCCTTGGAATATTATCTCTACGTAGGAAGATTAGTGACTTTTGTCAGAGAAGCAGACAAGATAATCAGATTATGCAACGACATGAAAGTTCCACTTATCATGATGGGAAGCGGTCCCGATGAAAAATATCTAAAATCCATCGCAGGTCCGTCAATCATTTTTATAGGATGGATACAAGATGTTGATGAAAAAATCAAAATCATCAGCAATGCAAAATGACTAATCAATCTAACCAAAGAAAGCTACGGAATCGGAACCGTGGAAGCAATGCTTTTGGGAGTACCAATCTTCGGATACGCCCAATGAGCAACTGCGGAATTAGTAGATGAGGACTGCGGAGTTTTAGTCAAAGACAAAAAACATCAGACATTGAAAGAAGGATTTATAAAATTTAAAAGCACCAAGCGAGACAGACAGCTCATCGCAAAAAAAATAAGAGAAAAATGGAAAAATAAGTAAAATTATAAATAATTTATAAGAAACTTTTAGCATTATATCAAATGTCATGCACTACAAACACACCCAAATCGGATATCTGATGATCACGGTTACACTTGCTGTATTCATGTTGTTTCTATGGATGTACATCACCACTTCGCTAGAACCAAAATCCGTAGATTCCGGGACAAATCTTGGTGTTACAACAACCATGGCAATAGTGTTATTTATTTTGGTTTCCTTTTGGTCACTTCACGTTCAGCTTGATGAAAAAAATTTGCGTATCAAGTTTAGCTATGGTATCTATAAGAGAAAGTTTCCCCTCAACGAAATAGTCTCTGCCAAAGCCGTAAAGAATCCTCGATATACAGGACGAGGGATAAGAAGATGAATAGGTCGCAAGATGCGAATTTACAATGTTTCTGGCTTCAACGCTGTTGAAATACAAATGGAGGATGGGAAAATATATAGAATAGGCACCGATGAACCAAAAAAGTTAGAACAAGCGATTCTTGATACAATAAAATAATCATAACAAAAAAAAATCCGTCGACGCGGATTTTTTATCAATGTATCAGTTTATCGCCCTGCAAGTTTGCAGAGCTTTTATTGTTTTATGCAAAACTTTTCGCAAATCTCAAGTCACCATTGGTGAAATATCTAATATCTTTAATTCAA
This sequence comes from Candidatus Gracilibacteria bacterium S5_H10, assembly GCA_019248075.1. Taxonomy (GTDB): domain Bacteria; phylum Patescibacteriota; class Gracilibacteria; order Absconditabacterales; family Absconditicoccaceae; genus CAJBLF01. The sequence continues at coordinate 18,289 of JAEHHG010000005.1, read as the reverse complement.
TAACGAACTGCAGCCAATCTGCTAATTCCTATACCAAAGGCAAATCCACTCCATTGTGTAGAATCCACACCAGCTTCCTTAAGGACATTTGCATGGATCATACCAGCTCCAAGGATTTCCATCCAATTACTAAGTTCTTTTTTTTCTGTTTCTTTGTTGTAGATTTCATATCTCACATCAATTTCAAATCCAGGCTCTACAAATGGAAAATATCCAGGTCTCATCCTTGTTTCTACATTTTTATGAAGTAATGCAGAAAGCAATTTAGTTATCATTTCTTTGAAATGAGCGATACTGATATTTTTATCGATAACTATTCATTCCATCTGGTAAAACATCGTGTCATGTGAGGCATCCATATTTTCAAATCTATACGTTCTTCCAGGGACAACCGCCTTGAGTGGTAATCAGTATTTTTGTATTAAATAATTTTGCATAGATGAAGTGTGCGTTCTCAAAATCAAATTTTCTCCACTGGCATCTTTGTCATTGAGATAAATAGTATCATGCATTTCGGTAGCAGGATGCGTAAGCGGAATATTTACTGATTCAAAGTTTTCAAATTTAGTCACTATTTCTGTACCGTACTCTACGATAAATCCCATAGATTTGCAAATTTCTTCAGCATCTCTCCTAATCTCTGCAAGCAAAGAATATGCTCATATATCTTTGGAAGCATCAAGACTGATATCGATCAAATCCTTTTCAAGCTGTTCATTGATATATCCCATCTTAAAATACTGTTCTTTAGCTTCATATGCTTGGGTAAGCTTTGTCTTAATTTCAGAGAGTTTAGCTCATTTTTCCTTCTTTTCTTCAGCAGGAAGATCAACCATCACCTTGAATTCTTCATTAAGAAGTCCTTTCTTTCAGAGATATATTTGAAAAAAATTTTCTAACTGAGCCACATCGACGACTTTCTCCAATTCCGATAAAGCATGTTTCAATTCTAGCATTCTTTTGAACTAACAAGATAAAAGACAAATAGTCTGAGAAGTATTGACTCAAGATAAGAAAATAAGCGGAATTTTCAACTATTTTTTCAATCTTTATCACCAAAAAGCCATTAATTTTCCCGCAAAGCAAAGATTTGTCACATATGAGGCGAATTCCATCAATTTTGATAACTTTGTCAATCCAATCGCCAAGAAGCAATACATTTCTTTTGCAAAATAAACTTGGCGAAGATATACTTAAATATACAAGCAAATTGCAAAACAAAAAAACAGAACAATTATTATCGTTTTATCATTAGTCTTTCATCCATGGAAAAATCAATTCCATTAATAGAGATCAGGAATCTCAGTCGAGGATATCGAGACAATCCTACGCCCTTATTTGAAAAATTGAGCTTATCATTACAGCCCAAAGAATTTTTTGTGCTTACAGGACATTCAGGAACAGGAAAGACAACTTTAGTAAAATTCCTTACAGGAAAACTCACTCCCCCAGAAAAATCAGTATTCTATAATGCACAAGATATCTCTACATTTACTACAGATGATATCCAGATTCTAAGAAAGAGATTGGGAATTATTTTCCAAGATTATCAATTATTAGAAGATCTCACTGTAAGAGAAAATATCGTATATCCATTACATCTCTACGAGCTCGGTGAAACCATTATAGAATCAAAGTTAAACCAAATATTGCAAAAGATACCGCTAAAACATCTTTTGGACAAACCAGCAAAACTTTTGAGTTCAGGAGAAAAACAAAGAGTAGCTCTTGCAAGAGCGCTTATCCATGACTCAGAATTTATCATTGCCGATGAACCTACAGGAAATCTTGATCGAGAAAATACACAAATCGTTGCAGATATCCTTATTCAAGCACACAAAGCAGGAAATACTGTTTTTCTTATCACGCACGATATCCATTTGCTCAATTATCTTAAAGAAAAACATGCAGTAAAAATACATATAATCAAATAAATCAGTATACGAGTTGATTTTATCTCATCTAAAAATGGTGGAGGAATGACGGAAAGCAAAAAAGACATTATTAGCAAAAATATTGTCAATGAAATAGAAACATTAGATATTGCTGGATATCTCAAACAAGAGGTACAAGATTTTCTCAAACATCTACATTATTATAAGATAAAAAACATCCTCCAAAATATAGATGCTTTAAAAGAATATCTTATCTGTCTAGACCACCAAAACACAGATCAAATCAACGAACTTGAACATATATTTCACGAAGATTTTGATCAAGAACATGAACATAACATTTCCTTTTATATCTCACAAAAGTGACTGGAAATAGTCGATATCCAAAAGATTAAACAAAAGATATGGGAAAATGATTTTAATCTGAATTACATCATGCAGGGAATTATCGGATTCCTCGTATTGACTGCAGATGAATTTTGCCATGCCTCACCTACCAGAATGTCTATCAACAGAATGCTTTGGCAAAAACAGCTTGAAACCAAAGGAAATATCATTTCTACTAGAGACACATCTATGCCCGACTAAACTATAATTAACATATACCGCAAAGAAACAAACCTCAAAAAAGAGGTTTTTTTATTTTTTTTGGGCGTCATTACCAAAGCAGCATAAAAAGTAGGTCAAGCAAAAATCTAATATAGATATGATATAATCATCAACATAATACTGCCCTAATGACGCCTAGCCCTTTTTTGCATACTTTTTTGTGGTAATGACAAAAAAGTATGTCTCCGAAGAAAAAAATAAGTAATAGATAATGTTTTATATAAGATTCACTTGAGAATTTAGAGAAAAACTATATAGTCATTTTAACAAAAAAAAGAATTTTACACAATAAGACGGTGCAATTTCAGCATGGCGGATTTTGATCAAAAACTCTTAGCTTTACTCGATGTAGTTATTGATAATTATATCAACAAAGGAGAACCTGTTGGTTCAAAGTTTTTGCATTCATTGGAAGATGCAGAATACGCACCTTCTACGCTAAGAAAATATCTCAACCAGCTCGAAAAAGCTGGTATGGTTTATCAACCCTACAATAGTTCAGGAAGAGTTCCGACAATCCAAGGGTTAAATACCTACATAGAAAACTATCTCGTAATGCAGGAAGAAGAAAAAAGCATTGAAGTCTTGAATGTAAGAGAATGATTAAAACAATTGGTAGAAAGCATCTGAGGCGTTGCCGATGGTGTCGTCGTCGGATTTGTCAGAAATGATGAATATTATTATTTAGGGATCAACAATCTTCTCAAAGATGATATGGTCAGTGAATATGAAGCAACAAGAAATATTATCCGCTTCATCGAAGAGAAGAGAATCGTCAAATTCATCGACAGCAAAATCCTGAAAAAAAATCAGATTTATTATACTTTTATTGAAGATCACAAAACACTCATATCATGTTTATACGCAAAGATTACTGTCGACGACTATGATTGTATCATTTCTATCATCGGGCCGACAAGAGTAAATTACAAAAAAAACGTAGCGATCTTCAAAAAAATATTACAATCTTTATGTAAATAAGACAACAATCATGGAAAACAAAGAACTGTTACAAGTAGAAAAAAACCAGTGATGATGAGTAGAAAAAGCAAAATATATTCCAGCTACTCCCAAGTTTTCAGAAGAAAAAAAAAATACAGAAGCATTAGATATACAAATAGAAAAAGCATATGACAAAATAGATAGTGAAAAAGAAGCAAAACAGGAAATACAGACAGAACAAAAATCTTGATGACGAGAAAAAAAAGCAACACAACGATGAAAAGAAAACCCTGAAAAAGTAGATAGAATTAGCGCAGGAAAAGAAGTTATCAATACACTTTCTGAACCTCAAAAAAAATGAAACATAGCAGGAAGAATATTTCAATGGATTAGTACAAAACTCCTCTGAGAAAATAATATGTAAACAAATTTTTGCTCAACTCCACACACACATTTTTTTAAATTATCTTAATAATCCATTATGTTACCGATTATTCAAAGCGCTGGATGAATTATTTATTTTATTGATTCAGACGGACAACCAAGATACTTACTCATCAAGAGACATGCACTCAGCGGAAAGATAGAACGAGTTGCTCCCAAAGGAAAAATTCAATGAAGCGAAGAAATCACCAAAGCTGCATTGAGAGAAGTGAGCGAAGAAACTGGAATCCCCATCAATCAGATCAAAATAAAACAACAGTTAGGAACTACACAGTTGAGAAATACTGAACATCAAAAAGGTCAAATGAACAAAGATGTAACATATTTCTTGATGGAATATTCAGGAGATCCTGATGTTGTCAAAATAGAACGTGCAGAATGATATATCGGCATCCACAAGCGATGTACACTAGGAGAAGTATTGTCACTCATTTATTATCAAGATATTAGGGAGCTTATTAGAAAAAGCTATGCATTCATCAAAGAAAACCAAAAAAACCTTAATATAAAAAAAGACTTCATCCAAAAACTTGGATAATGAATCACAAGAGTTTAGCACAAATCTAGTTGAATTTTTTGATTGATTACATATATAGACAATATTATCGCTTTTTATCTTCTAGCCAAAGTGAACTATGGCAAAAACACCAACAATTTCCTACCAATTTGTAGATGTCCCTGTAAACATGCAAGAAATCATAAAAGATCTTGTCCAAAAAAATCTAGAAGGTAAAATGGATTCTTATTTCAAGAAGATCTACACAAAAAACGATACTGCAGAGATCAGAGTAGAATATATCATCAACAAAAACAAACAAGGAAAACGAGTAGGTGATTTTAAATTCAATTACGACGGAAAATTATTCAAACGATCTACGGGAGAAAGCTGATTCAAAATCATAGAAGATATTCCTATCCACGCTTTTGATCATTTCAAGAAACACCTCTCCGACCAAGGAGAAAAACCAAACAGACCAAAGGAATAAATCCAAAAAATTCAATAACGAGAGCATTTTCTCTCACTAGTATGAGAGTATTTTATACCTTTAATACCTGTCCATTATGAAAAAAAACTATCTTACCAAAGAGTGATATGAAGAGTTAGTCCAAGAGTTAAATGAGCTCAAAAAAGTAAAACTTCCTGCTGTCTTAGAAAGATTATGAGAAGCAAAAGCAATGGGAGATCTTTCAGAAAACTTTGAATATAAATCTGCACTTGAAGACAAAGATCTTATCAACTCAAGAATATCAGAGATTAGCACATTAATTGACGACGTTGAAATCATCAAAGAAGAAAAAAAGAGCAAATCAGACAAAATAATCGATTACGGATCAAAAGTAACATTACAAACAGAAGATGATGATGTGTATACCGTTACTATCGTGGGTACATGAGAAACAACTATGGGATTCGATAAAAATCTCAAAACAGAAAAAGATTCTATCAAAATATCTTTTGAATCACCAATAGGAATCGCCATAAAAGGGAAAAAAGCAGGAGACACTGTCAAAATGAGACTTCACACAGGAAAAAAAGATGTAAAAATATTAGATGTAAAATAACACCATAAAATAATAATCAAAAAAACGTATGAGCTATATAGGTAGTACCTAGCGACTTCATACGTTTTTTATATATGGATTAATTGAATTGGACATCAACGACATTTCGATTGTCCCACACATCAAACGTGAGCCTGCACGTAACAGGATTCTTTTTTTTATCAGTTCATTGAAGACCAAGGATAAGCGTATAAGGATCGGTATAGGTAAGAGATCCTTCCATATGTATGGTAGATAACTGAGAAAAATCATTTTTGCAATTGGATTGGATAAGATCCATCTTGTTTTGCACAATGAAATCTTTGTTAACAATCCTAAACATATTTGAGATATCCAGAATCATATCATCAGAAATATCTTTAAACAAAAATCCAAAAAGATTAGCGTCAAATGTAGTCCAAAATCATGTACCATGCTTATAAAAGGGATATGATCGATATGAAGCAAAATTATCTTTGTTGTTTTGAATATAATTTGCAATCAGATACGTACAATCACGAGCCTTAAGGATTTTACTACAAACGAAACGTTCTATACTTACGACAGGTTTATCATCGAATCGCACCTGAACATCATTTCATGACTTTGCAGCAGTCAATTGCGGTTGTGTAGAAAGATCCAAATACATCAAATCTTTCACAAAAAAATATCTATTCGCAGTGATAATGAGTCATTGATCAGGAATTTTAAGTGTATCTACTTCTACAACAGGAGTCAATTTAAAATAATTTTTGACTCTACCGACAAGTTCAATCTTCTTACCTATATATGTATTGAGATTGATTGTTGAACTTTTGAGTCAAATCTTTTTTCATTCCAAAATTTCAATAGAATGCGTATACGTAGGGAAATTATTATCTACAACAATTTTACCAGAAAAGGTAAGCGATGCACCCAAAGTGTAGAGAGATTCAGAAGGAATAGGACTAAATCTTTCAGTAACAGAAGTAACAAGCTTGATCAACAAATAGGTTCCAACACAAAGAAGAACAAACCAGAGCATCACTTTTGTATTTAGTATTTTTTTTTGCTTCAACTTTCTTATAACCATCAGGACACAAAATAAGTAAAAAAAATGAATGCAGTGACCTACTATAATGATTTTAAGAAAGAAAGCAAGATTATCAAAAAGCACAAAAACTTTAGCTATACTAGGTACAAACAATGGAAAAAAATCGAAAAGAGTTAATAGATCAGTTTATATCTATAAATTCATATACCAACTTATCAGCGATCAGGGATCCTGAGGGAATTCAAATCAAGCACATTCAAGATTCATTGGAAATCAATAAGGTTTTTGCATTCAAGCCAGGGACAACATTATGTGACGTAGGTACATGATGAGGATTCCCTCTTTTGCCGATAGCAATAAGCAATCCACATATTCAATGTACAGGAATAGATTCCACAAGAAAAAAAATCGACGCTATCAACACAATGATCGAAAACCTAAATATACAAAATGCTAAAGCAATCTGGACAAGAGCAGAAGAACATAACGAACAATATGATTACGTCACTGCAAGAGCTGTCGGATATATAGACAAATTACTTCCACGAGTCCATCATCTCGTCAAAAAAGGAGGCCGCTTAATATTATACAAACAACACACACCCGAAGAGAGTCAGGATATTATTCATTTTGGAAAAAAATATCATTTTATTGTCCAAAAAAAACATACCTACCAACTTTTTGATTGAGATATTCAAAGAATCATCTACGTATTGAAGAAAATATAAAACAAAAAGAACTTGCTTCGTTATAAAAAATACATATACGTAGTGTCCAAAACAAAAAAAAACACACAAAACTATGAACAAAGAAAAGAACGTTTGGAACAAATTTTCCATCACCTACGTTCTTGAATTGGCGTGGAATGGAATAATATTCTTGTATCATTTTTTATGGTTAGGAATAAACGATAGTACAAGTGCTATCATACAAATAACAGCACTTTTGACAGAATGGCTTGTTACAGGAATATATGAAGATCGTATATTTATAAACGATACACTAGCCAATAGTACATACAAAGGAACAAAAAAATTTTTAAGCAAATGTTGGAGATTCACCACGACATTTGCTATGATTTTTATTCCTGTATACCTTTTTCGACTACTGATCTTTTATTGGATGGGATGGGTTACAAAAGACCAATTAAGTATTGCACTACTCAATACAATACCCGTAGCAGTAATCTTAGGTCCAACATTAGGCTTCATAGTAATATGGAGAAAAAAAGAAAAAAAGAAAAAATTGCTGCAAAAACAACAGCAAAATCGTATCAGAGTAAGTTCCTCCGGATAAGAGGAACTTTTTTTATTCCAACAATAACAACAGTGACATTACTCAAATACCAAGAAGGAAAAATAGTATTTGGGAAATACTTTGAGACAATTTATTTTCTTTATGAAGTTCAGGAATAAGGTCAGAACCTGCAATATAGATAAATGTACCAGCAGCAAAAGGAATCAATGCAAAAATCATACCATCAACATAACGATACAACAAAAATGCAATTATTACTCCAAGCACCGCAGTCAACGCAGTAAAAAAGTTCAAAAATACTGCTCTTTTTTTAGTAAATCCGCCATGGATCAACACACCAAAATCTCACATTTCCTGAGGGATTTCATGAAAAATAACAGCAATCGTTGTTGCAATTCCGACAGGAATGCTCACCAAATAACTTGCACCAATAATTAATCCATCAATTAAATTATGAACCATATCTCAGACCAAATTCATGATCGCAAACGGATGTTTGTGTTCCTTGGTGATCGGCATATGACAATGATTTCGACGAATAATTTTTTCCGTAAACAATCCAAAAAATATTCATCACAACACCCATAATGACGAAGAAATCAATCGTCACTCCTCTGCCATTTCAGGAAATAGATGAAAAAAAACATCACCCAACAACGCACCTGCAGAAAAACTCACCAACAATAATACTATTCTTTTCAACAAAGCAACACGAAGTCATAAAGTAACAATACCTACCAACGCCACAGCGCTCACGATGAGTACACTTATCAGTGCATACAAAAAAGACATATCATTAACTTAAAAAATAAATTTGGGACAAGAAACTAGGTAAAAGGTGAAAGGAATGTTTTGCCTTGTTCATAGTCACTGAGTTATATTATTTCCCTCCTGATTCCTCTATCAAGTTTCACAAGCGATTCATACACAATAGTTCAACTCTGCTGAGCTAAATTATACAAAGAATTTTTTGCACGAGGATTGTCTGAGAGTATTTCAACTTCATCACCAATATGTACAGCACTATCTACGACATACGTAGAAAGATTCATACAGATAGTTCCTACCTGACGAAAAAAAGTTTTACGATGTTTGATAAATATTTTACCAGAAGCAGTCCTTGAAAGTCATTCTGCATATCCAAAAGGGACAGTCGCTATAGTCTCTTTATCGTACGGTTTATATTCATATTGATAACTCACTCATTCTCCAGGCCAAACAGTTTGTAGGCTAATCACTCTAGAAGTAATAGACAATACAGGCAAAAGATTGTTTCACTTTTTATACAAAGGATCATCACTACGCAAAGGATTGTATCCATACAAAGCGATTCCAGGTCTATATGCATTAAAAAAGTCATCAGAGATTTTAAACATACCAGCGCTATTGCCTATATGTCTTCGTTCAGGAGCAAATCCTGCATCCAATAGTTTGTAATACATACGTTTGAAACGAGCAATCTGCTCAGTCAAATTCATATCAGAAATATTGTCCGCATCAAAAAAATGCGACATTACTCATTCCAGAACCAATGTTGGATGACTCTGTAATTCATTTATGATATTGGACAATTCATCCTCCTGAACACCTTCCCTATTCATCCCGGTATTCAAAAAAAGATGGATTTTGATCGCCTTACCTAACCTTCCAAGATATCTGATCGTACCTAAGTTATATACACAAAATGTCGTTCTTTTAAGATCAAATTTTTTATAGTTTTCGAGCAGAGTTTCTCCTATCATCAAAATTGGGATATCACTATATTTTTTTGCAACAGCATACTCCGGGAAACTATCTACAGCAAGATAAGGGACACCGCTATTTCTCAACATTCTAACAATCTGTTTGAGTCCATGTCCATACGCATTGGATTTTAATACAGGAAAGATTCCTGCTTGTGGTTGGAGCGATTGAAGATATTCCAAATTTTCCAATAATATCCTTTTGCGAAGCCAAACTATATTCATAGGTTTGACGCTCGGATGAAACAATGACCTTAAAAATCAGAACATAATGACAATAAAAAAAAGTATAAATGAATACTCTTAGAGTAATTATCAGCACATTATAATCAAGAAAAGCTATTTTTTTATTTTAGTTCTATTGAATTCTTCTTTCAAAAAAATACTGTATGAAAATAACGATTTTACATTAGATTTCGAAAGGTATGTTTTCACAGATACAGACAATGCTAACAGACAATTCTAGCTCATGCATACTTCAAGCAAATACATTAGCATGTACCAATAGACAAAAGACAATCCATGGCGAAGATCTCTTTTGGGGAATTTCAATGTTTCTCAAACACCAGGATCTTAACACTATTTTTTGGAAATTACTCGAAATACCAGAAGACGTATTAGAAGAATATTTTCAAAGTAAATATACAAATGACAACACAAGAATGAAACTCAACGATACAAAAGAACTTCCACTCAACAGAAAGATTTCCCAAGAGCTTACTAAACATATTAACGAAAAAACCAAGAAAGTCGATGTAGATGTATTATTTTTTGTATCATTTTACGATTTGTCAAATCAATTTACTCAATACCTAAACAATCATCACATAGACACAAAAACAATAGGTGAAAACTATAAAAAACTTAGCAAAAACCCACTCATATTAAAGATGTGACTATTTGCTTTTTTACAAGTCTTGAGTAAAATCTTTATAACGTTCAATTTAGATGTTAATAAGATTAAACTTATGAAAATAGAAAAAATGCAAAAAATGAGCAACATCAACATGCTCTTAGATGCCGTAGAAAGCGAAATTGTCGAAAAAGAAAACACTGCGGTGACGGGTGACAAAAGCAAAAAAGAAGAAAAAAAACTCACTATAGAGTACTTTGGTACGGACTTGACCAAAGAAGTCAAAGATGGATTGATTGATCCCATCATTGGAAGAGACAATGAAATCAATCAAATCATTTACACACTTCTCAGAAAAAACAAAAACAATCCCTTGTTGATTGGAGAGGCTGGTGTTGGAAAAACTGCTATTGTAGAATGATTAGCGCAAAAAATAACACAAAATGATGTACCGGAAAAACTCAAGAACAAGAGAATATTTTTGCTCGATATGGGAACATTAGTTGCAGGGACAAAATATAGAGGAGAATTTGAATCAAGAATGAAATCAATTCTTGAAGAAGCAATGGATCCTACTAACAATATCATCCTCTTTATCGACGAAATCCACACTATCATCGGTGCAGGAGGACAAGAAAACGGAGATGCAGCACAGATGCTCAAACCACTTCTTTCTAGAGGAAAGATAAAACTTATCTGATCTACAACATTCAATGAATATCAAAAATATATTGAAAAAGATGCTGCACTCAAAAGAAGATTCCAAGAAGTCATCATCAACGAGCCTGATATAGAAATGAGCAAACAAATCCTTCTAGGATTAAAAAAGACCTATGAAGATTTCCACGGAGTAAAAATCAATAACGAAGCAATCGATGTAGCGATCAATCTCAGCAAAAGATTTATGATGAATAAATTTTTACCAGACAAGGCGCTTGATATCCTCGACGAAGCATGTGCAAGAAAATCAACCATGAATCAAAAGCTCGACAATGACAAAGATTATAAAAAATTTGAAGAGACATTGACCAAGATCCAAAACAAGATCGAAGAAGCTATTGAGAAGCAAGACTATTTTGGAGCAGCAGAGCTCAAAGCAAAAGAAGAAGAAGCCAAAATAGAAATGCAAAAAATAAGAACAAACAAAAACATTCCTACCCACCTCAGACCAAATATCACGGATGAAGATATCGGAAACGTATTGGCTGACAAAACAGGAATTCCTACAAACATCGTCAATGAATCTGAAATAGAGAAATTGAGAAGACTCAATGAAACACTCAAAAAGAATATCATCTGACAAGATGAAGCAGTCGATGCTATTGTAAAAACACTCACAAGAAGCAGATTATCAGTCATCAAATATACAAAACCAATCGGATCATTTTTGTGTCTTGGACCAAGCGGTGTAGGAAAAACTTTCTTAGCAAAACTTATCGCAAAAGAGTATTTCGGTAATCCTGACGCAATGATCAGAATAGATATGTCTGAATTTATGGAAAAATATTCCGTATCAAAATTGATAGGTTCTCCTGCGGGATATGTAGGATACGAAGAAGGAGGAGGACTCACCGAAGCAGTCAGAAGAAAACCATATTCAGTGATATTATTTGATGAAATAGAAAAAGCATCTAGCGACGTTTTGAATATCTTATTGCAGATTTTGGATGAAGGACAACTCAAAGACGCAAAAGGAAGAATCATAGATTTCAAAAATACAATCATCATCATGACATCAAATATCGGTAGTGAAGAATTCGTAAAAAAGCAAAGTACCATAGGATTTGCTACAGGAGAAAAATGAGATATCAAAGACAAAGAATTTGAACAAGTCAAAGAAAGAGTGATCGAAGAAATGAAAAACTTCCTTACTCCTGAATTGATCAACAGAATTGATTACAAAATTGTCTTCAAACATCTGGACAAAGAAACCTTGGCCAAGATTATGAAAAACAAGATCAATGATTTCTTGACTGCACGAAAAACAAATTCTGAAATAGAATTACCAAAATATTCTGACAAACAGATCAAAGAAATTATCGAGAAAATCTATGAACCTCAATACGGAGCAAGACCACTCGAAAGATATATCCAAGATGAAATAGAACCAAAATTGATTGAAAAAATTATGAATCCAAAAAAGAAAAAATAATTCCAATTCACGGAAGAAATAAGGGACAAGGAGCTAATTTCCAAGTCCTTTTTTTTATTTTGTCATTACCAAAACCAAAGAAATCTACACACACTACGCTACGTCATTCCGGCAGCCTGCCCCGCAGAACTACGAGGGTCAAGTAGTGCAGCCTGAATCCAAGCAAAAAAAACAATAACAATAACAATAGATTCCATATTCCAAACCTTAGCACGGGAATTACATAAAAAAGCAAGATATGAATTCCGAAAAAAACATTCTCAGTGAAGCGTTTAAGTTTTATTTAAGGAACTTTTATATAGTCACGTCGTTTTATTATTTTTATAGTATGATGACACTAAAACAACGAAGAAATTTTGCTAATGTTATAGGGATATGTTCTTTACTTACGCTCTTATGAGGATGTCAAAAAAGCACAGAGACAATTTGAGCTATATCACCGACAAACACGTCTACAATCCAAGACGCAGAAGTTCAGGAAACGACAAACCAAGATACAACAAACTTGGATACAAGCACTACAGTCCAACAGACAATCAGCATAAACGATAGATGTAGATGATGCGGAAAATGTGCAAGAATTGCACCGGAGACATTTAGCATGCAAAACGGAAAAGCAGAGATAATCTCACAGGATCATATAGGAGAGACACAAGTACAACAAGCGATTATGCGTTGTAACGAAAGAGCAATCGATGTAGCGTAAGACCAAACAAATGATTTGACAAGAAATACAAATTGTCTATAATTAGCTACATATGGATACGATTTACTTTTTACAAAAAAAGCTATGCTCAACAAGCTGCGCCATACGACAAAGGAATCAAGCTCCAAGTTTATCAAAGCGATAGCGGTGGTAGGGACTACCCTCTTTATCACGTTGAACGTAAACGCAAATCCAAGTAGTTCAGCAGTCCAAAAAGAGATCAAAGAAGTCTTTAAAAATAATCCAGACAAAGAGATCGTAGTAAAAATAGACACAAAAAAACAGCAAGCAGCACAGCGAGAAAAGAATCCAGACAGTACAAACATCCTCAACTTCGCTATAGAAAACGTAGATAAATACTACCCTGATATGAAAGAACATTTGGAAACTATGCTCAACAGTTTTCGAGACGAAGAACACAAAGAAGCAGTAACCAAGTTGCTTAGCGAAATGGCAACAAACATCCAAGACCCTAAACAAAAAATAGGAGCAATCATATTAGCACTAGAGTTTATGCTTCCTTGAAATACAATTTTTTCAGACACCTATGATGCAGATATAACTGATGAAAGTTTCCAATACATAGAAAAGCTTGATACAGACTACAAAGCACGATTTAAATGATATTATCAAAGATTAGAAGAAAAAACTGCACAGCTCAAGAAAAAATTACAAGAATCACAACAAGAACTTGAAGAAGAAGTTAGTGAACTCGAAAAAACTATGCAATGATTTTCACCAGAAGATGTAAGAAGTAATTCATCTATCAAAAATTTAGTAATAGAAATACAAAACATATATCAAGAATTTTCCATAGAACCTTCTGCGCACATGAAATCACTATTTGACGCAAGTAAATAAGCAATTTTTTTGACAAAATACGACACTATGAGTATACTTAAGGTATACTCTTTTTTATATCAAGAAGTTATATGCAAGAAACATTATCAACACAAGAAAACACGCAAGAGATAGCAGACACAAAAAAAAATAACGAAACGAAAAACACTGCTATTGAAGAGGCTTTAATGCAAAAATTGCCGGGCAACAAAGAAAAGCAAGATTTTTTTCTCAATATTTTTCAGCAACCAAAAATAAGCGATTTTTTTTCTCAAGAAGATATCACTTCCTATATCAAAGAAAATCCTATTTGAAGCCAATATAGGATATTAAAAAGCAAAACTCTCGAAGAACAAACCACAGCAGTACGAGAAGATATGGATACTTTTATAAAAAACAAAACAGGAACATTCAAAGAAATAATAGCAACAAATAATAATTTAAGTAATCAAGTAGAGCAAACAAATCAATGAGCAGAAAAAACTAAAGACATCAACGAACAAGCAAAAAAAACCAAAGAATCTTACGACAAGCTCGACAGTAAATACAAAGTCACAGATGAACAAGTGCAAACAGCGAAAACAGAAGGAACAATCAGCCAGAGCACCATTGATCAGATTACAAAAAAGACACAAGGCACTGAGCTAAATGTCGATGATTATCTCAAATTTTATCTGACTGCAGAGACCAACAAAGACGAGCTCAAAGGCAGCGAGTTCATGCAAAACTATGAAGCCTTGAATGACAAATTGGGAATCATGCCACCGATGACGACGATGAAAAAAGTCTTGGACAATCCTGAGCACACAGACGTCATCGTAGAAAACAACGAAAGCCTAAACAAATACACACAAACTTCTGATAAATTCGACAAGATCAGCAAGCCAATCCTTCCGGAGTCCAAAGATTTCGACGAAGAATTCGCTACGTACGTCAAACTCATTCCGGATGAAAGGTTAAGAAATGAGATAGAAAATAACAAAGATATCATCAAATCCTATAAGGAAATTCACGATAAAGATGATGAAATTGCCAAAAGTATGAAAGGTGCAGAAATGTATGACACCTACATCCATGCAGTAGACGACGTCAAAGAACATCTGCCGGAAAGGACTCAACAGATCATCAAGCAAAGAGTAATGGGAAGCTGTATCAGAGGTTTAGCAAGCTATTTCGACAATAATAAAATAGACGAAAAAAATTTCGCTAATATACTTGAAACTGACACACAAAAAGGATTTTCTATCCAAAAAGGAACAGATCAGAATGAAACCAACGACGACATTCTCGCAATCAACGAAACTATCAACGGAAACACGATAGGATTTTATTACAATCTTAACAATCCTGATGCACAGTTACAATCAGATGATTTTCTTCATTATGATATAACTTCAGAAACATTTGCATTCGGTGCAAACAAATGAGGAAAAAATAAATTAGGAGTAAAACTACCGACATTGAATATGCTGACTATACAAGCGCAAACAGTATCAGAAAAATATTTCAATGAACTACTAGAAAGTTCTCAAGACCAAGAAAGTTTTGAAACAGCACTCAAAGACAAGATCAGTGAAGAACTAATGAAAAATTACGGTCAAGAAGCATTGATAAAAAATCGCGTCGAAAGAGATGTACAAAAAAATATCACCGCACAAACATTGCAAAAGACATTCGTACCAGAAACCGTGATGCTGGAACTCAACAGAGACAGTAAAACAGAAAAAATTACTGAAAAGAAAGCACGAAAGCTCATGGAGATCCGAGACAAAAGTACAGAAAACATGAGATCTGACGAAAACAACATCTGTGAAAACCTAATAAAAAGGCTAGATCCTTTACTAAAAAAAGATCATCGAAATCACTTAGAACCAAGACGACAAAAAATGCTCAAAGCTATAAATCAAGAAAGACGTGCAGTAGATTACTCTTCACAACGAGGAAAATCAACACTCAAATTTTTCAATAGATTTAGTAAAAACGGGAAAATTTCACTCAATGATCTAAATACCTTTGTCGATAATATAGAAAAAGACGAAAGTGTTTCTGAAAACATCAATAGATATTCAGCTGATTTTCAGACCATAGAAGATCACGAAGAAGCAGATAACATGCTTGATAATTTATAAAAAAAACGACAGTCCCCTGCCGTCATCACTATGGTTACGTCATTCCGGCATCCCACTCAATTCTGCGGGGCAAGCTGCAGGAATGAAGCCGAGACGGTAGAATTATTTTCCTAACCAATCTACAAACACTTCATAATCATGGGCCATATCTTGGTCTTTTTTAATTTTTTTCTCAGTATTGTTGATAGCGTAGATAACTGCAGCATGACCTTTTCAGCCAAAATGATCACCTATTCTTTCAAGTGTTCGATTAAAATATTTTTTTGCCAAAAGCATCAAAATCTGACGCGCATTGGTGATTTCTTTTTTTCTCGATTCAGATTTCAATTCTTGGACAGAAATTCCATAATATTGTGCCACCATATCTACAAGCAGATCAAAATTTTTCGTTCATTTAGTATTGGAAACTACAACGGCTTGTGTGGCATCAGCACTCTGCTCTACTTTATATCATAAAGTTTTGAGACATTCATGAACATCTTCTTCGTTGACATCTTTATGCAAAATAGCTTTTCTGCTCAATAAGATATTCAATGCTCATTCAAGCTCTCTCACATTTTCCTTGATATATTTTGCGATGATTTCTAGTAGATGGAATTCCAAATCTTCTCATTTGTTCATGAGCTTAGATTGTAAAATAGCGATTCTTGTCTCAAAATCTGGTGATTTAATATCAGCGACCAATCCTAAAGCAAAACGTGATTTGAGTCTCGGTTCGATATGTACGAGCTCTTTCGGAGGGCGGTCAGAAGAAAGAATGATTTGTTTGTTTTTTAGTTGAAAATCATTGAAAATATTGTGAAATATTTCTTGGGTTTTATCTTTGTCTGCAAGAAATTGTACATCATCAATGAGCAGGACATCTACGTCATCAAACTTTTTCAAAACGTTGGTGAGCTTATTGCCTTTTATTGCGGTAACGATTTCATCGATAAGTTTACTCGTGGGAAGATATACAACGACTTTATCAGGAAATTTCGCCATGATTTCGTTTCCTATCGCCTGCATCAAATGTGTTTTTCCAAGACCAACAGTTCCATAAAGAAACAATGGATTATATGCTTGTCCAGGATTAGCAGTTACTGCTTTTGCAGCTGAAAAAGCAATATTATTGGTCGCTCATACAACAAAAGTATCAAACGTAAATTTAGGATCAAAAAGAATGCCGAAAAATTGAGACAATTCGTTTTTGATAGTTTTTTTCTCTGACATAAGTTCAGATTTTTTCACCTCTTTTATGTTCAAAAGTTTTTTGAGATCAACGAGCAAGTCATTATTATTAGAAAATTTTGCATAGACAATAAATTTAACAGAAAACTGATCATTATATACTTCATTGATAGCTTCTTTAAGCGATTTTGCAAAAAATTTTTTGGCTTGGGTAAGGATAAATTCATTAGGGACACCAAAAACAACAAGTTTATCACGTTCATCAATATCAACTATTCCGACTTTACACAAAAAAGAAAGAATCTTTTTGTGATCCTGCTGTTGCGCGAGATGTAAGAGCGTTCTTTCCCAAACACCACGAAACAATGCTATCTTTTCTGCGTCATATTGTTCTATCATATCGATCAGCATAGGATTCAATTATGTGGTAAATGACAATGGTATGGTATGATTTTATTTTATCGCGAAGCTTTTTTCTATTTTCATTTCTATGTCTTTAGAAAGCAATGCATCCGTGTACAACACACGTTTACATGTCTCAACCTCGTGTTGAGTAAATCAATGAGCTGACAAAAGTTCTCATGGATTTGCATAGGCCTTGGTTGTAACAAATTTTTCCACATATTCAATGAATAATACAAGCTTATCTTTGCCTGAGGATTGATGAATCTTTTGGATAAGCAATTGTTTTGCTAAATCCTGAGATTGATGATAGTTATGATCCAGCTGATTCACAACATGACGTTTTTTATATGCGCTCCTTTGAATCCTTACCATTTTAATTGTCTTATTATAATTTTTTGTATGTCAGATTTTTCGTTTTTAGCAATCCCCAATATTGAAGGTATGCGTTTGTGATGGTATATTCAGCTATTTGGTATTGTTATTATATTTGGGATTTCTTTGTTCTTTGTGCTCTATTTTGTTTTGCGTCAGTATAAAAAACGTCATGTTGTGAATCAGCTGGATCATAAC
>JAEHHG010000040.1 GCA_019248075.1 Candidatus Gracilibacteria bacterium S5_H10 | reverse complement strand
CCGTATCTTCTATCCTGAGAATAAATGTCCCATTATTTTGTTTAGCAAATTTTCGTGAAACAAATGCCGAATAGATTCCTCCGATATGAAGATACGGATCAAAAAAGAGAAATAGAAGGAACAGTAGATTTGATTATTGATGGGATGAAGACGTTTGGTATCCAGATCGATGAATGACCGATCGGTGAACAAAATATAGATTTGGGAAATTATGGTCCATATACACAGTCACAAAGAAAAAATTTATACAATGTCTTTGCAAAATATTTGTTGGAAAGTGGTTTAGCATATCCCTGTTGGATGACACCAGAAGAATTAGAAGCTATCCGTGATCAGCAAACCAAGACAAAAGTCACTCCAGGTATCTATGGAAATTATTCCTTACGAAGAAATAAAACACCCGAAGAGATTATAGAAAAATTACAAACTGATAAGAATTATGTTTTAAGATTTCGTTCACCTGGTGACGTAACCAAGAGAGTAGTATTTGAAGATGTGATAAAATGAAAGATAGAAACTATAGACAATTTCAATGATATTGTATTGATCAAAGGTGATGCATTACCGACCTATCATCTTGCACATATTGTCGATGATTATCTCATGAGAACTTCGCATGTGATTAGAGGAGAGGAACGATTGGCTTCAGTGCCTTTGCATATACAGTTATTTACCGCTTTTGGACTCCAGCATCCGCACTACTGTCACATAGCACCATTGTTGAAATTAGACAACGGAAACAAAAGAAAACTTTCCAAAAGACATGATCCAGAAGCAGATATTTCGTATTTTTTCGAAAACGGATATGCGACACAATGAATCATAGAATATCTTTTGACGATCATTGATCCAAATTTTGAAGATTGGCAAAAAGCAAATCCTGATAAAAGCTATCTCGATTTTGACATACAACTTGAAAAAATGCCGAAATCCTGAGCACTCTTCGACTTGGTAAAACTTCAGAGTGTAAATAACAATTACTTATCAAGAATTTCAACAGACGAGCTCTATGATCAGAGTCTCGCTCGAGCTAAAAAATATACACCAGAACTTGCGGTATTGATGCAATCTGATGTTGCTTATGCAAAAGCTGCAATGAATATCGAACGTCATACACCAAAAGATCCGAAGAGATTTACGACGTATGTAGATGTAGAAACACAACTAAAATTTTTCTTCGACGACGAACGAATTAAACTTAGAGATAATGAAAAAGGACAAAGGGACAATGACCTTTCAGCTAGTACCTTTCCCCTTCCAACAGATGTTTTAAAAAGTTTTGTCGAAGAATATATATTCGTCCTTGATTTAAGTATGTCTGTAGAAGAATGGTTTGCTCAGTTGAAAAATGTCGGAAAAAAATATGGTTTTGCAGAAAATAATGCACAGTTCAAAGAGGGATGATATATAGGGAAAACGTGAGATCTCGCTATGTTTTTGCGTATTCAGCTCTGCTGTGCCAAACAAACTCCTGATTTGTATTCTGTTATGAAAGTGATGGGCAAGGAGAGAGTAATAAAGAGATTACAAGCAATGTAAATTATATAGAAAAATAAAAAATCCGCATTTGCGGATTTTTTTTATAATCAAAAACTATATTACTTAATAATTTTATCGATCAATCCATATTCCAAAGCTTCTTCTGCAGTCATCCATTTGTTTCTTTCCATATCTTGTGCAATTTTTTCTCTTTTTTGTCCGGTATGTTTGACCATAATATCGATGAACATATTTTTTACTTTCACCATTTCTTCTGCTTCGATTTGGATATCGGTTGCTTGCCCGGTAAGTCCTCCTCATGAAATAAGCGGTTGATGGATCATAATCTTGCTATGTGGCAACGCAAATCTTTTTCCTTTTGTTCCTCATGCAAGGAAAATAGATCCCATAGATGCAGCCAAACCAGTTACGACCACAGAGACATTACATTTGATATATTGCATAGTATCATAGATAGCCATACCACTGTATACTTCTCATCCAGGAGTATTAAGATAAATGACGATATCTTTGTCAGGATCTTTTTTTTCCAAAAAAAGCATTTGTGCGACAACAGCGCTTACTAGATGAGAGTCTATTTGATCTCCGATGAAAATTATTCTGTCTTCTAAGAGTCTAGAATAGATATCATATGCTCTTTCTCATCATTTAACTTTTTCTATTACGCTTGGGACTAAGGTCATGTAAGTAATTTAGAATGTAAAATGTAGCATGTGTTACAAATAAATTATACTCCAAAAAAACGATTTTACAAAGAAATATTAGGAATCTAGTTATTTTAACAACCAAAATCAACTTGAATTTATATAATAAATGTATAAAAAAATGAGTAATACGGCTTATCAACTTTACTTTTTAATAAAAAGTGGTATGAGAAAAGTCCTAAAAATGGTAATATTTTCGTTTATGTTAGCGTTTTGTTGCGTGATTGGGCGTAGCTTTGCTACGACTGCAACTGTGACTACCTATAATGGAGTGCTTATCGATTATCTCCAGGCAGAAAAAACAGCTATTGAAAATCTTTTTGATGCTACATATACTACGGTATACACGGCATTTGCAAAAACATGACTCAATATCGTAAAAAGTGTCGAATATCAAGGATTGGTCTGTCTCTGAGCAATCAATGACGGATGATTACTTTATCAGCTTCAAAAAGATAAAATAGCATTTAAAGTAGACTTCAACAAAGATTTTGTGGAATTAGAAAAAAGGGTGGTATGACTAGAAGAAAAAAAACGTCTCCAAGAAGAGAACAATATTACAATGTTTGAATCTGGTACAAATTATGAAAGTGAAAAGGCAAGACTCAAAGCAGAAATCGATACTAAAGCACAAACATACAGGACGTTGATAGCAAATTTTTCTACTGAATATACGACAGAGATCACAAAACTTGTTAGTAATTTTCAATCATATCTTTCAGCAAATCAACAATTGCTGGCTGGTATCAAAAACAAAATGGCGAACATCCAAAAGGTTTCGTCAGGATTTGAACAATTGGATGCTGATATAATGACGCTTACCAACAAAATAACAGGATTGGATTTGCTCCAAAAGATAGAAATAAGCAAAACCAAATGATTGACCGCTTTGGATTCGAGTTTACAATCTTTGATAGCTACCAATATCAAAAAATATAAAAGACTTCAGACTCTTACTACTGGATTGACTCAACAAAAAGTGTATGTATTAGGACAATATGAGATGGATATCAATGAATATGTAAGCAATAGTATGAAAAATCGATATGATCGTTCACAGTATCTTACCCTCAAAAACGATGTGGATCATCTGCTTTCGTTATATTATACTTCAAGCAAACAGCTGAATTGTTCAAATATGCTCTCAACACTAGATACAGGAGGAAACCTTTTGTTGAGAATAACTGCAATGCAGCTCGCAGTCCATTCATGATTGTCAAATATAGAAAAATATGGAATCACATCTGCAGTAAAAGATCAAATATATAGCGGTTTTCAACTTATGTATATCCAAAAGTTCAAACAAAGATATACAGAATATGCAACATATCTCAAAAACTATATTACTCTGTCATTAAAAAATCTCGTTGCCTCAACTACCAATACCGTGGAGATATCATCCACGCAGACATCACCACAAAAAACACCTACCATAGTGTTTACAAAGCCCTTTAAGAGCGGTCAGTACAGTGAAGATATCAAAGCTTTGCAAAATGTCCTGACAACAGTATGATTCTACTCATGAGTCATTGATGGAGTATATAATGTTGCTACAAAAGCGGCTGTCTATCAATTTCAGCTAAGCAAATGATTACTCAAGTGATATGAAAATAGACCTGATGTCCGATGATATTTTTGACCAGCGACAAGAAAAGCGATTAATGCGCTAAACCAATAATAGTCATTTAATTCATTTTATGTTATCATGATTAAACAAAAAAAGAAAGCTCCCGGAAGACCAAAAAAAGAATTTGTTTCCAAAAAACCAAAGACAAAAATCAAGTCATGACCCGGTAGACCAAGAAAAGATAAAAAAGATCGCATACAGGCACCAGCCAAAAAAATTATGAATGAAGTGACGCCTGTTGTTGCATGATTTGTA
>JAEHHG010000039.1 GCA_019248075.1 Candidatus Gracilibacteria bacterium S5_H10 | reverse complement strand
TAACAAACTGTGTCAGTTACTTTGATGGATGTAATAATTGTTCTGTCAAAAACGGTAGACCAGATGCATGTACGGAAATGTACTGCGAGACACCAAGTGAACCAAAATGTAACGAATATACAAGCTGAACAGAAAATACGGAAACGGTCGGTATGGCAAATCCTGCTTCTACGTTTTGCGTAAACAATTGATGAACACTTGAGATAGTAGATACAACATGAGGACAAGTAGGCATGTGTACGTTATCAGACGGAAGCGTTTGTGAAGAACGAGCATACGCAAGAGGTGAATGCAAAGGACAGTCAGAAGATCTCACTATGTGTACTATGGAATATGCACCTGTCTGTGCAAGCGTAGCTGTCCAATGTATCAAAGCACCATGTGATCCTGTTGAGCAAACTTTTGGAAATAGATGTATGATGAATGCAAATAAGTTAGCTACATATTTACACGACGGTGAATGCAAAACGAAATAACTATATCACGTCATTCCGGCAGCCTGCCCCGCAGAACTGCGTGGGTTAAGTCTTGGATCCGGAATCCAGTTTGCTAAGTATGGATTTCCGATCAGGTCGGAAATGACACTGAAACAACGCTGGAAGCTACATATTCTTTACCACTAAGATAAACGATGCAACAGATTATCTGAAACTCTTTCCTCGATCAACACTTCGATGAAACGACAATGTCCTTTCATATCAAGGAAGGCCGCCCTATCGTCAGAAAAAAATGATTTCCTGGTAATTGGAAACCTGTAGTTGATACTGCAACCATGGACAAAGAAGCAATGAAAAAATTTATTGATAATATTTACCAAGAGATTGAAAACAGAGACGACGGATTCATAGAGATTGATAGAAAATTGTCTAAAGTCTTACAGCTTGGACCCTATAGAATAGTGATCGTATATCCTCCGCTTTCTGATGGTTTGGAAATAACGATCGTGAAACCAATCAAAACATTGACTATGGACGATTATCATCTTGATAAAGAAGTTTTTGATCTTTTGAGAAATCAGGCAAAAGGTATTTTGATATCATGATCGCCATGAAGTGGAAAAACAACATTTGCGCAAGCGTTGGTCGATGTTTATCATCAAGATAACAACATCATCAAAACTATTGAGTCGCCTCGTGATTTGATGGTATCAGATGATGTCGTGCAATATAGTTTCACCTATGGAACACATGATGAAGTAAGAGATATCTTATTGCTTTCAAGACCGGATTATACGGTATATGATGAAGTAAGAAACACGTCTGATTTTGAACTCTACAAAGACTTGAGATTGACAGGAATCGGATTGGTGTGAGTTATTCATGCGACGAGAGCTGTAGATAGTATCCAGAGATTTTTGGGAACTATTGAAATGGGAATCATTCCACAAGTCATTGATACTGTTATCTATATAGAAAAAGGAGTTATCCAACAAATATATACCTTGCAGCTTACGGTCAAAGTTCCAGAAGGGATGGAGTCAGAAGACTTAGCAAGACCGGTTATCGTGATATCAAGCTTTTTGACTAAACAAGTAGAATATGAAATCTATACGTTCGGTGAACAGATAGTTGTTATGCCGCTCATTGGTGGAGAAAACGGAGAAAGAAAATTTGAAAGCAAAAGCAAAAACGCAATGTCAGAATATGCAAAAAGCACTATCACCAAAAAAACTAGAACAACTACTGCCATGCGATTTCCTTTTAAAAATCAAAGGCACTTCAACATTACATCTCTATGTCCCTGAATCATCCAAATGACGCGTCATTGGAAAAGCGTGAGCAAATATCAATGCATTGGAAAAAGATATGAAACTCAAGATTGACCTCAAAAGTTTTGATGACCTTCCACTCCTAGATGTACGCACACAAATATATCCACAAAAAAAAGGTGCAGTCCTTGAAATCGCTTTCCCTGAGGAATTTGCTAATCAAACTCTCTGCTTCCTCATCGGAGATGAAATCGTGAATATACTTGCTGATGCTCGTGCCATAGTCACTATCAAAAACAAACCCACTATAAAAACACTCAACAAAAGATGATTTGTTATCGTAGATACCAATAACCTCTAGAAACAAATTTAAAATTTTGGATTTCCCTCCTTCGAGGACAAGTAAATTTACAATTTTAAAACGTAATCACGCTAAGAGGTTGTAAAATTTCAAATTCCAAATTCCAAATTAATTCTTTTAGTCATTTAGATATGTAGTATGAACAACTTCCATTTTTCAAAAATCATCGCAGGCGTAGGACCCACATTGGCCAAAGAAACTGTACTTTCCAAAGTCATCAATATGGTCGATATTTTTAGGATATCATTGTCTGGCGGATTTGACGACAATAACAAAAAATATATCGATACTATCATGAAACTCGACAACAGCAAAACTATCATGATGGAAACCAGAGGTAACGATATCAGAGTAAAAAACGTCTTGGATATCAAAGTCAAAGCAAGACAAAACATCGAAATAGAATACAGCGAATACGCTCAAGAACATGACAAAAAGATTTTTGTTGATGCTCCCTTCCTCAAGGAATTGAAAGTCTGACAAGTCATCAAGTTTCAACAAAGCGGCGTTGTGATCAAGGTCAAATCTAACAAAGAAGATGCTACACTCTGCGAAGTAATTGAATGAGGATGGATCATTCAGTTTGATAAAGTTTTTTTCCAAAATTATGAATTGAATTTACCATTTTTGGGAGAAAGAGATAAACACGATATTTTATGGTGATTGGAATACGGTGTTCACGTTATGGCTCCTTCTCTAGTAAAAACTAGGGATAATATTTTGGAACTCAAAGAATTTTTGGCAACGAAAAATGCAGGAAATATGAAAATCCTCGCAAAAATAGAAACCGAAGAAGCATTGAAAAACATAGATGATTTGCTTGATGTCTCTGATGGACTTATCTTCGTTTTTGAAAAGATCGAAAAAGCGATGAAAGCGATGAAATTCAATGAAGAGATATTGATCAAAAAATGCAAAATGCTTGGAAAACCAGTCATCGTAACCTTTGTCGGAAAATTCGAAAAAAACAAATATCAACTTATCAACGAAGCTTGGCTCAAGAAGTTTTCTGCTATGGCAGTGGATGCATATATGCTCGATACATTACTGCAGGAAGACGATCCTTTGAATGTAATAACACAACTTTCAAATACTTTGGACAATTTAGAACTCAAAACTGCTGCACAGGAGCCTATCCGTTTCTATGTAAACAATGAATTTATGGTAAGAGACTACATCATCTATACTGCCCATAGAGCTACTCAAGAAGTTGAAGTAAGAGCTATTGTTTTGTATACTGAGAACTGATATTCTGCAGGAAGATTATCAAGTCTGAAACCAAAAGTGCCTATCATTGCATTTACCAAAAACGATGAAAACTATAGATATCTGAATATGCTTCGAGGAGTAAGAGGATATAAGATTTCTCAGTCATTTAGCTATGAAAACCTCAAAAGAATAGGAAAAGAAATGATCAGAATCATCTTCAAAGGGAATATCTCACTCGACGACAAGATTATTATCGTCCAAGCCAACGAATCTATTAGCGACGAAAAATCATGAATGATCAATGGACTAGAGTTGTATAAGTTTAAAAATATTTAATATTGTGTACTTTCATTATAGTGAAAAAATCTGCATATGACCGGCAGATTTTTTCTTAAAAAATATTTAATTTTCTTACAATCCCAATCATTTTCTTATACGAGCTATTTGATAGTTCTGATTTTTCTATAATTAAAGAAATGTCAAACATTTACTATAATGAATTTTATCCCTATACACCAAGGCATTTCAGGGACAATTTTTTTTAACGAATTTTCTGTTGAAATACGTAGAGGATACTATATATAGTGGCTACGTTTTTCAAAACACCACAATATATTGTATATTCAACATATTTTCAAGAAATTGTAAATACTAAAATCAATGAACGATTAACAACGAACAGATTAGCTATCACATATTTCATAAAGACTATATTTCCGAAATATATATTTATCCCTCACTTGTTAATTATATTTTTGACATTTTATCTATTAGAACAATAAAGCATGGCTATCTACAAAGTAAGGAAAAGAAATGGAGCAATCATCGATTTCGATATAAACAAGATTGAATCCGCTATCAAAAAAGCGATTGAAGCCGTTGGTGGAACAGATTTGAAAGACATCTCTAGTCTTGCAAAAAAAGTAAACAAAAAGTAGAAAAAAAAAATAGGCAAGGAAATCCCAAATGTAGAAACAATTCAGGATATTGTAGAACAAGTTTTGGTAAAAGAAGGTCATGACAAAACTGCCAAAGCATATATCTTATACCGCCAAAAAAGAGCAGAATCAAGAGCACAAGAAAATGTTGTCGTCGAAGTAGGAAAAACCATGGACGAATATCTCGATCAAAGTGATTGGAGAGTAAACGCAAATAGTAATCAGTGATATTCTTTGGGATGATTGATTTTGAATGTATCAGGAAAAGTCATCGCCAATTATCGATTATCACACATTTATCCTACAGAAATCTGAACTGCTCATAGGACAGGAGATTTTCATATCCACGATTTGGATATGTTTTCTGGATATTGTGCAGGACGAAGTTTGAGACAATTGCTTGAAGAATGATTCAATGGACTCACTAACAGAGTACAATCAGCTCCTCCAAAAAATCTTCAGGCTGCAGTAAATCAGATGATTAATTTTTTCTGAACACTCCAGAACGAATGGGCTGGTGCTCAAGCGTTTTCATCTTTTGACACGTACCTTGCTCCATTTATACATAAATATAAAAAAGAAATCGAAGAAGAATTTGAAAGCTTAGGAATAAATTTTGAAAGTGAAGCAGCAAAAAAACAAGCTATCGACAAAAAAACCTACAAATATGTTACCCAACAAATGCAAAACTTCATCTTTGGATTAAATGTTCCTTCACGTTGGGGGACACAAACACCAATTACCAACATTACGCTTGATTGGACATGTCCAGAAGACCTTAAAGAAAAATCATTGATGCTCGGAGGAATAGAAAAATGATATTATCCCGTGAAATTCAAAGATCTTTGAGAAGAGATGAAACTTATCAATAGAGTGTTGATCGAAGTATATACTGCAGGAGATCGGACAGGTTCAGTATTTACTTTTCCCATCCCTACTTACAATATCACAGAAGATTTTCCACGAGAAGATCCTGACATCAATTTGCTTTTTGAGATGACAGCAAAATATGGTATCCCATATTTTCAAAACTTTGTTGGATCGCAATTTAAAGTAACTAAAGACAAAGACG
>JAEHHG010000038.1 GCA_019248075.1 Candidatus Gracilibacteria bacterium S5_H10 | reverse complement strand
TCCTCCTTCACAAAAATGTCACAATTTAGTTACATATATATTATTTTCACATGATAGATCACTTACTGTACAGGTAGGTAAAGTAGTGCTTCCACCGCCACACTTTCCGTATGTACGGAACCGAATCCTTCTGACAATGACGGAGCGACAATCATATCAGAGCTTGCAACCAAGGTACGAAGGTCATTTTTTTCGAAGCCATCAAAAAGTTGAACCGAGGATCAGAAATGATATTTTTGTATTTTTTGTTTGATATATGCTGTCCTTTTTGAATCAATGAGATTGAATACAAAGAGTAATTGTGGATCTACGGTAACCAATTCAGGCAAGGCACGGACTAGATAATCAAGTCATTTTGATTTGCCTGCATGACCATAATAGGTGATCACGAACTTATTGTTTCGTCCATAATTATTTTTCCAGGTCTTTATATCAAACGAAGATACTTCCTCAGGATTTCGAAAATGCGTATCGACTCCATTATGGATCATTTTTATCTTTTTGTCAGGAATCCTATATACCATCCTTAATGAATTCATCGTATAATACGACACACAATGATACACATCATAAGGAAAACAAAAAATAGCTTTTTCAAATAACTTATACAACCGCCCTTTTCGTCTTCATTTGTATGCCATTCGTAATTTTCCAAAAATCTCATGCACAGTAAGGACTACCCTTTTACGGAATAGTTTTCCAAGTAATGATGCAGGAATTGCTCCCCCATAGGTACTGGTATGAATAAGAGAGATTTTTGCTTCTCCTTGTTGATGATCATGTTTTTTTATTATTTTTATCCCTTTCCAAAATGCCCAAAACATAAAACTGACCCTACTTTTTCCGATTCTATATACATGGAAGGATCCTTTATTTTCATATGTAGGAAGCTTGGGATCATGATGACTTGTTATTACGGTAATCGTATATCATTTTGCAAGCAAACGAGAAATAATAGCTTCAAAAACCGTTTCTGATCAGCCTTTATGAGGAAGATAATAATCCAATATGAATAAAATATGTTTTGTTATATGTTGCATGAGAAAAGATATCAAGATTTTGAAAGCTAAAATATTTGATAATTTTGTACCTGATTACAAGTTTTTCTAATCTTTTACCCAAATATTGCAAATAAAAAAGCTACATCGAGTTTAGCATATAATTTTCCAAAAGCTGATTTCTACGATTTTTCTTATAACAAAGACAAGATATTTGATGTGCAAATATTTGACAAATTTTGCTTTCCTGTGTATAATTATTAAAGAAACTTTTATTTATAAGCACATGATGAAAAGGAAAAAAAAAGTAGCATTACATCAAAAAATCCATCATCACATAATAAAGCACTTTCATAGACATGCTCATCATATTTTGTATGTTGCTAGCAATCTACGTCACAATATTTTTCATGGACTTGAACTTATGATAATCTGTACAATAATGCTTGTCTGATTTGGATTTACCAATCTTACTGGACTCAGTCAAGATCTGTATAGAGCAAACAGCATTGAAGTAGCTCAAGCACTTTTGACCGCTATGGAAAATCCAGCGACATCACTTAAACAAGGGAATATCATTTCTATCCGAAATATGGATACTAGCATAGAAAATACTTTTGCTAAATGATACTGTACCTATTGAGCAGCGAGAATTTCTCCTGAATTTTTCCCTTACATAGACGAAACTACTCAACAGAGAACATGGTGAGGAAATGCCGTCGATCGATGTAAAAACGCAACAGATACATGATATAAAATTTGATCTGTTCCAAGCCAATGAGCATTGGTAATATATGATGCATGAGGAAAATTCTGATCGTATGGGCATGTAGGTAAGGTCGTCCATTATGATCCATCACTCAAAAAAATCATTGTCAGAGATATGGCACGAGTAGCTAGAAGCACCATGTCTGATCGCTGGGAAGATCTTACAACAGCTCAGATAAAATGTTATATTTACAATAATAAAACAGCTAATCAAACAAACACCGTATCGACATGAATAACAAATACAGGGATAGTAAACACAGGGACTATGAATGATACTACAACAACCAATACAAATATTCCTACAACTAATAATACAAACACAAGTAATAATACTACGACAACCAATACAAATATAACTAACAGCAACATAACTAATAACAATAATACAAATATTCCTACAACTAATAATAATGCGACAACTAATAATAATGCGACAACTAGTACAAACACAAACAATAACAACACAACTACTACTACAAATATCCAACAGGATATCGTGGACAAAAAAATATCTTTGAATTTTGAAAACTTAAGTGATATTGCTCAGCATTTTATGACACAAAACGATGTTGCAATTACACTCATATCCAAATCACCACTTAAACTTGGTGAAACAGCTACATTAACACTTGAGATTACTAACAAAAAAACTGGTGAAAAATATTCTGGACTTCTTCCATTCTCATTTACACTGCTTTCGACAAATGATATCTTACAAGCAAATGTATCTAATATTCAAATGATCAACGATGGATCTTTAGATATTACTATTCTCAGTCAAAAAATTTGAACAGCTTCTATTGTAGTCCTTATGGATGAAACAAAAATAGGTATCATTCATTTCACTGTGAAATAATTTTTATTTATTCCAATTCTCATGCTGAAAAATAAATTTCTTACATTAACTACATTGATTATAGTCATCGTTATTTTTGGAATATTTTTTTCCCTTTGAACATCTTCGTTTGCACAGATTGTAGACGTTATGGTAGATGAAAATGGAATGCAATATATTCCTGGTGAAGTTGTGGTTAAATTCAATGATGATACTGTTAATTTAGAAAAATCACGCGGAATGGAGACACTTTCCACTATGGAAGACAGCAAAGATTTTACTACCGAAGAAATTCTTCCTAAAGAAAATGTTGCCCTTATTTCCGTAGAAGAAAATAAAAATATAGAAAGTACGATATCTGATCTTTTGCAAGATCCAAACGTAGAATATGCTCAGCCAAATTATGTTTATACCTTATTTTCTCCTGTACCAAATGATCCATATTTCAGTCTTCAATGGTCACTTTTTAATATAGGGCAAACATGATGAGTGATATCTATTCCTTGAAATCCAGGAAGCGATATTGGTTGGTTACCTGCTATGGATATTCGATCTGGAGACGGGAATCAAGACACAACAGGGACGACTGTTGTTGTTATGGATGTAGGAGTAGATTATACTCATGTGGATCTTGTTAACCAAATGCGAGATTGAACTAATTGTCTTACTACGACAGGAATTTATCGATGATGATGTCTTTGAGGTGGATTTAACTGATATGATTGATCAAAAACTGCCGGTGTCTGAGGACATGGAACTCATGTAGCTGGAATCATATGAGCAGAAACCAATAATGGGCTATCTGTAGCAGGAATCAATCCTCATGCAAAAATCATGAATATTAATTTATGAATCAACTGATGAATAAGTTCGTATGCTGCTTTATGAGCATTAAGTTTTGCAAAATACAATGGTGCAAGGATAGTAAATATGAGTCGATGATGAACATGTTATAACTGTCCGTATAATCCTGATACTGCCTTATATCAAGCTATTCAAAATTTTCCTGGACTGGTTGTCATAGCTGCAGGTAATCGAGCACATCAACATATAGCAAACGATTTTGTCATCCCCGCAGATTTTGCTGCAACGACATCATACCGATCCGCATTAGATAATGCCATTTCTGTATGAGCAACTATTCAAACTGACTATCTCCGAGCAAACTCTGATTATGGAACAAGAATAAGTATAGCAGCTCCTGGATGTGTATATAGTACCTATCCTACAAATGGCGTAGTCCGATCTTGTTGAACATCTATGGCTGCTCCACATGTAGCATGAGCACTTTCACTTCTTTGGTCATATAGACCTGATTTATCTTATTCACAGATAAAGAATATTCTCCTTTCCAAATCAGAAAGCCTGGATACCTTGAACGGATTGATTTTAAACGCAAAAAGACTCAATGTCTATAATGGATTGGCTTATCTTTTCATGAAACAAATAGACACACTCCAAGCATATGAGAATAGTAGCAAAACAGATATAATCACAGAATGAGCATATTTGTCAGGTGTAACAAGTGCGTATTTTGAAATGAATCCTTCTGACATTTCTGGTGCAATGGATTTGTACAATGTAACTTTGTTGTATTCTTGAGAAGTATTGACTACTACAGGAACAGCAGATACAGGAATCACTCTATCACTTAGCGGTGATGGATACTATGAACTCCAAGTATATACATCACTGAGTTGATCTGAAATTACTGGTGATATGATTAGTACAAGTTTTTATATTGATTCATCAGACCCTACAGCAACAGTAAGCTATTCTCCATCTTCTGGAAGTTTTACTAGTGGTAGTGTCGTTGCCACACTTACGTGATGGAACAAAGAGCTTTTTGAAATCAATACTTCAAGTTTTGCCTTTAGCAACAATGGAACTTTTGAATTTACTTTTAGAGATTGGTTGGGAAAAACGTGATCTGTATTGGCTAATGTGAATTGGATAGATAATGAGCTACCCGTGTTTACGTGAGTAGAAAATCAGAAACAATATACGGGTAATGTAGTTATTTCTTTTAGTGATAACAATTCTTGAGCAACAGCAATACTAAATGGAATTTCTTATACCTGAACAATCACGATAACAGGAGAAGGATCATTTACTTTATTGGTTACCGATATTGTTTGAAACACTACAGGAGCAAGTTTTCTTATAGATAAAACACCACCAACACAGGCGACACTTATCACGCCTATAAATATGGCAATCATTGAAACAGGTGGCACAAAAAACATTTATTGGTCTGCTAGCCAAGATACATGAGTAGCATCATGATCTATTAGCTATAGATATGAACTTTATGCTAGCGGATCAAGTACACCTCTTTATACATGAATAACTTCAACTACATGAGTAACCATAACTGGGCTTCTTAATGAAAGTAAATATTTTTATCGAAAAGTGAACTCTTGTGATAGTTTTTATAATTGTTCATCTTCTGAGACCGGAAGCTTTATTATAAATATTCCTCAACTAATTTCTCTTTCTACAATATACAATAGGGAGTTATCTACATTTTACCAGTCATCATGAATTGTTGTAGCAAACATTATTACCTGAACAGAGGTTTCCATTACATGATGAACATATAGTATCAATGGACAAGCATTTACTTGATCTACGTGAACTGTTGTTTCTGGTGATGTTGTTGTAATAAAGTTACTTTCTTCTTCTTACTATTCTAGCAGCACTACATCAACGATAACTATATGAGGGATTGCAAGAGTTTATTCTATTATTACAAAAGCACAACCTATCGTAACGAGCGGTTGAGGCGGTGGTGGATGAGGCGGTTGAGGTGGCGGTGGAAGCACTACTTTACCTACCTGTACAGTAAGTGATCTATCATGTGAAAATAATATATATGTAACTAAATTGTGACATTTTTGTGAAGGAGGA
>JAEHHG010000037.1 GCA_019248075.1 Candidatus Gracilibacteria bacterium S5_H10 | reverse complement strand
GCTATGTCTGTGATGTTTTGTCTTACTTCTTGCAACATAGCGACAAATGTATTTATCATCTCATCACTTACTCCGTCTTTTTCATACAGATAGAGAAATAAAAAATAAAGGAAAAGAAATCATTAATCTAGAAAACGGATTATATGGGATAGTAGAGCAGTATCAAAATATAGAATTATATGAAACAATAGATTTTGGTAAACCATGACGCAGTATGCAAATGGGTATGATGCCAGCCAAACTGACGCATATGATGATAAATATCTGACTCAGTTACGTTATTTATCACTCACAACTTGAGATAGAAAATCTTTGTATCTATGATCCGTTTGTCGGCTCAGGAACTACATGAATGCTTGCAAACCATTTCGGTTACGATTTTATAGGTTCAGATATCAAAAGTAATTATGCCGAAGAAAATGCTACTCGACGAAAAACTACCAAATTTTACACACCAGACAAACAATTCGACATCTTCACTCACGATATTACTCAAAAACTAAAGACCTCTGTGATAGGAGAGGAAACGAAGGAAAGGTTGCTTATAGTCACTGAATGACGATTGTGACCTATTGTCACCAAAACCACTTCATCACAAGATATCCAAAGATTCCAAGAACAAGTCGTACAGCTGTACACAAGTTTTATCGACAGAATCAAAGAGCTTTGAGCTCTTGCCGTATTCACTATACCATATTATGCAGGAGAACATAACACAGTAGAAAAATATATATCTGATTATGCTACCAAGATTGGGCTCCAAACCAATAATATACCTGAAATCTACGGAAGAGAATGACAACAAGTAGGGAGAAAAATCATGATAATAAAATCAATGAATAAGTAATAAGAAATCAAATTTTTCTAGAAAAAAATATATCAAAAAATAAAAATATTCTGACAAACTTGTCTACAGCAGACAGATACATGACAAAGAACTCTCCAAATTCAAAGCAGTCAATCCAATCGAACTGAAGTGAGTCCCCGTAGTACTACGGGGCGAACAAAGTGAGATAAATAAATCTTACATAGTGAAACGACAGTTTGTTGAGTTTGTATCTGTCTTGATTTTTTTGCATTCTTTTTTGATCAAGCAAAAAAGAATGTCCAACGAAGTGCTTAGAAAATATATAACCACAGACGCTATTATGTCTGATTTTTAAAAATAAAACTACTATTATATATTATCTACACAAAATGTAAATACTCCTAAAGATCAAATGGAGTATTTTTTTGTATTTTTGACTATTTTCGAGTAATATTAACTATCAAACAATTTTCTGAAATCATCAGTTCATTTATCTTCTGAAATCATCTGATATGACAAAAAAAGGATATATCCTTATGCTACTCAACGCGATACAAGACATCGTACCTATAGCCAAAGATATGAAAATTATCGTAGAAAAAGACGGAGTAAGTGATGAGATGATAAATACATTTGTCGCTATGTTGCAAGAAGTAAGACAAAACATCACAGACATAGCTCAACAACAAAAATTAGATAAAACAGCGAATATCTTAAATAAAATCAGAAGTCTAGAAGAAGCACAACATCAAAAAGACGAAGAAAAAACACAAGAAATAGAGACTATGATACAAGAGATGTAATATTTTATTTATTATCGTTCCAATATGTCACTAAAAGAACAAACAAACCAAGAAAAAGACGGAAGCAAAAAAGAGATCAAGAAACAAGGAAACAATCTTGAAAACCTTGTTAGAGATTGAGTAGATTCGCAGGAAGCTAAAAAAGCACAAGAGGCTACAGATTTTCTCAAATCACAAAAAGATATAGACGTGAATGAAACAATAGAAAAACACAAAGAAAATGTACAACAGGGAATAGTAAATTACTTAGAACCAGTATTGCTTGATCCTACACAGAATATACTATCAGAAAACGAAAACATGAAAGCCATAGATGACGTTCAAGTCATTGATGCATATCTCAATATTATCGCATGGATAAATAAACCAGAAGATACAAACGTGCAAACAATTATTAAACAACTTACAGACAAAAAATTACAATTAGAGCAACAAAAACAAGAAAAAGAAAACAAAGAAACTGATCAAAAAGCCATTGATATTCTTTCTAGCACAGTAGACCCAAAGACTCTATTTGAGACGGGATCACTAGAAGATTTCAATGCAGTAATGGAATTTGTGAACAAAGGAAAAGAAAACACAATAATCACCAACACTACCAAAGATGTATATCAAAAAAGAGTATTTGACTTGGTAGGAGAATATTATTGAGACAAAGATAAGATACAAGAAATAACCATCGGAAAAGCATCACCATGATTTTGACCAAAATTTAAAGAAAACACTTGGCTTATCAAATATAAAGTAAACGGAAGCACCGACAATACAGACAAATTTATTGCTCGAGGAACAAACGAACATTTAGAAGATAGTAAAGCACAACAAGCAGAAGCAAAAGGTGAATTTTCTGAAAATATTTTTGAAGCTGGAAAAGAAGGAATACAATACTTTAACAAAGATAGAGGATATTTTCAGTGATTAAAACATTATCTAGATATACAATGAGAACCATACACCAAGCAATATTTATGAAAAATCATAGAAGGTATAAAAATATACAAAATAGAAGATACAGATAAAGATAATGAATCTTTTATCAAAAATGGATTTGCTGATATGTTAACACAGTACGTCATAAATAATCCTAATCTCATAACTACATACGTCTCCTATATGAGACCAGAAAATATCAATATGCTGGGAATAGATAAAACAACCAGAATCAAAAACTTCAACTTTATTGTAGAAAGTGCAACATTCAAAGCTATAAAAAAGACCGACGATCAAAATAAGCTGATTATAGAACTGAGATCAAGCATAGAATCAAAGAAGCAAGGAAACACTATAGATACATTAGGTAAAATGTTGGTATCATTGATGAGTATGTTAGGTATAGGAAAAAGAGGTCTTAAAAGCATATTTCCAAAAAATTTCTGGGAAAAAATAGATAAAATATATGCCGAAGAATTCGCTTTGGAAAAAGAAGAAAAAGAGGCGATAACAGACCTAACAAAAAACTTAGATACTACAGATGGAGAGTGGAGAACAGCAGGAATAGAAAAATCTTATCAATCACCAAGCGCTAAAGCATTACAAAAAAACTTTGAAGATAAAAAAGCAAAAGAAGAATTCATAAAAAGCATATCTGATTTAGACGCAGAACAGCTAGGATTCATCGATCCAGCAATCATACAAAAGGGAATACTTTTTTACAACAAAGACAAAAATCACACACCCGTGAGTCAGGAAAGTCTTATCGATCCTAAAAATAGAAAGGTCAAAGTAGAAAACAAAGACAAAGCAACATTCACTGCAATTATAACAGAGATCATAGACAATGAATCAACACGAAATACCATTGCAAAAGCCAACAACAATATCTGGGAGACAGTAAAAGACAAAAACTGAAAAGCAGTACCATCAGAATACTTCAACGATTCCAAAGAAAAAGTTAATTATATCATCAACAATGCACAAGATACTTGAAGATATTTAGCTTCTTACTTATTTGCAGGAAGCAAAGATATATCATATATCGTGACAGAGAATAAATTAGAAAACACTCCCCAAAAGCCAGCTTAAATAGCTTTTCCAATTTTTGCAGCAATCTTAGTTCCTAAATTATAAAAAGGTTTCCGCATAAGAAACAAAGGAATAATGATACCGACAGTACTTCCACCGATAATATCAGTCGGTCGATGTACACCAGAAGTTATCCTAGCAAATCATGTTATCAAAGAAAAAATAATCAGGATTCCTCCAAATCGGAGGAATTTTTTGTCCTTATTTTTTATACCTCGAAAAAGCGACATCATAGCGATTCACATAGTAAGTGCTGCGTGATCAGAAGGGAAACTGCTACTTGGCATAAAATGATTTAAGATAGTCTCGTTTTTTAGATCAGTAAGTCATAAAACAACATTTGGTCTAACCTTATCAATGAAAAATTGGACACCAATATTTGCAAGAAAGCTCAAACCAGTACCTGCCAATATATACAATGCTGCTATTTTTTTCTGCAATCCTTGTACTTTTCACTTTTTATGTTCTACGATTCCATAGATATAAAGCGTCAATAAATATACAGGATAAGTGAATACGAAAATATCAGCCAAAATAGGAATCCGATATGATAGGAAAACACTAGCTTGCATCCAAGCAAACAACGACTGCAAAAGATTTACTCCCCATTGAGGTTCGATGATTTTAAACATTAAACAATATAAAAAACTAAAAATTATTACAATAAACATAATTAATTGTCATTGGATTGCTTCGCTTTGCTCGCAATGACAGTGGTATAATACCTGCATATTTTCTGCAATTTACAAGTTTCACACTTTGGTTGTATTGCTTTACAATAATAGCGTCAAAATAACACTAATGCGTGATGTGCGTGATCTTTGTATGTATCTGGGATGATTTTTTCAAGCAATTCTGATGTTTTTTCCGGAGCTGTGGTAATAACTAATCATAATCTATTGCTTACTCTATGAATGTGGGTATCTACTGCTATATATGATTTATCATAGAGAACATGAAGTACCAATTTAGCTGTTTTTATGCCAATTCATGGTAATTTCATTAATTCTTCAAGTGTATTAGGAATTCATTCTTTATAATTTTTATTCTGCATTCTGCATTCCCCACCTTCGTGGACAAGTGAATTCTGAATTATTTGTGCTGTTGCATAGATATGTTTTGCCTTCGAATGATAATAATTAACGGACTTGATACTACGTTCAAAATTAGCAAATCCCATAGTCAAAAGGTCATCAGCATGCTTTATTTTTTTAAAAAGGTTTGCAGTGACTTTATTCACTTGCACATCAGTCGCTTGTGCAGACAACATTACCGCCACAACTAACTGAAAAGGAGTAGAGTAATGCAACTCCGTATCTGGATCAGGAAAAAGTTCTTTGAGATACGCAAATATGATAGATAATTTTTTACTAACCGACGTTTTCAAATTCCAAATTTCAAATTATAAATTTAAAATTATTTACATTCAGGATGAGCAGGAATCGAACCTACGTCGTTGGATTCGGAGTCCAACATTCTACCATTGAAATATCATCCTATTACAATATTTCGCTATTTTCTCCATATTTCATAGCTTACACGCTTTTGCTGAATGCAATGTTTCACCATTTGTTCATTCCTATTAAGCGTAGAGACGCCGCTTTTTATTTCCAAAAAAACAATTTGATTCAGATTTCATTTTGAGAGCCCATCCAAAACAAGATAATCGACACCTTTTCACAAAAACACCAAATCCTTGTAAGAATAAGGAAAATTAGGCAATAATGGCGCTATTTTTTCATGAACATGTCACAACACAACATTACGAGATCTTGTCACAGCATCGCTTCTTTGTTTTTTTATTTTGATCATAAAGTACAATTTTGCCACGATATATCAACCAAAAATTCAGATAATCACTCAAACGACAATCAATCATATATCAGGCTTCAT
>JAEHHG010000036.1 GCA_019248075.1 Candidatus Gracilibacteria bacterium S5_H10 | reverse complement strand
CAATCATCACCTGAGGAATATTTACGATAGGAAACGATATAGGATTGTATGATAGTCAAGAGAACGAGATAGCTACCATTGCTGCTCATGTATCTTTAAATCCACAATAAAACAGATTCAATTGTACGTTTGCTCATTGAGAGCAAGAGATATCCTTGTCACCTGGCGTCATATTCAATATTGCTTTTGAATCAAATATACGGACATCTTGTAAGACATTTTTCACATTTTTAATATAGGATTTTACCATACGACAAGTTCTATCATAAGGATATTGTACATCATCACAGATAGGAATACCAAAATAAGGAAGCGAATACATTTCGTTCACCAAGGTTCCGAGATCAGTATCATCTGTATATTCCCTGACTAAGCCATACAAACTTGCTTGTTTGATATTTACATAATCATTCATGATATCATTGAAAAGTTGTGGTATCGTTTTGGAAAGATCACAATCATTGCTCATAGGAGCACACAAATCACGATCATTCGATCAGTTGTTGACGATATCTTTGAATCATAGTTCTGCAAATGTTGTACGAGCAAAATACTCACGCTGAAGCTTTGATGATGATACAGAGCTTACATTATTACAAAGGAGATACACAAATGCTGAATAAATTATGTTTATCGGTATTTTTGCTTATAGGAACGTGTTCTTCAGTTTTTGCTGTTGATTTTTTTCAAGCGCTCACACAAATGAAAGAAGATGTCTTTAGTATGTGAGATGTCTTTGAAGGAAAAGTTGTCGTCAGCAATCTTTATGATACATCATTGAAACTTGCCAAGGATAGAGAAGTCTCTGCTACAATGGCCTCTTTTTCTTCGCTCAAATGATATTACAGTGAATGTACTGCAATCCAAGAATCTGATTTTATCAATATCTTATATAACTCAAATTTTTCTTTCAAGCAAACGTTTGATCAAATACTTCCTGAATGAACTAAAAAACCTAGTTTACGTGAAATCAATCTCAGCTATGCTGCTTTTTTTGCATGTAAGTGAATCCAGACTCCTGCAACAGCTCCTGAAATAGCTGCGCTAAATGAAGAAGTGAATAGAAAATATTATGATGGATACAGTAATGCGTATGCACTTTCTACGCTCAACCAAGACAATTTCTGATCTGATCTTTTTTGGAATGGAACCTTGGATGATAGTGCTTTTGATCTTTTGTATGATATCAATCAAATCGGTAAGATTTTGTTTGAAGATATGCAAGAGAGTCCAGAAATCTTGTTGTATAGGTTGCCTGAATCGCAGCAATCTTCTGCGCAAAATGGTAGCAATACGTCATCGTTGTCAGATCAAAGTTCTTATCAAGTATGAGGTTGATCCAATTCTTCTTCTGTATCTTCAACGAGTTCTTCTGCATCGAATGTAAGCACACGTTCATCATCTGTTTCATCGCTTTCATCGACTGCTTCTTCAGACTCTTTCACTGAAGATAAGGAAGTACAAAATCTTATTTCTTCGACTAAATCTTCTTCAACGACATCATCTTCTTCAGTTGGTTCTGCTTTGTTGATCTGAAATCAGTGTCTTTCCTGAGATGACGAAACTGCTCCTGTATATGAGGAGGATGAAGTGCAGCTTATGAGTCCCGAAGAATATATTTCTGGTATTGTTTATTTCATGGATCATGCTAATCTTAATGATGTCGTCAATGATACTTTACTTAACGATTTTTATAAAACAAACACAACTACCAATACCAATGATCCTGCTTCGATAGAAACAGTAACAAATACTTATTCTGAACAAGCTTTTGGTGAAGCTGCTCCGGGGACTTGCGAATATGAATGTAAGAATTTACCTTTTGATGAGCAGAAACAATGTGAATATGATTGTGCTGGTTCTTGTATCAAAAAATGTGATGATGTTCCATGAATACAAGAAAAAGCTTTGTGTATCTCTGATTGTACCTGCTTTTTGATAGCCGGACCCAATGGCGCTTGATGGCAAAAAATGGAGGATATGTATCGTATCAAATTTTGTAAAGTACCTGTCCAGACCAAAATTGTCTCACCAGGGAAAAAAGTCTTTAGTATCCAAGCAATATTCCAAGAAATCTCTGATGTCTTGCAGTGATTGAGAGATAGTGGTCAGATGGTAAAATTTTCAAAAACCAAAGAATTTCTTGATGGAACTATCAAGATCAACCTCGCTGACAATTTTGCTTTTAAGCTTCAGGTATGATTTAAACCTGTCTTTTCCAAAAAAAACTCTCTAACTAAGAGCAAAGAAGCAATCCAAGCAAATATGAATCTCAATCTTGGTGTCTTGGATATGAATACGAGCGCTCCAAAAGCAGATGATTACAATAAATATCTCGTAATTTCTGATCCTGCCAAAAATAAAGCGAGCTTAGAGCAATCTACTTCACTGTCTGATATCAACGCCAACATCGAAAACTTCAGCACCAGTGTAAACTCCTATACAAAAGTATCTGATGAAATGATTGATAGCATAAGAACTACGTATGTTCAATGACTTGGTATTTCTTTTGTCCAAAATATGGTAGATTTTCTCCAAGACAATCAGCTTTTCTGGAACAATTTCAGTGAAGCTTTGCTTGATATCAACAAAATGAGTCTTGAGCTAAAAACTAAG
Source organism: Candidatus Gracilibacteria bacterium S5_H10 (assembly GCA_019248075.1). Classification (GTDB taxonomy): domain Bacteria; phylum Patescibacteriota; class Gracilibacteria; order Absconditabacterales; family Absconditicoccaceae; genus CAJBLF01. The sequence goes on along the minus strand of JAEHHG010000036.1, from coordinate 3,704 downwards.
ATAGAAAATAGCAAATAAACGTTTTAGATTTTTTTCTTTTCGTCCTTGGGGACGATTTTTTTTAGTAAAAAATATGGTAACGTTCCGGCCTCGTACGATGTATGAAATATGTCGTATAGGCCGTGTTGTCGGATTAGTTGTGCTGATTTTTTTTTTATTGATACCAATCTCGTGGATTTATATTTGTACTTATATTATTTTGTGTTACTGAAACTTGTATAGGATTGTGTGAAGGACATTCTGCTTTTAGTCAGCAAATTACAAAATCAGAATAGTATGATTTGTAATTGTTGTTCCAAGATTGTACTTGAGCATATACATAATAATTTCCTACTGGCACTTTTAATTTGTAACCTATTCAATATGTGTATTGATTGCTATTTATATGATCTGTAGTACATATTAATGCCTGTGTTGTTGTGTTTTGTGCACAAATTTTCATATCTGCAGGTATTCAATCTGATGGATAACTTAAAGATCATTCAATAAATCAATATGATACATTGTTTTGTGTTATCGTTTGATTGTTATTTGATTTAGAGTCAACAATCATTTTTTTGTACTTATCAACATCAGCCTGTAGTTCTTCATTCTCTTCTTGTAAAGTTTTTAAACTATTAACAGTTCAAGATAAAGTCTCCTTTAAACTTTCATTTTCAGCTTGTAATCAAGAAAATTGTTCCAGTAATCAACTTAATTGTTGTTCTAATTGAGAAATCTTTTCAAGATCTCAAGTATTTATTCAACTATCATTATTGTTGATAAGTGAACAACCTCATAAAAACAATACAGGCAATCCTAATAAACTTAGGAATAAAAACTTTTTCATAATGATATGTAATTACAAATTAAAAACGTTGAACGGTTTTTTAAAAATCAGCACAATTTCCGACAACTAGCTTCTGTGCGACACGGCACTACTGCGTGTCGTCATAGAAGTGGTAATACTACTATGAATCTATGATAAGAAAGCGCTTGTTAATAATTTCATGATTGCATAAGAAAATGCTACTACGAGTACTCCGATGATAGCGTTGGTGAGTGCTGATTTTCCTTTTGACATGTTTGATGGACTGAAAATACTGCTGGCATACAAATATCCTGCATAAATAATCATCAATACTCCTATGAGTATTCCTATCTGAGAAAGAAATCTTACAAGGTATACGATGTAGTCGAGGAGTGTATCTCGTGTCATGATTCCTGATGCGATTTGGTCTCCTACGTTGTCTAATTTGTCTGCTTGTTCGTTATAATTGTCCCAGACGTTTCCTCATTCGTTTCCGACTGCTTTTACAGCGGTTTCTACTTCTCATCCGCTTGATGCTTTGGGGATAATTTCAAAATCATTTGAGTCTTGTTGTGCAAATGAGCTTATCGGTAGTATAAGAAGTCCGAGTGTGAACATAATCAGGATGATCTTTTTCATTGATGGAATAATTAAAAGATAAATATGCTGTATGACTTTTTTAGTTTATTTGCTGCAAGACTGAGATGCTGGAGCTTGTTTTACTATTGTCTTGAATATGTCTCTGACTTTGGCTACTAAATTCCACAGTCACATAAGTTTTTCTTCTACGAAATGTTTTTTGGTGTATGCTTTCATGCTTTCATCAAAGAGCTGATTTGATTTTTGTACCATCAATATTTTTACATATCCATTTTCTCTTTTGACTCTTGCGTTGACCATGCTTTCACATCTACTGAAAAAGCTGTTTTTGTCTGCGTATCATCAAATGACTATAGTCAGATCTTTTTGCATCTTAGTATAAATATCTTTGGTCAAACTGCAAAGCGTACTATATTTGTCCAAGAGTGAGAGTGTAGCAAGAGTATTTTTTTGATAGTTGTTGAGCACGACTTCAGTAAATTTTGTCTTGTCTGCATGTAATGTTCGATATGTTGTGTAGAGGGTTTCTATCTGATTGGCTGGCGTTCCTGAAGTATTGTTTGCTATCTCTGTGATTTTTTGTCTTCGCTCTTTTCCTGTAGGATCTGGTGTCAATCCGTAGGCAAGCTCTTGATTTCCATCTAACCTTCTCATCATGACATCCAAGATCTGATCGAAAAGATATGCGCTTTCTGGATATGTTTTTGGTACATTATTTTTTTCTTTCTGACTGCATGACTGCGGAATGACTTGCGAACAACAGTATGCCTTCAGATTGACTACTGCTTGATTAAACGCCTCTTCCGGGAGAAAATTATGATATATCGTATAATTTGTTTGATAATTTTTGACTAGATTGTCTGCATTGGTATCTACGATCAACGCGCAATCATGAGCGAAAGCTCCGCCAGTGACAGCGGCTATAGTGACTATGATTGAGATGATGGTTTTTTTCATGGATTGCAAAGTAAAATGTGAAAGGAAGTGTGGTAGATGTCTTGAAATATTTTCGTCAAAAAAAATCAGAAAATATTTAATTATTTATTTTTGTTTGGAGGGTGAGTGTCGTTATTTTTGTGTTAGATTGGTCTTTGATGATAAATTTGGTGGTATTGTTTTTAGTGTCAAAGAGATATTCTCCTAGCAATGAGCTTGCATACATCCCTGGTATATAGATTGCTCCTGCGGTATTCGTATAGAGAATACAATCATTCTTTATATTTTTGATACAGTATCAATTATTAAAATCTCAGAATCATCAATCTGGAAGCTTAAGTTGTTCGTACTCAGGTTTTCCTGAATTCATTTGGATATCCGTAATCGCTTCTATTGGCAACACAATTTGAAAGAGTGTCGTGTTGTTTGTTCTGTCTCTTAGTTCGACTACAGGAATATGTGTGCTGAAATCTAGGTGGATATCTATTTTGTTTTTATATCATGGATTGATTTGTATTTCATTGGTTTTTGCATCAATAGTAGCTATCTCGTTCTCTTGACTATCATACAATCCTATATCGTTTCCTATCGTAAATATTCCTCAGGTGATGATTGTCTGTTTCGGAGAAAGCTCAAATCCTCATGCACTATTTTGGTTGGATCATGCTATATTTTTTCGTACACCGTTTCTTAGTCTTTGGAAAATAACCATTCATTCATCGATATCGTTGCTTATTTTCGCTACAATATCTGCGGTTGCTTCTCCGCTTTTTTTGACATCAATCACTTCAATACCTGGTATCTTTATATCTATAGTGACTGTTTGTTTTGCGATATTGTTGTTTTGGTCTATAGCAATAAAATCATAGCTTTGTTGTGCAGTTCCTGTAAAGAAAAGTCCTGTGATATTCATTGCTCCTGTCGCTGCTTGATTATCTTTTTCAAAAATAGTCTTTCCATCTTTTTGGATAATCATCTTGGAAACGATGACATTATCTGTCCGTAATGATTTGAGCGTGTAGTTGGTGTTGATATATCATTCGTGAGCTACGCCGGTGCTTACTATTTCGTTTGTTATATTTCTCCATAAAACAATTTCACCTACTGGCGCACTTATATCTCAAAGATTTTGTGTTCCTGCAACGGTTTGATTTGATCGTGGTGATGACTTTTTGTATAAGGTAAACGATGTTTGCTGATTGCTATTTAGTTCTTCTTCATTACTTTCAGACTTTTTATGATCAACGAATTATTGGCTCAACACCAACGCAAACAGTTTTTCACAATATGTAGATGCTATTACCTTATTGATTGGAACGATAAAGACTCGGCAAGCAATCATAGATTTCTCTGTTAACCGATCAGAAAAATGTTCGAC
>JAEHHG010000004.1:1504-39192 GCA_019248075.1 Candidatus Gracilibacteria bacterium S5_H10 | reverse complement strand
TATGAAGAAATCAAAAAATTCGGCAAGTTTGATGAAAAACTAATAAAAATTAGACAAAGGTAGTTTGTGTCCACTTGAAGTAAAAACACTTCAAATAGGGCTAGATTTTTACAATGAGAACTAAGAAAATTTATCATAAAATTGATATACTTCTATGACAATTGAAAGAGCTAAAGAGTTATTATGAGATTTGCTTATTGATCTATCTGATAAAGAAATAGAAGATATTATTAATTTATGAAAAAGATTTGTAAATGTTGTGTTAGATCATGTAGAATCAAAATTACAGAAAGAAAATTAACTTAATCTTGATTTTATATATCTTTTGTATACTTTTTATATCGTTTACTATCATATAAATGTTAAATATGCAGGAAAAATTCTATACTATCAATGAAGTGATGTTACTATTACAGGTAGCCAAGCTAACTGTTTATAGATATATCAAAAATTGAAAACTTAAAGCGTATAAAATTTGAAAAGAATTTAGAATAAGCCAAAATGATTTGGAAGAATTTATGGAAAAATCAAAATTTACCCCTACTAAATAACTATTATGGAATGAATGATCAAACTTAAACTTGGTGTTGCATATACTAGAGTATCTTCTGGTTCTCAATTGGATGGTTGATGACTTAACTCTCAATTAACTAATTGTGAAAGACATTGTCCTATTATTTGAGGAAAAATAATACAATCTTTCGAAGATTGATGAGTGTCTTGATGAGATTTAGAAAGATCAGGGATTAAAAAAATGTTTGATTTTGTTGATAAGTATAATAAATCTAATATAGATAAAATTACTTTTATTATTGCTGATAATGCTGACAGAATAGCTAGAGATGTTAATGTCCATCGAGCATTAAAATTAGAAATGCATAAAAGGGGATTAGAGTTGATTACTGTTAATCAAAAATTTGAAGATACTCCTCAATGACATTTCATTGAAACAATGATGGCGGCTAATGCTCAATTATTTAGAGAAGAAAATAAACATAGAGTAATTACAAGACAACAGGCAAGACTTTTGGATTGATACTGGCCATTTAATTATCCTATATGATATACTACAACCAAAGCAATTGATTGATGAAGATTACTAATTAAAGATGAGCCTAATGCTAGTATAATTAAGGAGGGGTTAGAATCATATGCATATTGAATTTTGAATTCTCAGGAGGAAGTTGTTAATTTTTTTGAAAGGAAATGATTGAAATTCACCAGAACCCAGAATAATAGAAAAAATAAAGATATGAATATTATCCATTGATCTACTACTGCTAGGATATTGAATAATATATTGTATGCATGATATATCGAATATCAGAAAGTAACTAGATACAGAAAATGACCTCAGAAATGACTAATTAAACATAGTTGGGATATCCCTTTAAGAAAAGCTAAACATGAAGGGATTATAACAATTGATATATACGATAAAATTCAAGAAAGAATGGGTAAAAAGAGATTCCATAAAGCTCCTCACAGAAAGGTTCATGAAGAATTTCCATTAAGATGATTTCTTTACTGTGATTGTTGTAATAAACCTTTAAGCTCTTGAATTACTAGAAAAAAGAGGAAAGAACGAAAATCAATCCCTTATTATTCTTTCAATAAAAAGTGTGTCTATGCTTGAAAATCTGTTAATGCAGAGAAAATACACAATAATTTTGATGATATAGTAAAGGGACTAAAAATGGAAGCTAAAACAGTTGTGTTTCTTAAGGAATTATTGATGGGAGAATATAATAATAGGCAAAAAGATAAAGGTTTGATTACTAGAAATATAGAAAAAGAGATTAAAGATATAGATGTGAATATGGACAATGCTTTGGACTTTATAACTACTACTTCTAGTGAGATTACAAGGAGAAAACTTGAAGGGAAGATAGAAGAGTTGGAACTTAAAAAACAAACTCTACAAAGGCAGTTAAATTTTGATAAACAAATAAATATAGAGAAAGTTATGGATGTTGCTTTTGAAATATTACAGGATCCATACTATGTGTGGGCTAACGGTAATGTTGATGAAAAGAGAATGTTCTATCAATTAGTGTTCAGAAATAATTTACAGGTAAACAAAAAATCGGAGAGTTTCTGAACCCTACCGATTTCCGCTTTGTTCCTATTGAATCACCAAGTTTCTTGATGTAAATTACTGTTTGGTGGAGATGATGGGAATTGAACCCATGTCTAAAAGGCATATATACTGATTTCTACCACAATAGTCTATTAACTATCCAATTTTTTTGAGTTATTATGTCAGGATACGTTAGCCAGTAAACAGGCATAGGTTTTTACCATAACAACTGTGTCCACCGAAGTGAACGGGTTACCTACTTAGTCACCCAAAGCGTAGTAGGAGTCGGACAATGGGTTGGTACGTCACTAGGCTAATGAATAGCTAGGTACGAGAGCAAAAGCTCTGTTTAATGTTTTAGCATTTTTTGAGTGAACGATTATTTAATCTCGGTACGTTCGTCGAATGGTGGCGGCCAATACATATGGAATCCTCCTATCAAATCCAGAAGCATCCCCGTGCTTTTATTCTATATATTTCCTCTAAAAAATCAATCTGAACTAAAAAAACCCCGTAGCTCGTACGGGGCAGGCTCCCGTAGCTCGTACGGGGCAGACTGTCAGATTGCTCCGACGTTCTCTTTTTTTATGATGTATGGATTATTTTTTCTTTGTAAGTGTTTTTACTTTTTTTGCTGGAGCTTTTTTAGTAACTGGTTTTTTAGCAGAGACTTTTTTTGCTGGAGTAGTTATTGGAGTATTTGCTGGTTTAGCAATATTCTTTACGATAGGTTTAGCATTTTTTTTTTCAAGATATTTTGAGTTATCGAATGCGAGGATTGGTATGAATACAATTTTGATAAATAATATTCCAAATCCATACGCTCGATGTTTTCAGAATCTTGTTGGAATTCTAAATGCATTGATAATCATCATTACAAGAAACAATGGAGGGAAAAGAATAGATAATGTCCATCGTCCTGATAGTCATCAAAGTTTGAACATCAATACTCGATTATAAAAAGGTATCAAAATTCCTCGTCCTGGAAGTCCAGCTTTTTTGAATACTCTCCATCGAGAAATAATCATGAATACAATAATGGCTAAGTAGATGATTGTTCGAATAATTGCCATTCATCCAAAAAACGCTCAAAGAATTGTGCTCATTCACATCATTGCTTCTGGATTTACATTACCAGTCAATGCTGCTCATTGAAGCTCAAAAGAAAAATTCATCTTTTTTTGTAAAATAAATAAAATAAACTATACCAGCATTAAAATATCGAAATTACCTTTAATTTCAAGTATTAATTACATAATCTGCTCTTTTTTATATTTTAATGATGTATATTTTTTTTTCTCTTATACAAGAATCACTTGAAAAAATTTATCAATCTGTTACAACGACACTGGTTTTATTTCTTCATGAATTATTATGATAAAAGAGTTTATGGCATTTCTTTCTCAATATAATATTTTTGGTATCGCTATATGATTGCTTATCGCAACTAAAGTTTGAACGCTGATAAAATGACTTATTGAAGATCTTATTACTCCACTTATTTTGCAACCTATTTTGACAAAACTTAGAGTAAAACATATTGAAGATCTTTCCTATAAATGAATCTTATATGGAAAAGTTATCTCTACGCTTATAGATTTTTTGATTACTGCTTTCTTGGTTTTTTTAATCGTGAAGTATGCGGGAGTCACTTTACAGACTAAGTAATAGCTGTTATATTTTTTTCATGAAATTCAATATTTCTTGTTTTAGATCACTAGAATTTTTGGTATCTTTTGTGATTCTTTGAATATATTTCTGAAGTATCGGCATAATGATCTGTTTTATCATTTGGTATTTTTTTTCTTCATCTTTGTAGTCATGAAGTTCTTTGTCTCGTCCTAGTTGTAATTCTACAATCTCTTTATTATCCGCTTCTTCATTGGCTGCTTGAGCAATACTACTTTCTGGTAATGTAGTGATAATTTTTTTTACAAGTTCGAGTAATGATATCCATCTCTCTTGATTTTCTATAAATTGTTTGATGAAGTCTTGGTAAAATAATGCTGCGACAAAAAGCTCTTTATCTATTTCGTATTTTTTTCCTTCTGTTTTTCTTGCTATTTGCTGAAGGATAAATTTTCCTCAACTTTTTGCAAATTGCCTATATTGTGCTTCCATAATATTTTCTCTGATTCCTAGATTTTCTCATAATATTTGTAGGTAGTGATCTTGCATAGCATTGTTTTCTATGTTCATGATCAGTCAGAATAAAATATTTAATATCTTTTGTTTGTCTATGGGTGAAGTGATATCAAATTTCTTTTTTAAATTCTGAAAAATAACAGAAAATCCATCCTGACTTTTTTCTCGTTGTTCATCGAATTTTTCTTTTCCATCTGCCGTATTTGCGAGTTCGTCGACATCTTTGAATCCTTCTGGCAGCTTGATGATTTTTGGAAAGACATTGTTTTGATAAGCGAGGGTGAGTGCTCTTAGATTTGCTTCTTGTCCAGCTTCGTCACTATCAAATAATAAAAATATATTTTCTGTATATCTTTTGATTAATTTGAGATGCTCTGGAGTAAGTGCTGTTCCGCAGGTAGCGACACCGAGACGATATCCAATCCTTGCTAATCCAACAACATCCATTTGTCCTTCAACGATGAAGAGTGCATTATGTTCTTTGATATCATTTTTTGCTCGATTGAGTCCGTAGAGGAGTTGTGATTTTTGGAAAGCTTTGTGTTCAGCACTATTCAAATATTTTGGTTTATCGTTTGGATCGATGACTCTTGCACTGAAACCAACGATGTTGTTCATGGTATCGTAGATCGGAAATGTGATTCTGTGTCTGAAAAATCAATAGATATCTCCTCATGTTTGAGATCTTTTTGCAAGTGATGCTTCAATAAGATCCTTGTCACTGAATCATTTGCTTTTGAGCTCTTGGATTAATTCATAATGGGAATTTGGTGCATATCCGATACCAAAATCATTGATTGTTTGATCAGAAAGCTTTCTTTTTTCATGGAGATATATTTTTGCTTCTGGATGCTTTGCTAATTGTTCTACAAAAAATTTTTGAGCTATTTTGTGGATACGTTTGATCTTTTCTTTCTCATCTTGTCGATCATCATGTTTTTTGGGATCTATCTGATATTTTGTGAGATCAATATTTGCATGTTTTGCTAATTCTTTCGCAGCATCTCGAAAATCTATTCTTTCTATCTCTTGCATAAAGGTTATGACATTTCCGCCTTTTCCGCATCAAAAACATTTGAAGATTTGTTTTGTAGGGGATACCATAAATGACGGAGTCTTTTCGTTGTGAAATGGACAGTTACCGGTAAAATTTGCTCCAGCTCTTTTGAGAGGAACATATTTTCCTACAATGTCTATGATATCGACACTTGATAAAATATCTTCTGCTATTTTGCTCATACAATCTTTGTAAATAATGAATGTTCTATAGAAGGTAGTGTATATATTTCCTTTGTGTTCTCAAATAAAAAAAGATGCTGGAGTTCCAGGCATCTTAAACGCTTTTTTATTAATTGCCCATAGTACCATAAGCAGGGCAGCTGTGATGTTTATTGGCGTTACAAGCAGAAATGCAACACATGCTTACAATCAACATAATTGCGATGATAATGGCTTTTGTTTTTTTCATTTTTTTTTGTTTTTGAGTGGTTTGAATATATATATTTTCTTTTGTGAAATCAAGCAATAAAAAAAGCTGCTGAGTATGATCAGCAGCTTGAGAAAGAAAATCTTTATGCTTTCCGGAAGTGATATTTCTTCTGGTGAAAGCTCTTTTTTGACCGTTTTATGGTCGCTGTTTTTACTTTTGCGGTTTGATGTTTAGCTGGTTTCCAGCCTTTTTCGTTTTTGCACCGCATAGTGCTTTCAATTTTTCCTTTGATGGGATCAATTGAGGTGGCTGATACAGAAACGGTGCTTGCCATCATAAGAATGGCGATGACGAAGGAAAAAATTGTGGTTTTCATAATATTGATTTTTTTGTTAGTTTTTTATTTGACATGTCTAGTATATATATTTTTTATAATAAGTCAAGACAAAATAAAAGATTTTTATATTATGTATACTTTTACTGATTATGCATGCAGTAATCCCTGTTTGTATTTAGAAATTTTTGTTGACATATGTTTTTAAAAATATATGATAATTGTTGTCTATTTTATTTGCCTTGAATTTTTCTATGAGTCTTTCTGAACAATATGACAAAATCATTTCACTTAAACAGGGGCTTGAAATGTCTTCTAAAATATCTGTTTTTGCAGAACACTATAGCAATGATCTTTATACGCTTTTGCATCTTTTGCCACAATGAACCGCTAAACATACTAAAGCGTCTTTGCTTGAACTTTTGCGTATTAAACAGACGGATTTAGCTTTACAATCTCAGATTCCTCAGTATCAGCAAACCTTATGTTCAGGTAAAATCGTTCCTCCAAAATCTGTCCTTGAATGGAAGAAAAAAGAGGAAATAGCTTCAATTAATTATCTTCCTATGATTTTGCAGTCAGCGTTTTCTCCGTCTGATTACTACTTTCGTAAGCCATTTGGCAGTAAAGCGACGCATAAAGAATTAATTAATGCCGTTGTTATCGATCCGAATAAAATTCCACAATCGTTCTTGGATGTCTTTCAGATAGATGCTGCTGATGTTGCTACACAGAATGTTAAGGAATTATTTGCACGTGCACAAGCACTTGAATATTATAAAGAAAAATCTGAAAAAACTCGAAGAGTAGTCAATATTGATGGGAAAATAGTTATTTTCAGGACTTTGGAGTTACTTTTGGATGATGAAAAACCTTATACGCAATGATCCAAAAGAAGACATGATACCAAAAAGTATATGAATGCATTTCCTACTCTTTATGGTGCACTCAGATCTCAATATCATACGATAGACAGTGAATTTGTCAAAGTAGAAAAATATGATACTATTAAACAATCGATTGTTGAACTTATGCAACAAATCAAAGTAGAAATAAAAGATATGTCACTTCATAGACAGATTGATCAAATTATCCTTGAAATAGGGCAGGCGAGCTCTTTTCCTATAATGGCAAGTAAAGTCTATGGGCTCTTTGAACTTAATTTCCATAACAAAAGCATTGCTGCTAAACAGCTAGAAGGTATCCATAATAAGCTTTCCCACGAGCAATCTCATTTGTTGCATGCAGTTACCGAAATGTCATTGCAGAACAAAGCTTTAGAAAAATATCTCTATATCCAAGAATCAAGTATAGCAATGTTTCATACTCAGGTTTTGAAAAATGTGGCAACTCGTGATGTTGGACAAATGCTTTTTGCTTTTGATACGTATGTTCGTGATATCAAAAATGTCCAAAAGGCAGAGCCTTTTTTGTCTTTTGATCGTGATATTCATGATATATTCTCTTGAACACAAAAAAATCCTTTTAAATTGCTTTTGAAAGCGGAATTGCTTGTGTTTTTTCAATCACTTTTGCTTAAGTTTCATCAACTGGAGCATAAGGTTAAGATGGGAACTACAAAGCCTGATGATTTTGTTTTTGATACTACTATTTTTACAAAATATCCTGAACTCTATTCTACGTTTTTTAAGACCATCGATGATCACCTTCATGAGCTCAGGAATATTAGCATTCCATGAACATCATTACAAGAAAAAAATAATTGTTGCCAACAATTGCAGCAATTTAGGGAATTGCCTGAACGAAAAGAAATTTTTACTACATTGAAACAATTATAGATATTACTTAATGTAGAAAAGGTATAAATTTTCTTTGCTGAGTTTTTTTGCAATAGATTGAATATCAGCTAATGTAAGATTCTTATATTTTTTTAATATTTCTTCTAAACTATCTATTTTTTTGTAGATTAGATATTGATTTCCTACAAAACTTGCCATTTCATCAGAAGATTCTATTCCCATTTGGATCTGTCCTTCGTTGTATCCTATAGCATTTTCAAATTCTTTTTGGCTAATATCACCATTAGCTATTCTTTCTATCTCTTCATAGATCTTTTCTACACCGAAATCGAATCTTTGTTTGTCTATTCCAGCTCTGATAAGAAATACTCATGTATCTTGTTGGATTGCATGCGATGCTTTTATATAGTAGCATAATCCTTCCTTTTCTCTGATGTTTTGAAAAAGTCTAGAGGACATATTTCCTCCGAGGATAGTTGCTAAGACATTCGCTGCGTATCTGGTTTCATCATCTCCTTTAAATCCTGGGGCAGAGATCACTAAGTGTGCCTGTTCGTTTTTTTGTTCGTAGAATCCAACGTGATCTTGAGGAAGTGTTTGAATAAATTCAGGTTTTTGTATCCTTTTTTTCTCTGGTATTTTTGAAAAAGCTTTGCTTATTCCATCTTTGAGCTCCTGCTTGTCTTTGATCTTGCCAGCAATGACAATGATAAGATTGTCCTTGGTATAAAGATTAGCTTTGTGGTCAAAAAGCATTTGTTGCGTGAATGTTTTGATGTTGTTTTCTGTTCCGATAATAGGACGACCATAACTGTTGTCTCAGAAAAAATAGCTTTGCCGTTTTTCCATAACCATAGCCATTGGATTATCTTCATACATCTTGAGTTCTTGGATAACGACTCATTTTTCTCTTTCCAATTCAGGAACGCTGAATTTAGCGTGATTCATCATGTCTGCCAAGACATCGATTGCTTGATGGACAAAATCGGGAGCACATTTTACATAATAGCCGGCATATTCGTCTCCGGTGTATGCATTAAATTCTCCTCCAAATTTGTCCACGGCTTCAGCAACAGCTTTTGGTGTAGGATATTTTTCTCCTCATTTGAAAAAAAGATGTTCCAGAAAATGGCTGATTCCATTGTTTTCTTTGGTTTCGTAGATGCTTCCTGCTTTGCACATGATTTCTATAGTGGTAGAGTTGGCATCGTCCATAGGAGCAAAAATACAGTCTATTCCTTCTATAGATTCTTTTGTATACTTCATGTTTTCGTATTATATGATAAAATATTCTGTTGAATAAGATGAATAACGATTACTGATTCTTGATAAAATTGCAATACCTCGGAAACGGTAATGTATTAGTCTTATTTTTTTTACTTTATTTATCTATTTTTCTTTTCTTATTGACATTTGTTAAAAGGTATTGACAAATCAAGATTTGTGATTATAATATGTATGTTAGATTTACTCTTTGTCCCCTTATATTGATGAGTGTAGCATCAAAAACAAAAACAAAGACGTATACAACTGTAGTTTTTGGTTTCGTGGTTGCTTTAAGCGCATTGCCGACTTGGGCAAGTACCACTACGCTGAGTGTGTCATCGTTGTCTACAGTTAGTCCTATCGAGTCGACACAATCCAATCAAGATCTTTCTGTATTACGAGCTAAACTTAAGGAAAGATTTTCTTGAGTTGCTACAGAAGTGACTTCATTGATTCAATGAACCACAGATTCTTCTGATTCTTCTCATAGTTCAGCAAGTGTTCGTACGTTTGATGTCAGTCAGTGAATTTGAGTTAGCCCTGCGATTTCTCGTCAGGATTTTTTTATTGATATAGCAGATGATCCATACAAGAGTTATATCATCAGATTAGCTGCTTTTGGTGTCTTGACTGTTTCTGCGCAAAAATTTTATCCGCAGAATTATTTCCGTGTGAATGATTTTGTTTCTTTACTGGGTAGACTTTATAAAAAAAAGTTTAATCAAGAACTTCCACAAGATGTTTGTTGATGAAGTGGATCTGGTCTTATGACCAAATGATTGCTTCAACAATGTATGTATTCACTTGATGCTGTTCAAAAAGTAACTGTAGATGGAAATCCTTATGATATGTTGATGAGATCAGAGTGAGCATATTATCTTGTTCGTATGTTTGATCTCCCTGCTTTGGTTGTAGAAGAAAATTCTTCATTTGCGGTGAACGCTTTTGATGATATTGCAGAGCATACGTTTGCTTCTGCTATAAATACATTGGCAATTTTACATATTGTGAATACACAATCTTCTAAATTTTATCCTGATAATTATCTCCGTCATTATGATTTTACTGTTTTATTTGTTAATTCGTTTTTAACTGCTGAGGCTATCTCTCTTCCTATGACTTCAACTCTTTCATTTGCAGATGTTCAATCTAGTTCCTCATATTTCCCTCAATTAAGTTATGCAGTGGATCGTGGACTTATTGATGTCCTTATCAGTAGTAAAAGAGGAGCTTTGTATTTCAATCCAAATGCTTTTATGACCAAACATGAAGTTTATCAAATACTTTCAAAAGCTTTATCTATCCAATTTGTTTATGATGAACAACAAGCAGATCAAGAAAGGATGTCAAGAGGGGAGTTGGCTCAGTTGCTTGTGGAGTCGTTTTGATTTGAACCAAACATAGCTGAACCTGCTGTTTATTCTACAGATTGAAGTGCTGACGATGTAACATTATTAAATAAATTGAGAGTCTTGCTTTCCATGATATAAAGGCTCGTCTTCTCCTCGCGATAAATTGATAAATACTTTGTGATAAATTGATAAACACTTCGTGATAAACTGATAAATACTTTGCGATAAACTGATGAATGCTAGTTATATGCTTATTTTAGGTCTCAATTGAATTTTTTCTCTTGAGACTTTTTCTTTTTGTATTTTTTTGCAAATGTGATTTTGCTCTCTTTTTTTATTGTTTTTGTTTCATAACTATCTTTATTTACCATAAACAATATTTGACAAAAAGACTATTTTCGAGTATACTTGATGAAGAAAAAAGACTGATAATTTTACTTGTTTATATCCTCTACTATGAAGAACATTTTTCATCATGTACATCGTCATGCTATTCATCTTCATCGTCATGTCGTCCGTCATCATAAAAAATATCTTTTTGGAGCATTCGGCTGATTCGCTGTTGTTAAGCTTTTCCTTTTGCTACTTTGATTTTCTGTGATGCAACATGGAGTAGTAACTAATGCTCAGTTGGATCCATGATGTGTACTTACGGGAGAATATTATACAGGTGAATATGAAACATGATGTTTCGAAGTACCTGAATCATTGACGAGTTGATATTTTATTGATTGTGAGACTATTCCTGGCTATCGGACTGGTGGGACCTATAATGAATCTGGAGATCTTGTCGATGCAGTTCGAGTAGAACCTGTAGAAACGTGATGTGTACTTACGGGACAGACATTGGTCCCTGCCTATATAACAGGTTGCTATCTTACTTGATGATATTGGACGTGATGAACAGTAGTCTGTGATGCTGATGACTCTCTTGATACAAGTGACGATCAATGAGAAGTAGTATCAACGCCAATTTCTTCTGAAGATACTCTAGTTTCTTTGGGAAATGGTGTTTGTGAATCTGGAGATATCGTTTGGGTATCACCGATTTCGTGATCTGTTGTCAGAGATATTTTTTCTTTGCGTTGGGCATATTCATGAACAGATTGTCTTATGTCTTGATTGTTTCTTCAATTGCGAGATCATAATAATCAGTGGATTTCTTTATGAACATTTACTTCAGGTTCAGTTAGTACAACTTTTGATTCTAAAAGCTTATATAGTTTTCAGCAATCTGGGTTCTATCATATTATAGGAACTAATGGTAGTGGACAAGATTACTATATTTATACATGAACATATACCTGAACATATTCACGTTTATTTACCTGATATAAGGTGAGATTGATTGATAACGATCAGATTCCTGTTGTTGAAACCGCTATGTTTACTATAGATAATGAATCTCCTACATTAACGTGAATACTGCTTGCTTCTAGTTGATCAACAAGTGGATATCTTGGTAGTGGTGGACTTGTTACATTAACGTTTACTGCAAGTGAAGAACTTAGTTGATTACAGGTGAGATTATGATCCGGTATCGCTGCTAGCACAACGATTTCATGATTAGCCTACCAATATATACGAAGACTTTCTCCATGATATCCTGAATGAAATTTGCCTGTAACTATTACGTTTGCTGATGCAGCAGGCAATACCTGAGCATTAGTTTATACATCAGCGCTTGTTTTCGATATTACGAGTCCAATAGTTACTGGATTTGTTTTTAGCGAATATACTCAATGACTTCAGCTTTCATATTCGTGATTAGAAGCTACAACATATTCGTTTACGTATTGAATAAGCTGATGAAATATGGCAAGCGGATTTACTAATGAATATCTGACTGCTCAACAACTCAGTTTTAGTTGAATAGCTAGAGATCAATTGTATACGTTTGCTTTGCAGATTTTTGATAGAGTAGGAAATGCTAGATCGCTTACTGGTGATTTTACTTGGACAAACTTATGAACTATTGTATCTCATGTATATTTTGTTCCTCTTACTTCTCCGTTCGCATCAAATCTTTCCAGTTTGGCAGTTGTTCTCAAAGCTGAAGTAGACAAGTTTAATGCATGTAAAAAAAAACTTACCTATACTCCTATAGAGCTTGAAGTGAGACGTAATAGTTTTATTCTTCAAATGCCTAATTTCAAAAAATCACAAGTGAAAATTTTGGTGAATGCTTTCACCTTATTCGTTCTTGATAAAGTGAAAGGCGATTATACTATAGCAAAATCAGATATCGAAGATATTACCAAAAAGTTTGATAATTTCTTGATTATCTTGAAGTTTTTGAGAGATGATGATAATGAATGTAAACAGAATCTTTCTAACTATCATATTACTCAGTTTAAGAGAGCGTTGAATGAATATAATATTAGTTTGGAATAAAGTAATTTCTAATTTCTAAAATTGTCCGCTTCGTGCGGACTTTTTTTTAATTTTTTTTAAAACAACATCATCTTCGTTATAAAATTTCACTCCACTCAACCCTCCTCTATTTTAGAGGAGGGAAATTCTCCCCTTTGTTTCAGAGGGGTCGGTGGAGTGAAAAATTGGGATGGAATATTTACTTTATTTCAACACTTCTCTCAGTTTCAGAAATTTTTTCTATAGTGATTGTTGTGCTATTTTTTACTGGTAATTTGTCGATGAATTTTGGTCGTTCAATGACAATATGCTCGTATTCGTTGATTTGATCTATGATTCATTTTTCTATGAGCTCGTTATATTTTTTGATCCTATACATATCGATATGAAGCAGCTTCGAATCGTAGATATTGAGATATGCGTAGGTAGGGCTTTGGACATGATGTTCGTTCAGTCAAAGTCCTTTTGCAAATCCTTTGGTCAATAATGTTTTTCCCGCTCATAATCCTCCGTGTAACAACAAAATTTTATGCTCTTTTGCGAGCATAGCTCCGTATTCCAACATTTGTTCTGGGGTGGAAATTTTGTGCATGAGTTTGATTTATTATAAAATATTTTATCTTTTTTTAACAAATTCCTCTCCCTTCGGGTGTCTCCCTTTATCAAGGGAGAAGCTAATAGATGTTCCTCCCTTGATAAAGGGAGGTGAGGAGGGATTTGTCTTTCTTATCTTGTAATTTATACCGAAAATTCTATATATATCAATGTTTATTATTATTTTTTTGTATGAAATTTTTTCTTATCGACGGTTCAAGTTTCCTCTATAGAGCGTATTATGCTTTCCCGCCTATGACGGATAAAGATGGTCACAATGTAAATGTGGTATATTGATTTTTTCGTATGCTCATGAAAATATTCCAAGAAAAACCTGATTATTTGGTGATTACTTGGGATTCTCCGGTAAAAACATTTAGGCATGAAGCGTATACTGAATATAAAGCCAATCGTAAAAAGATGGATGATGATTTCAAAAACCAAATTCCATGGACAAAGGATATTGTCGATCAGTTATGAATTCCTAGTTTGATCATGCCATGATATGAAGCTGATGATATTATCTATACGCTAGCCAAAAAATATAGTGAAGACAAAAGCATACAGATAGATATTTACTCTTGAGATAAAGATTTGAAACAATTACTTGCTGACAATGTATTTTGCGTGGATTCGATGAAGTCTGTGACGACGACTGTTCCTTTGTTTATCAAGGAATATGGATTTGATCCACAATATATTTTGGATTATTTAGCATTGGTATGAGATAGTGCTGACAATATCAAATGAATTGCATGAATCTGACCAAAAAAAGCTTCTGATTTGATTCAGAAATATCAGACTATCGACAATGTATATTCACATATCGACGAAATCACTGGTGATGTGAAACAAAAATTAATCGATGGAAAAGAAGATGCGTATACAAGTAGGAGTCTTATTGAGTTGAAAGAGTTGGATGAAGTAAAAAATTCAGATATCAAAAATTTTGTCTTAAAGTTGGATTTTGCAAAATATGCTAAAGTATTGGTGGGTGACCATCATTTCACTTCATTTGCCAAGACTTTGGATGAATTAAAAAAGAAATTACAGATGCCTGTGCAGGGTGGATTGTTTTAATGTCTGGATGCGTGATTCCCGATTTCGCGGGAATGACGTGGTGTGATTTGCGGGAATATTATTGTTTTTTTATTCGCTCTAGAATTTGCTATGAAAACAGTTGTTATTACTTCATGATATTTTAATCCACTTCATCCATGACACATTGAGTGTTTTGAATTATGTAAAGCTTTGGGTGATGAAGTATGGGTGATTGTTAATTCAGATGCTCAAGTGAGAGCAAAGACAGGAAAAGAGGAAGTGTTTCAGGATGAATTTGTTAGAATGAGAATAGTCTCTGCATTAAAACCAGTTGATCGTGTTTTTTTGTCTGTCGATCAAGATTGATCAGTTTGTGAAAGTATTACCTATGTTGTTTGACAAATAAGAAGTGAATATGGTTCAGAGGTAAAAATAATTTTTGGAAAATGAGGAGATAGATTTTCACATAATATTCCAGAAGTTTCTGTCTGTGCTCAATTATGAGTTGAAATTAAAGATGGTTTAGGGCTAAAAACTCATAATAGCAGTGATTACAGAGCAAAGCTCTAGTGTTTTATATTATTTATATTAAAGCAGTAATGTCAATTACTGTTTTTTTGTTTACATTGTAAAAAATGAGTAAATTTTTATCATAATCGCATCATTTTATTTTTCTTGTTGCTTATGAAAATCAAACGAATATTACCGCTTTTTTTGTTTTTCACTGTCCCTGTGTTTGCAGAATATCAACAACAATGATTTTCTCAATTCCAAGAAACTAATGGACAGATGAATTTTGTCTGTGACAATCAATGTTTTGCTTTAGTGTGACCAATAGCAGGAAACGATTATGTGACCTTACAATGAACTTTTCAAGGAACGGGAGTAATAGGATATGGATTCCTTGTCGGTCAGCAGATAGTTCCATGAGATATTATGCAAATCAATTGAAATGGTAGTATTAATCAGCAATTCTCATTTTCTGCATTATCTTTTTATTCTCAAATTCCTGCAGATGCCCAATTGGTTTTTTTGTCGCAGGGGAATATTATAGGAAATAATGCCCAGTTGTCACTTGGATTCATGACTTTGTATAATAAAATATGACAATGATGGAAAGACTTCTGGAAAATGGAGACATTGACTCCATATAGTATCAATTTGAGATATTGAGTAACGTTGCTTTGAGTATCTCTTCTAAAATATGGCTATTGGATCTTTCTTCTCGCTATTATATATGTTTTGTTTTTTATAAAATCAAATAAAGAAAAAAAATTTCGTACAATATTCTTTCGAGGTATCGGAATATTTTTGTTTATTGGTATTAGAAATTTTATAACTGATACATGGATTGTTCATCAAGGGCTTACTACATATACCAATCAATCATATGAACATAAAACTTTCTTTGATCTTTGAGATTATATTGTTTTCACGGATAAGATGAGAAAAACGTTACAGCTTGATGAATGAATAAAAGATTGTACTATGTTTGTGGACAGCTTTCAAGATCGACCATTCAAGGCTCATCGAGATATGCTCTACCTAAAACCATGTACGGTTGTGCTTACTTGATCGGAAGCTGATTATTTGGTATATTATAAAACACCTATTGTTTCTTGAGATTCTCAAAAACCAGTATTACTTGAGTATAACGGCAGCTATCTTTTAGATAATAAATAATTCATATGTTTGAAGCATCTTTTCTTCTCTGATTACAACATTTTTTCTTCAATATTGTCATTCCTTTGATTCCTGGAATATTGTTTTTATGGATATTCTTCTGAAAAAAAATCAGCGGAATGTTGTTGTATATCCTTTCTTGGTTTGTAGGTGTAGGTGTGATTTCATTCAGTATGTTTAATCTTCAGTTTATCCATTTTGGTATTGGGATAGGTGAGTATCTCCTTATTGTATGACTGTTGCTGACTTTCTTTGTTGGGAAAATATTTTTCAAAAAACTCTCTTTCAAGGAATATTTGGCAACCCTGAAAATAAAAAATATATTTTCTGATATCAAACATTCATATTTTCAGCTTTCTAAGGTAGAGAAGATTTTCACATGGATTATCACTATTCTTGGACTTTGATTTATTATCGTTACTTTTGTTCGCACTACGCATTTTCCTACCTATGCAGATGATAGTTTTGGAAATCGGAATCGTCCTGCTTATCATATCTATACTGATGGAGGAGTGAAGATGTTTGGAGAAAAGAGTGAGATTCTCGCAAGAGGAAGACTTGGATATCCTATTTATATCCCTGTGTATAAAGCTGTAATAATCGATTTCGTCGGTGGTTTTGATGATATCTATATCAATATTCGACAATATTTGGTTTTCATATGAATCCTTATGTTTGTCTTTACGATAACTTTTTCTAGGACAAAGAATATTTTTTATTCCTTGCTTCCTATTTGACTGATTGTTTCTTTGCCTTTGGTTTTTTTTCATGTAGGCGAATGATATATGGAATTGCCTTCTGCAGCATATGCTCTTTTGACTATTTGGGCTTTGTGGAGATTCCTGGAAGATCAAGATTATGATTATATTTCTTTGGCTTTGTTATTCTGATTTGTTCTTTCGTATATAAAAAATGATGGATTCGTCGTTTATCTGCCTGCAATACTTGTAGCTTTTATTGTAGTTTTGCTTAGCACAAAAAAACTCGGTACATTTATTCAGTGATTTTTTAAGCATAGCTATAACGCATTAGTCTCTTTGTTTTTCTTCGTATTTTTCTTTTTACCATTCTTAGTCATAAAAAACTATTATCATCTTGGATTCAATCAAGCTGCAGGATCTGAATCATGAATCGGTTTGACTTCAACTACCCATCGAGAGATATTCAATGTGTTCCCTAATATTTTTGTGCAGATAGACAATTATAATACTGTTTTCATCATTTTGATTTTGATAGCGTGGTTTTTGATAAAAAGATGGAAACATATATCTCATTCTTCTAGATTCTTGATCTATGCTCCTATCTGTGTGTTTTTTGTTTTGGTTTTTGTGTTTTTATTTACAGAAAATTATTTGTTTGCACTCAATCAAACTACCATCAATAGAGTATTCACTATAGTCTTTATCTTGTTATTTAGTTTTACTTGATATTTGTTTTCGGAAAAATGATCTGATTAGTAAAGAAAATGTTTAGCTATAAAATTATTAGATATTCTTTGGGCTGATGATTAGCTGCTTTGATTGACCTTTTTTTCTTGTGGCTTTTTACTGACGTACTCGGTCTGCATTATCTTTATTCTGCTATTTGAGCTTTTATTATTAGTTTTACTTTTTGATATTTTTTTCAAAAATATATAACATTCAGAAATTATTCTAAAAACCATATATTGCAGTGAGGATTGTTTTTGTTGTTTCAGTTAATTGGTCAAGCTCTGTATATGTTTATGCTTCGGATAGGTGTTGATCATCTACACGTCTATTATATGTATGTCGCAGTGGTAGCTAAGTGATTAGTTTTTATCCGAAACTATGTATCAAACCATTATTTTAATTTCAAAAAGTAATTATGAAAAAACTTTCTGTCATTATCCCTGTATATAATGAAGAAGCGACACTCAAAGAACTTGTAGAAAAAGTTGTGCTTCTTGATTTATCTCCTGTTTGATATGAAAAGGAAATCCTTTTGGTGAATGACGGAAGCAAAGATAGGTCAGAAGAAATTATTTATAATCTTATTGCAAAGCACTCTAAACATTGTGAGATCAAGTATATCAAAAACAAAAAAAATTCAGGGAAGTGATTCTCACTTAAGGAATGATTTAGATATGCTACTGGTGATGTGATGATAGTCCAGGATGCAGATCTTGAATATTTCCCTGAAAAAGATTATATTCCTATGCTCAAGGCTTTCGAAGAGAAAAAAGTTGATTTCTTATATGGATCAAGAACTTTGGGTATGAAAACCTTTGGAAATACTTACTCTTCAAAATCGTTTATGCTTTGATGATTGGCTGTCTCTTGGCTCACTACTTTGCTTTCTTTCAAAAAAGTTACTGATGAGCCAACCTGCTACAAAATGTTTGCAAAAAAATTACAACCATATTTGCTTTTGCCGTCATGAAATGGTTTTGAATGGGAACCTGCTGTTACTATGCTTCTATTGAGAAAAAAATTTACTTATGCAGAAATTCCTATTCATTATGAAGCAAGAAAATTTGATGAAGGGAAAAAAATCAATCGAAAGGATGGGATAAAAGCCTTGTGGACATTGTTGATCCGAAGATTCAAAAGAATCCCTAAAAAATAATTTTATCTTTATGTTATCTTTATGAAAATACTCTTTATTTTAGATCTCTATACACCACATATTTGATGAGTGGAAATACTTTTTCAGAATCTCATCAAAGGATTGGTTGCTCAATGATATGAAATCAAAGTTTTGACATCGAAATATACTAAAGAACTTGCGGAATATGAAAAAATGGATGATGGTGTGGAAATCTATAGGGTAGGGCACAGTAGATATGATTTTATGCTGTATTGTCTTGGAAAAGGAGTGAAACTTGCCCGTCGAGCTGATCTTATCCATACTACTACGTACAATTCTGCTATTCCTGCAAGTATCATATGATGTATCGCTCGCAAAAAAGTTGTTTTGACTGTTCATGAAATATTCGGTAAACTTCGATATAGATTTATGTGATGGAAAGGATTTTTCTATAAACTTTTTGAATCACTGATTTTTACATTTCGTTATCATACATATATTTGTGTGTCCAATTATACTAAAAACAATCTCAGAATTTATTTTTGACTCCCTGACCATAAACTCATTACCATATACAATGGTGTGGACTATAATCATCGAGATAAGAAAAATTTTGCAGATACGAATATCCAAGCGATCAGAAAAATACATCATCTTGAAAAAAATTATCTCTGACTTTTTTTCTGAAGACCATGAATTTCCAAGGGATTGATTTACTTTGTTAGAGCAATTCCTTATATCATAAAAATTATTCCTACATTTAAGGCTATTTTGATTGTAGGGGAGAGCTCAAATAATAAGGCTGATGATGTCAGAGCATTTATTGCTCGTCATCATCTTAAGGATCATATTGTTTGGTTGCCGTGAATACCATACAAAGAACTATGAAATTATATTTTAGCCAGTGATGTGGTGTGTGTGCCTTCTTTGGTTGAAGGATTTGGTTTCTCTGCTGCTGAAACTTGTGCTTTATGACAACAGCTTGTCGTGACTAATGTCGCTTCATTGACCGAAGTCGTAAGTGGTAAAATCAATTTCGTAGAACCAGCAAATGAACGTGATATTGCTCAGAAAATAATTGATTTTTATCAATGAAAATATCAATCTATAGCTGAAAAAAAATTCTTCTGGAAAGATAATATTGAAAAGACTTTGCATGTATATCAAGATGTAAAATAAATATTTATTTTTTATGAATATCAATGAAAAAGCCACTTATAAGTATTTGCATCCCTGCATATAATAGACTTCAAACGCTGAAAGAATGATTGGAAAGTATAGTTGCCCAGTTTGATTGAAAAATAGATGAAAAAATCGAAATAATCATAGCTGATGATGCTAGTCCTGACCTTAATATAGAACCTATGGTAAAAAAATTTATGGAAAAATATGATAATATAGTGTATCATAGATATTCAAAAAATATGCGATTGTCTAGTAATCTTATGCATGTCACTACCTTTGCTCATGGAGAATATCTTTGGCTTATGGCTGATGATGATTGTATGACTGATTTTTCATTGAACTATGCTATAGAAATCATTGAAAAGACACATTTTGATCTTTTGATTTGTAATGGTGTTTTCTGACCTGATATGAATACTCCTGTGAAAAAGAAGCCAAATACGTTTAAAACATTTACTGGAATGCCTGGTTTTGTAGATTATTTGTATGATCATAGAAATACCTACCAAGATCTTGTTGTTTATTTTCAGTTTTATTCTATTTTGGTAGTCAAACATTCATATTTCAAAGAGTCATTGTCTATGTATGATAGAAAGTTTATCTATGAAAATATTTTTCCTCAAGATATTGTCGTTTATAGTCATATACAAAATAAAAAAATCATTATCCCTGATAATGTTTTTGTTCGTGGAAGGACTTTGAATGAATCGTATAAAGCATCGATGAAGTTTATTACTGATTTTAAACTTGCGATGGATATGATTGAAAAAGCTAATTGACTTCAATCATCAAAAAAATGGAAAACACTCAAGAGAACTGTTGTTTCTTGATGGAAAAAAACGATATTGCTATGAAAACTTTTGAGATGGCTACATATAGATTACAAAAAAAATCCTTTTTTTAGAAAATTATACTTTTTTTATAAAAAGTTTATACAAAATCAGGTAGCATAGGTATATTATATTTTGGTAATTCATAGTTTGTGGAGTATATGCATAATTGTCTCTACTAACCTTGATTTTTTTAGTATTTTCCCTTCTCACGTCATTCCTCTCATTTTTGGATATTGTGGCAAGGAAAAAATCTTTTTTGACTTTTTTTTCAGTCTATCAAAATATACGTGTTCTAGAAAATGTATTTTGGTGTCGTCTACATCTTTTCCTGCTCCAGTTAATACTTTATTGAAAAAATCAACGCTTGTTTTGAATACTGCAGTATTTACTGCTTTTGTGTTTATTTCTTTAAGAGAGATTGGCATTAGCTTTGAAAAGCATATGTCTTTGTTTTTGGATCAATCAATTATTTGATTGATATTTTCACATCGATATCTTCAGGTTATTTTGATGAATGTTCATGACTCTTTTATTAATTGAGATTTTTGTATAGCATATTCTATTATTTCATTTTCTCAAAATCATCTTCATTTTTTCACAGATTTTTCGTGATCACCATTAAATTGGAGTATTTCTAATTCTTTTTTAAAGAGTTTTGCTATGGCTGTTAGTGTGTCTTTATCTTGAATCGGATATCCTGAATTTTCACAGAAAACAATATTTTCCGCATTTGAAAAAGCTATATATCTTATAATGTTTTGGATATATTGCATATATCTTATTTCCGGGTCTTTGATATTAAGAAATAAGATGTTTTCTTTCGGTTGGATAGTTCAAGTCAAAAGTAATGTATTCATGTGTTGATGCCAATCAGGTAAAATATTATTTATTTTTTAATGATGATATTATTTTAGTATAGTAACTTTCCATAGTAAAGTATTCTTTATATATGTTTCTTATTTTTTGTTGTATTGCTGCAAAATTTCATTTATTTTTTTTGATATATGTATCTATATAGTTTTCTATATTTGATATATCTTTGAATGGAACAATAATAAATAATTTATCATATGCTATCTGATCTTCAAAAGGAAGCTTAGCTCATGTGTCTATATAGATCGGAATTTTACCAAGACTCATCACTTCATATTGTCTGACAGAATAATTTCAAAATCATCTAATTAAGAGGGGAAAATCTGAATTTATAAGATTATTTATATATTCTTCTCTCATGTTTTTTGCTGTATCTGTAGTTAATGCATGCTTTCTTTGTGTAAAATTAAATATATATTTTTTTGTTTTTTTTATACTTTTTATCATTTTTCCCCTACAATAATTTCAGGTTCATGCATTTACTAGTGTCGCATAAAGATCTTCTTTTTGTATGCGCATAAGAAGATATTTAAGTGGACGAAGTCTGGATATCAATCATATACATCTCACTGCTAAATAACGGAAAAATCACAATATAGATGAATAATTTGAATATCATGTGTATCAGATAGAATATTTTGATTTTCAAGGAGATATATATGTTATTTTATTGTCATTGTATGGTAACAAATCTTCAGGAAATGGAGGAAGACAAAATTCATTTTTAGGATTAGATCTTTTTGTTGATCTTTTATATCGTAAAATGTTATCACTTATTTTTATGTAATCGTCTATCTCTCCATAATAAAATAGTATAACTTTTTTATTGTATTTTTTGGCTTCATGTGAGTATTTTTTTACTTCATTAGATAGTTCTAACTTGAAATATTTAGGATAAACGAAATAATCACAGTCTTTTTCATTTGATAGTTTTATTGTTTTCCTGCCTTCTTTGTATCGATCTTTTATTTGTTTTATATTTTCTCAAAAAATGGTAAAATCAGGACATCATAATAATGGTGTTAAAAAACTAATATAATCTTTTTTAATTAAGTTTTTATTAAAAAAAACTTTCATACAAAATAATAAATATTAAAATATATTAAGATTTAATTTTATTTAATAATGATTTAATTCAAAGGACAAAAAACTTTATGTTAATTGGTATTAGAATAAATATATAAACTATTATTGTTAGTAAAAATGATATTATTATTTTTAAATATTTTCGTTTAAAATCAACCTTTATAATTGATATGTTCGCAGTATCTTTTATGATATCAAATTCGTTTATTGTGATTATTTTTTTTGTAAGTATTGCTATGGGATATAAGGGACAATTGATATTCGGTATAATCATTCATTTCTTTCTGAAATTTGATAATCTATTTTTTCATTGTATTTTTTTTAAATCATAATCTGTAAATCATCTTATTCATAATCAACTTAGAACAAATAAGTCTTTTGTGTATTCTGAAATGTTATTTAAATTTATAATAAGTTCTTGAGTATTTTTTATGACTGATTGTTGTGATTTAGATAATATATTCATCCTTTTTAATGATATACTTAAGTTTCTTTTATTTAATAAAAAATCTCTTATGGCATAATATAGTGAATTTAAATAAATTCAGTATTTTTCAAGTAATAATTTGGAAAATCATGTTCGGATATACATAAAAAATATGATTTCTGTTTGGAATATGTCTGTTTTTTTAATGTTTCGAAAAATATTTCTCCAAGAAAAATATATTCGCCAAGGATTTCGATTGTTTTTTTTTAGATAAGGATGATAATGCTTTTTGTTTATTATACTTTTTGTATATCAATATTTTTTAATTGTTTTTTCTATTCTTTGTGACCATTCACCATCTCATCCTCTAGTAAAAAATCTAGGGTCAATAACTCCGCATTTTTTTATAAAATCTATGGGATAACAGGCAATTTGTACATATCGTGAATGAAGTTTGTTGAAATTTATAAGTGGAGTTAAAAATCATAAGGTATTTTTATTCATATTTTTATATATTTCTGAAAATATTCATAAATCAAGAAATGTTACATCATCTTCTACTAAAAAAACATATTCGTAATTATTTTCAATACAGTATTCTAGTCCAAAAGCGTATCATCCATCTGTTCATAAATTTGCTATAGGAGAAAGAATTATTATATTGTTGTTTTCTAGTTCTTTTTCAAAATTAGGGTTTTTGTATGAGGAATTGTTTATTATAATGAGATCAAAATTGTCATGAAAATTTTCTTGATATATATATTTTGAAAGCTTTTTTATATTATCCCATGAAGAATAAAATAAGCATATTATTGCTGTTTTATTCTGTTTCTTATATTTTATTTTTTCAATGTTTTTTATAAATTTTTTTCGATTTTCTCGTCTCAAAATTCATTTTTTGTTTTCTATTATATAATTAGGTATTTTCATATTGTTTTAATATGCAAATAAACATGAGTATTTATAGATAATGTTATATTTTATTTTTTTTCTAGCCAAATTTCGATATTGTCACCATATTTTATAAGATTTAATATTATAGTTATAGGTGTAAATATGATATATAATAATATGTATATTATTATGATATATATGTTTCCTTCTGTTATTTTTTTAAGAAAATTTGTTCAGTATTTTTTTTTGAAAATAGCTCCTATGTAATGAAATGTTGAAATGATAAATGTTGTTTGATCCCATAATGCTCCATATCTTGTTTTTAGATATTTGAAATTGAATTTATTAGCATACATTTTTAATGTTTTGTTAGAATAATGATATGTGTGCCTTGGTGCGTCTATCTGATGAAAATACTTACCAAAAATTTTATATGCTAATGAATTTATATTTGGAACTGCAATTATTAAAATTCACCCTATTTTTAAAATTCTTTTTAATTCTTTAAGTGTTTCTGATGGGTCAGAAACGTGCTCAAATACATGATTTAATGTTATCATGTCGAAAAAATCGTCTGGATATTTTCCATCTTCTAAAACGCCCTTTTTTATATTTAATTTATGCTTCTGAACATCTTTTTCATCGAATTTTCATGGGTCAATGCCATAATATTCTCATGAAGGATTTATTTTTTTAATTGAATATAAAAATGATCCATTACCGCATCCAACATCTAAATATTTCCCGTGTGGAATTGTTTTTATTCCTCTAACATATTGAGAAAATATACATGTTTTTCCTATGATATTTGGTTGTTCTGCATAAATCTTTTGCAACAAAAAAATAAACTTTTTAACAATATTTTTTATTATTGTTCATTCATCAATTTTTGAATAATAATCTGTATCATAATAATTCATACTTTCCTCAAAATTTATTTGAGGATTTAAAAACACTAGTCAGCATTTTTTGCATTTATATAATTTGAATTCTCCTTTGAATCATCTGTTATAATCCTTAACTATATCTATGAGTTTTGTATCATAACTTTCACAAAGATTACATTGAATTTTTTGATTCATTTTGTTGATTCTTGTAATATATAAAATCTATTCTTTTTGTGTATAAAAAATTAATAACAAACTAGAAGAATATCTGCAAATGGATGAAAACAGTTCCACTTGAGAAACATAAATTTATATCAAATGTTTCGACTCTCAAGCAGCGGTTTTATTTCAAAGAAATCTTTTCCTGTATGGTAAATACTGATAAGTAGAATTGGTTTTTGTTCTTTTATTGTCTTTTCTGCTCATAGTATACTTTCATATTCCATCCCTTCTATATCTCGCTTTATCAATCATACATGTATGTTTTCTTTTTTAACAAAATTGTCTATTGTTGTAACAGATATGTCTTCTCATGCTCATGATTTTTCTATTTTACTTCCTGCTGAAAAACCTGTTATTTTTCCATTGTATTCAGATCAACTAAGTCCTAGTTTTATGGGAATAATTTTGTCGTTGAGATTATTGTCTTTTATGGTTTTTTTAGCTCTTTGATAATTTTTTGTATCTGGTTCGAATGTATATATTTTGTCGTATTCAAATGTCTTACTGAATACCAATGCAGTGTCTCCAATATATCATCAACAATCAAGAATATTTTTATTTTTTACATATTCCATTGCTCATGGAATCTCATGTAATGTTTTTTTGTAAAATAAATTTAGCCGGCTAGTTATTTCGTTAAAACTAAAATATTTGTTTGGATATTGTAGACAAAATTTTGCAAAAGCTTTTTGCTCTTGTTCTTCTGTATGAGAAAAAAGTTCTTTATAGGGTAGTATGTTGTTCTCTGAAATGGTTTTGATTTTGTTTAGCATACGTGTTATAAATGCTTGATCTTTTTCTTGTAATCATTTTTTAAGTTTTTCAAACATCTCTCATGTATAATATCACATTATGTCTTGAGCTCGATTTTTTATATCTTCATCTCTATATCGCAAACCTCATTTTATTGATTTTAGATATTTAATTGCGTGTCAGGTATAATGTAATTTTTTGAAAAATTTTCGTCACTTGGAAATCGTATAGTAATAGAATTTTAATAATAGATTTAACATGATTTTAAACTAAAAATAAAAAGTATTTTTTATGCTCATTTCCTTATTTGGTGAATTTCTTTCTTGATTACTACTATGCTTTTATAATTGGTTCCTAAAATACATACGTAATATCACAAGCTTATCAATACTAAATATAAAAGATTTTTATATCTATATATATCTTCCAGTATAAATATTTTGTCTTTGAAATAATAGAGTAATATACATATTAATGCTATAACAAAGGTGTTTTTTATAAGATATGTCCAGTTGAATAAAATTTCTTTTTCTTTGTCTATAAGTTTATAACTCATAAAAAATAACATGATCCATGAAATCATCGTTGCAGCTATTACCCCAATTGTTCCTCGAAATTGTATAAAGATTAAATTTAATATAATATTGGTTAAAAGCGCTATAGAGATTATTTTTGCTCTTTGTTTGACTTTTCCCATACCCGCTAAGAAACCAAGATTTATGTTATATAATACATAAAATATAAGAAATACTGATGAATAAGTTAATAAATTTCATGAATATATGAATTTTTTTCCGAATAATATCGTCGATATTTCTGGTCAAAATGTTAAAAACAATCATGATATACTTATAGCAAAGAGAGAAAAGTATTTATAGAGAATGTTTTTTAGCTCTTTTACTTTTTCATATTGTTTTTTTTCTATCAATTCTGCAGTAAGTGGAAAAATATATCAAAGAATCGGTCCTACAATGACGCTAAATGATGTAATAAGACTCAAATAATTGGTATAGTATCATGCAGCGTTTGCTCATAAAAAATAGATAACGAATTGTTGATCTATTTGAAGCAAAAGCAATGAAACATTTATTCCTATAAATACCCAAAATGCATATTTTAATTGATTTTTTAGTATAGTAGCATCTCGTTCTATTTTTCATCTAGTTAATGTATAGCTATATTTTTTGATAAATAATGCTCATGATATGAGTAAAGCTATTCATAATCATAGTATCCATGCTCGAGTGAAATTTGTTATATTTAATGTTCCTAGCAAGAAAAAACATAACGTAAAAATTAATGTTGTATATGATTTTATTCAGTCAATAAGCTTATATTGTATAACATCTTGGAATGCAATAAAAATAGAAAAAAGCATATTAAAAATATTGAGACCTAGAAAATACAAGCAGAATATCTTTATAATATTCCCAGATTCTGGAGAATGAAAATAGTGAAGCGCTAAATAATTGGCTCAAAAAAATAATATGAGAGCAATTATAATGCCTGTTATTGTTTGAATAATAAAAGTAAACAAAATGCTTGTTTTAAATGCATTATATTTTTTTTGTATTCGATATTTTGGAAGATGATATTGAAGTGCTTCAGTCAATCATAGATCGTGATATGCTGAAATTATTCCCATTAGTCATATAATACTATAGATGATACCTACGTCAGCTACACTTATGCTGTTTGATATTAAGACTCTAATGAAATATCCTGTTGGAGCTATTACTATTGTGAAAAAATATAACCAAAATCCTTTTTTGATCAATTTCTGTCCCAATGGTTGATCTGTTAATAATTCTCACTCCATAAAAACGATGAAACAGATAAATGTTTAAATGACTAACCAATGTCTTGTAGTAGTATAGGTAATAAAATAGCTCTATTTTTCAATTGTTTTATTTTTTACTTTTATTATAACCACTTGGATATATTATTTATCTTATTTTTCTATTCGTATGAAAATAGCAATTGGCTTCTCATGAGCTGCTGGAACAGGAGTAAATACTTCTGGAATGCTATTGTGAGAACTTTTATGTTCCAAATGATATACGGTCCTCGGTGACAAGGAGTACGCGTCTATTATTAAGGGGGATAATAATGATTTTTTCTTGTATGTCTCAGACTCTCATCCATTCATTACTAAGAAGATCGACCATTTCTTTCCGTTCGATGATTATTCGATTACTAAGAATGAAAAAATCTATGATCTCAAAAAAATTCATAAACTCAAAAAGACTGATATCAAATACAAGAACGTCTATTTTTTTGGAGCGACATTGAAATTGCTCGGAATCCCGTGCGAGGAAGGAGAAACATTATTAGCAAAATATTTTAAAGATGATATTTTAGCGGTCAATGTCGATTGTGTCCGTAAAGGGTATGCGTATTTTTCTACGTCGAAGTATGATCTGTCTCAGAATGCTGGTCCGGAAAAAGTGTTTATGTTTGGAAATGAGATTATCGGAAAATGAGCGATAGCTTCATGAATGGACTTTTATGCTGCATATCCTATGACGCCAGCTTCATCACTTATTGAAGTAATTACGGAAAAAAAAGACGTTATCTTCTATCAAGGTGAAGATGAAATAGCTTGTAGTATCGCTATGTTATGAGCTAAGTTTACCGGCAAGAGAGCAATGACGGGAACGAGCGGAGGAGGATTTGCTTTGATGACGGAATCTATCAGTTTTTCCAATCAAGCGGAATTGTGAGGAGTCTATGTACTTTCTCAGCGTGACGGTCCGAGTACGGGAACACCTACCTATACTGGGCAATCAGATATCAACTATGCATTGAATGCAAGTTTTGGTGATACCTTCCCTATCGTATTAGCTCCTTCTAGTTATGAAGACTGATATGCACTTATTGGAAAAGCCTTGAATCGATCTGACCAATACCAACATCCGGTCATTGTGTTGCTCGACAAACAATATTCAGAGAGCTATCTTTCTGTAGACAAGACAAAGTTAATTGCCGAAAAAATCAATAGAGGAAAATTGCAAATCACATGAAGTGAATGATACAAAAGATATGAATTGACTGCTGACGGAATTTCTCCGGTGATAATTCCATGAACGGAGAACGGCGAATTTATTGCTACTTCCTATGAACACGACGAATATGGAGCGACAAGCGAAGATCCGATAAATAAACAATTGATGAATAACAAGAGATTTAAGAAACTCGATACTTTTGTCCAACAGGAATTCACCAAAGATTTTTACGGTTACGAAATCATTAATCCAGAAGCAAAGATTTTCTTCGTGACCTTTGGAATGAATAGACTTGCACTTGAAGATTATATCCAGGCAAAAGAGACAAGGAATAAAGCAAAAGGACTTCCTCCAAAATATTGAATTATCGTGATTAAAGTGTTTCAACCGTTGGATATGAGATTGAAAGAATTTTTGGATGCGAACGTGAAGCAGATCAAAAAATTAATCTTCGTAGAAATGAATTATAGTGGACAATTACAGGCATTAATTACCAATAAATGTCTATTGAATGATAAAAAATGGAACAATAAGATTGGCAATATTAGAAAGGTGACTTCGTATCCGATATTTGCTGAAGAGATTATTATCTAGTCATCGCGAGCAAAGCGCGGCGATCTTATAAGATTGCTTCGTGCCTCGCAATGACATTGGCTTTATATATTTTATTCTATCAATGAGAACAAATCTAACCAAAATTCAACGATGTCCTGGTTGTGGAAACTTCCTTATTATGGCCGCTAT
Organism: Candidatus Gracilibacteria bacterium S5_H10; assembly: GCA_019248075.1. Lineage (GTDB taxonomy): Bacteria > Patescibacteriota > Gracilibacteria > Absconditabacterales > Absconditicoccaceae > CAJBLF01. The sequence continues at coordinate 9,679 of JAEHHG010000004.1, read as the reverse complement.
CAAGGCAGCGCTCAAAGAATTGAATATTCCTAAGCATAAGGTAGTCGTGCTTTCTGGAATTGGTTGTGCGAGCAAGATGCCGCAGTATATAGATAGTTATGGTTGTGAGACGTTACATGGAAGATCATTACCGTTCGCTACTGGAGTCAAAATGGCCAATCCTGATTTGACGGTTATCGCTTACGGAGGAGACGGTGATGGATATGGGATAGGACTCTGACATTTCCTCTCTGCTTGTAGAAGGGATATCAATCTGACCTATATCGTCGCAAATAACGAGAACTACGGATTGACTACGGGACAGGCATCACCTACGACACCTTTGCATGTTAAAACTAAATCTACGCCTGCAGGTAATGAAATACAACCGTTTGATCCTGTTGCGTTAGCAAAATCCGCAGGCTGCCAGTTCTCATTTACTCATCAAGATAAAGATATCGCTGGGTTGACAAAACTGATTGTGGATGCTATTCAGTATCAAGGATTCTCTCATATTGACGTCGATCAGCAATGTCCAAGCCGGAGAAAGTGGTAATTGTTGAAATATGATTATTTTAAAAATATCATCTATTGTTTTTTATAAATAAAAAACTTGTTATTTTTCATTAAATATATATAGTATTAGTATAAAACAAAAAGCAACAATATGAAGCTAACTGATGTAAAAACTATTATTGAGAGAGCTGAAAGCTCTTTACAGGCAAGCGATGATGATGCGTACAAAGAAACGCTTCAAAAAAAAGTCGAAGAGCTTAAGTATAAGATTTGTCTTGATCAAGAGGTCGGAGATATTTCATGGATTGATTATCCTTATGAATTACCTGATCATTTGGTCAAAGAAGCAGATGAACTTGAGCAAAGTATCTAACATTTGTCTCCGTCATTTTGGCGGGGCTTTTTTTATTATGATTTTGTCTTTGCTTTATTCCGGCATCCTTCTCTCACATCACCTCATTCCGGCGTTAAGTTTTGCAGCCGGAATCCATGCTTTATTATTAAGTTTGTTAGTATGGATGCCGGTCGCAAATAACCCCACCGGCATGAGGTACTTGTGTTGGTGTATCGATTCCTTTTCTTTGCTTGAAAAAACTGCTTAATTGATTAGATATAATTATTAACGAATAAGATATAATATATGTTTATCGCGAAATATTTATCGTTTGTATTTATCATTTTATTAATATTCTATGTTCCAAATTGACTATTCAGCTAATCTAACATGAGAAGTTGTCGTTTCTGGAAGCAAAAATGCAGCTTTGCCTATTGTTGCAGCTAATTTGTGTATAGATAATCAAATACAATTACTCAATAAACCTAATATTAAAGATGTCGCTTCTATGGAAATGCTAGCTGCAGAAGCTATTAAGAAATCCAAAATTTTTTTTGATCTTACGGATGATTTAGCAAAAAAATTTAGAGCATCAATTCTGCTTATCCCATTTGGGCTTATCAAGTATGGAAAAGTAAAATTTGTCGGAAGTGGTGGTTGTAATATTGGAAAGAGACCTTTGGATATGTTCGATGATGCATTGGTTAAAGCATGAATCACTATCAAAGAATGAGAATACAAAGAATTTGAAGTAACAGGGAAACCCAAAAAAAATATTATGCTGCTTGGATTTTCTGTAACTGCTATAGAAGCTTTATTGACGTATCTTGCATTTTCCAAAAATTTTGATTATGAGATCAATATCTATCAGGTTGCTATCGAACCGCATGTAAGAAATTTAATAGATTTTTTGAATAGTGTCGGAGCAAATATCCATTTGAATGTCGATCATAGCATCGTTGTCAAACCCTCCAATATCAATATTCAGATAAAAGAATTTAAAATTATTTCTGATTATATCGAGGCGGGAACGTATTTTGCGATTGGTGCTGGTGCTGACAATTCTGAATTGATGATCAAATGATGCGATGTAGATGATCTTTCTGCGATTTATAGTGTAGCAAGTAAAATAGGAATTGATTTTAAAATAATTGATAAAGAGACTATCCGAGTGAGTTCTAAAAATAAAAAAAATTATCAGGCAGTGAAATTTGAAACGAGAATTTACCCATGATTTCCTACTGATTTGCAATCTATTTTTTGAACCTTATTGACCCAAGCGACATGAATTTCAAAAATATTTGAAACATTATATGAAGGAAGATTTAATTATCTGACTGAATTGGAAAATTTATGAGCAAAAATAGAAATCCTTAATCCTCATGAAGCTATTGTTATTTGACCAAGTCAATTGAGATGAGAATATGTCTCTACTACTGATTTGAGATGTGGATGAGCTATGGTCCTTGCTGGTATTATGGCAAGATGAACAACGAACATTATGAACGAAGATATTATTGCGAGATGATATGATAATATTGTCCAAAAATTACAAAATATATGAGTACATATAAAAACTGTATAATAAAACATTGCATATAAAAAATTATTTTTTATTTTTCTCTTGATTTTAAAAGTAATATAAGTAATACTTATATTACAAGTATTACTTTTTTATATTTTTTTATAGTACTATGGGAGATCCTATGACTGATCATCATATTTATGGAAGTGTTACCGTAAATACTAAATGACAAATTATTATTCCAAAAGAAGCAAGAGATGCTTTGTGAATTAAAGCATGAGATAAATTGCTTGTGACAAGTAAATGAACCTTTGCCATCTGACTTATCAAAGCAAGTAATGTAAAAGAATTTATTGAAAAAGTTCAGCTTAATATTGATTAATTTTTATTTTTTTAGAAATATAGCGCTATGAATAACATCAAGCGAATCGTCATTTTTACGTTATTTATGGATATTCTTTGATTGACTGTTGTTATTCCTGCATATCCAAATCTTGTAGATTTTTTTCATACAGATTATTTTATGATTTCTCTTGGAGTGACGCTTTTTGCCTTGTTCGGATTATTTTCTAGTCCTATTTTATGAATGATTTCCGATAAATATTGAAGAAGACCTGTGCTATTGATCTCTGTTTTGTTTACTTTTTTGAGCTATGTGATTATCGCTTTGTCATGAAATATTTATATCTATTTGTTGGCAAGAATTGTCGCGGGTATGGCTTCAGGAAATATTTGAGCTGTTCAATCCATTCTCAGTGATATTTCTGTAGATCACAAAGAGCGTGCTGCAAATTTTTGATTGTTCGGTGCGGTGTTTGGGATAGGATTTATCATCGGTCCTGCGATCGGATGATGGCTTCTTGGATATGGGGTCAAAATTCCTTTTATTGTCAGCGGAATATTGGCATTGCTCAATCTGGCATTTATTTTCCGATGAGTTCCTGAGACCAATAAACTTCTGGATAAGGCAAAGAAAATACGTATCGGAATAGCTCGTGTATTCAAAGATATGTTTGTTTCCCGTGAAAAAAAATATTATCTCGTCTTCTTGATTGTCAATCTCGGTATCATGATCTATCAGATGTCATTTACTTTGTATCTTTCTAAATTTTTTGGCATCTGATGAGAACAGAGCTGATATATTATGGCATTGTTTTGACTTATTATGGTTATCAACCAGTGATTCTTATTGAAACCGTTTTGGCTCAAGAGATTCTCCAATAAAAAACTGATCAGTATTAGTCTTTTCTGAATGATTATTTGTTATCTTTGAGCATTCATTTTCCCATGAGCGATTCCGGTGATTGCGTTAGTCGCTTTGAGTAGTGTGTTTGGATGAATTTTTCGTCCAGTTTTTCAGAATATGATGCTGGGAAATAGGCAGGATGTCTGAGTGGTGAACGGGAATGTTTCAGCATTATCCAATCTTGCAAATATTTTTTGACCTATTATTGGCGGATATATGATTGATGTAAATATTTCTCCTTTTGGTTTGGTTGCTTTTTTAATTTTTCTTGCTTATATATATGCTAAAAAACATTTAACCAGTCATATTGCGTAATAGCTATAATTCACTTGAATTTTCAGCACAAGAACATACATTAGGGATGAATTCAATATTCAATATTCAAAATTTAAAATTTAAACTTTGAAAAATGGCATTACGTCCAGGATGATTCCCCGAATATAGTCCAGCGCAACAGATTGTTTTTGATGATATTGTAAAAATCATAGAAAAGCATTATCAACAATTTTGATATACACATATTCATACGCCTGCTGTTGAAGCTAATACTGTCTTACTTTCCAAAAATGGTGAAGAAACAGGTAAGCAAATTTTTTGATTGTACGGTTTGGCACAATGAGTTGAAGATGTAAAGGAATATGCATTACATTTTGATCTGACTGTTCCTTTTGCTAGATATGTCTTGGATCGAGAAAATGAATTAACATTTCCCTTTAAACGTTATCAAATCCAACCCGTTCGAAGATGAGAAAGAGCTCAAAAATGAAGATATAGAGAATTTTGGCAGTGTGATGTTGATGCTATTTGGAAAGACGATAAAAAATCTGATTATGTATATTATGATGCTGAAGTTATCCTAGACTTATACAAAGCTATTCGTGAAATCGTGGCATACGGAAAGTTTGATGATGAGCCTATTTTTCATATTAACAACAAAAAAATTATCAATGGCTTCCTTTTGTCATTGTTTACGCCTGAGACAGCAAAATATGTATCTACTTTGATCGATAAATACAATAAAATAGGAGAAGATAAGTTTGTTCTTTCTTTGAAAGATTTGTCTATTGAAAAAAAACATATTGATAAGTTATTACAATTTTTGAAATTTGATATCAAGCATGAAAATGATTTGCTTGCTCTCAAATGATTTGTCGATCATGAAGAATTTTCTCTTGGAATTGATGAATTGATTACTGTTATGAAATATTTGGATATGTTCAATGAAATGATGTGATGAGTTACCTACAAGGTTGATTTTAAAATTGTCAGGGGATTGGATTATTATACGTGAACTGTATTTGAATGCTATTTGAAAAATGATAAGTGACTCTGATCGATTTGTTGATGATGAAGATATGATAATCTTGCAGGATATATTGATCCAAAAAAACAAGGGTATTGTGGAGTCGGAGGAAGTATATGAATATCAAGAATCTTAGGTAAACTATTTGAAAATAAAGATCATGAAGATCATCAAAAAACTATCACTGAGTATCTTTTTGTGCATTTTTCAGAGACGATACAAGATGTTTTGATGTTAGCATGAGTCTTTATCAATGAAGGGAAAAATATAGAAATCTATCCGACCGCTGACAAATTAGGAAAACAATTTGCTTATGCAGATAAAAAATGAATTCCAAATGTTATTATTTTGGGTGAAGAAGAAAAAGCTTTGAAAAAATATAAAATAAAAACTATGAAAACTGGCGAAGAAAAAGAGATTTGATTATAAATTATTTTTTTTTGTCATCTGCTATTTATTATTTAATACTATCAAAGTATGTCGTTGTTGCAGTTTGTGATATTGCTTTCGGCTGTCGTATTTGTTTTGTTTGGTTTGGATCTCTACAAACGTAAAAAAATGAATGTGCTTCATTTTGTCGTATTCTTTATTGGTGGAGCTATGGTTGGTATTTTTGCTTTGAATCAAGAATTGCTCAATCAGTTCGGTAATTTTTTTGGTGTAGCTAGAGGTGCTGATTTGCTTGTATATATTTCACTTATTTTACTGTTCTATTTTTATATCAATGCACTAAATAGACAAACAAAAGATACTTTTCAACTAACTAAACTCATTTCTCAGACTGCTATCAACGAAGGATATGAAGAAAATAAAGATAAGATCGCCCATCGAAAAAATGAATGAGAAAAAGATGATTTCATTTTCAATATCAGAGTATATAATGAAGATGCGTCTGTGGTTAGTGATGTTATTGATGAAATTATCCATGCATGATTCAGAAAACTTCTTCTTATCAGTGATGGTTCCAATATCTTGCAAACTTTGTTGCAGAAACAGGGACAATATCCTAATGAAATGATCATAATCCTTTCTCATACAATAAATAGATGATGATGAGCAGCTAATCAAACTTGATATAACTTTGTCAAAAAATATTGAGATGAACTCAAAATTAAACGATTTGTAGGTTTTGATTCTGATGGACAAATGAATATCAAAGATATGAATGTCTTTATGCAATATATTCATGCTGATCAAAAATTATGATTGGATCTTGAAAACAAAAAGCCTGATCTTTATCTCGGCTCGAGATTTATTGGAGGAAGTAAGGTAGAAAATATGCCTACGATGAGAAAATATATTCTCATCATAGCAAAATTGGTAACAAGGATATTCTATGGCGCTAAACTTACTGATCCTCATAGTTGATATAGAGTCATTTCTCTTTCTGCATTAAGGAAAATCTTTATCACCTCTGATGGAATGCATTATGCTAATGAAGTAAATGAACAAATCAAAAAATATCATATGAAATATAAAGAAATTCCTGTGCATATAAAATATACAGATTATAGCCTCAAAAAATGACAAAAAAATTCTAATAGTTTGAAACTTGCAGCAGAAATGATTTACAAAAAAATATTTTTTAGATAATATTCCCCGTGCTGACGTCATTCCGGCGCTAAGAAATTGCGGCCGGAATCCATACAAAGCAAAATGGATTCCCGCTTTCTCGGGAATGACCTGTAAGAGTGAAATACGGGAATGATATGATTATTTTATTATTAATGTATTAGTAATGATTGACTTAAAAAAGGTTCGTGATGATGTTGAAGGATATAAAAAGATTTGCGAATATAAGTGAAAAAACATCGATGTTGAGTGAATCCTTGCAAAAGATGATCAGAGAAAAGAATTTCAGCAAAAGATTGATGCTATGAAATTTCAACAAAAGGAATTATGAGCCAAAAAAGATTTTGCATGAGCTAAAGCTTTGAAATCAGAGATCCAATGATTGGAAGATAAATATCAAAAAATCATAGAAGAGTTGAATATTGATCTTCTGAAAATGCCAAATACCGCTTTGCATCCTGATGTCCCTATTGGAAAAGATGAAAGTGAAAATGTTGTCGTAAAAACGTTTGGTGAAATTCCTACGTTCGATTTTGCACTGAAAGATCATATGACATTGATGAAACAATATGATATGGTCGATGTGGAAAGAGGTGTAAAATTAGCTTGAGCTCGTAGTTATTTTCTTAAGGGTGATGGAATGCTTCTTGAACAGGCAGTACTTCAATACACCTTAAAGAAACTTGTAGAAAGAGGATTTACTCCTATGAATGTGCCAAATATAGTTAATCCAGAATGTCTTATCGGGACTGGATATTTTCCTGGTGGTGAAGAAGATGCTTATCGAATGGAAAGAGATAACCAACGATTGATTTGAACATCAGAAATCCCTGTGACTGCATATCATATGGATGAAGTACTAGAGGAAAAAGATTTGCCTAAAAAATATTGCTGATATTCGGTTTGTTTTAGAAGAGAGGCATGAACTTATGGAAAAGATACAGCAGGACTCTATAGGGTACATCAGTTTATGAAAGTGGAACAAGTAGTAATCTTGCCAGAAAATGAAAAGATGTCTAATGAATATCATCAACAGATTCTCCAAAATGCTATGGATGTCTTAAATGATCTAAAAGTTCCTTACCGTTTGTTACAACTTTGTAGTTGAGATTTGGCGATTGGAAAATATAATTCCCATGATTTGGAATGCTGGATGCCATCACGCGATGCCTACGGAGAAACGCATTCAGTGACTTCTTTTTTGGATTTCCAAGCACGTAGATTAAACCTTCGTTATCGTGATGCTGAGGGAAAAATCAAATATTGTTATACAATGAATAATACTGCTATAGCTACTCCAAGAGTATTGATTGCACTCATAGAAAATAATCAGCAAGCTGATGGAACTATCAAAATTCCTGATGTTTTAGTGCCATATATGGGAAAAAAATATATTAAATAAATTTGAAATTTAAAATTTGAAATTAGAAAACTTGGTTTTCGGACTAAGTTTTTTTTAAACAAAAAAAATTCCTTTTGTAGGAATTCCTTTTGGTGACAGAACTGATAGTAGTCGCTCGGTTGTTATACGCTAGAGTAGAGTGGAGGCACCGATGGGATTCGCCCCGCAGTCCTGCGGGGTTGCAGACCTGTAGTAAAACAAAAAAAATTCCTTTTGTAGGAATTCCTTTTGGTGACAGAACTGATAGTAGTCGCTCGGTTGTTATACGCTAGAGTAGAGTGGAGGCACCGATGGGATT
>JAEHHG010000004.1:0-1407 GCA_019248075.1 Candidatus Gracilibacteria bacterium S5_H10 | reverse complement strand
ATTCGAACCCATGAACCGAGGTTTTGCAGACCTGTCTATTAGACCACTCTAGCACGGTGCCATAATTTTCATCAGAAAATACTTCCTGAATGTGTAATTGACAGGTAAATCACGAGTTGATGTATATCTATTTATGACTTGTTTTCAATGTAAAATCTATATTCTGAGATTTTTTATTTCTCTGTCCATTTGAAGTTTTGTATCTTTGTCTTTGAGGACTTGCTTTTTTTCTACTTTTCTCATGAGTTTTCCTACGCCTATTTTGATCTTAATGAGCCCTTTTTTGTTGACAACTATTTCTAAAGGAATAATGGTTGTTCCTGTTTTATCCAGCGCAGAAGCTATTTTTGCGAGTTCTTTTTTTGTGATTAATAATTTTCTTTTTCCTTTTTGTTCGTATCCACGTGCTATAACAGGAGAAGTCTTTTCATATAATGGAACATCCATATTCAATATTCGTAACTCTTTGTTTTCTAATCTTATGAATGCATCTTTGATATTTACATGACTTCATTTGATGGATTTTACTTCATGTCACTTCAAAATGATTCAGACTTCATATTCCTTGTCGATCTGATAATCATGATATACGTGTCTATTTTTGCTGATTATTTTCATACCTAAAGCTTAATGCTTAAAGCTTGAAGCTATAAAATAGTTATTTTTTAGCTTCTACTCGATTGATTTTTGTATTTCCTGCACCGAGATTTATATATACATTTATTAGCGCTTTTGCTGTAGTTATATTTTTTGATTGAAAATAATGACCTGAAAGTACGTCGAAATCTGGGGTCTTTATCATGCCGACAAAATGCTTATAATACATGATCACTCCGATATCTTTAGGAATATTTAAGTTTATGTTTGCTGCTGTTCATTGAATCTCTATGTTGTTTCCTGACAATACATTTCCTACTTCTAAGGTAATATCATCTATTCCTGCATGGAATTTACATGTTTTCCATTGAATGTCTGTCAAATCGATGGTATGTAATCAGAGGAAATTTTTGATATAGAGAAGATCTATAGTTTCATCTTTTGGTAGTGTGAGATCAATATTGCTTGCATGATCCTGTAATAAATTTCGATTGGTGTCTTCCTTGAGTTTCAAATATGTGCTGGTTTTATCGTATCATGATGAAATCAATAGATTTCTATCTGAGTTTCGTGTTCATTGGATATTTGTTTTGGAACCACTTCCTGTAATAGCCATATTTCCTATCAAAGTCTCTACATGTAAATTGTTTGTTTTGTTGCTTGTGCTAGAAAATTTATAATCAATGTTTTCTCAAGATTTCCATTTACTTGATGGATTGAGTGATGTGTACACAGATAATGTAAAAAGTCATCACCAAACAGTCAAAAAGAGTATCAATCAAAATATTTTTCCGAATATTCATTTATAAC
>JAEHHG010000035.1 GCA_019248075.1 Candidatus Gracilibacteria bacterium S5_H10 | reverse complement strand
GAAACAAAAAATCTATCATTTATCATTTATCATTTATCATTATGTTATTGGTTAAAGACCTATCAGTCCAAGTAGACAAAAAAATTATTCTTGATAATATATCTATGGAATTTGATCTGGGAAAAAATTATTGCATCATCGGAAAGAATTGATCAGGGAAATCATCACTCGCTATGACGATCATGGGACATCCAAAATATTCGATTACGCAATGAGAGATACAAATTACAGATACAGAAGGAAAGATTAATCTTACAAAATTAAGTCCTCACGAAAGAGCAAAATTATGAATCTTTGTAGCTTTCCAGCATATACCAGAAATCAAGGGCATTAAACTGTTTGAGTTTCTACGTTCTATCTACGACGCACAAAACAACACAACGACATCATTCCTTGCATTCAAGAAAATCATAGAACCGTTGATGAAAGAATTAGCTATCAATATGGAGTTTCTCCGAAGAGATCTCAATGTCGGATTCAGCGGCGGAGAAAGAAGAAAGATCGAAGTGTTGCAACTCAAACTTCTTCAACCAAAATATATTTTTCTGGACGAAATCGACAGTGGACTTGATATCAACGCTTTCAAATCTGTCGTCGCTATGATTGCCAATCTCAATCATTCCGAGAATTCTTTTATCATCATCACTCATATTTTCGACATCATCGAACATGTTCCCGTGGATAAAGTCTATGTCATGGATGAGGGAAAAATCATCGAAGAAGGAAGTCAGGAAATTATTGAAAAGATAAAAAAAGAAGGTTTTACTAAGTAAAAAATAATCATGAAAAACTGCATCATCATACATGGCTGTCCATCAGACAACACTGATCCAAGTTATAATAAGCATTGGATACCTCGACTAAAAAACGAATTAATCAAAAACAGTATCCCTACAGAAACACCACTCATGCCATCACCATGGCAACCAGTATACGAAGACTACAAAAAGAAATTTGAAAAATATCCAGTAAATGAAGATTCGATACTGATAGGTCATAGCTGTGGTTGTGCTTTCTTAGTTCGCTGGCTTGGTGAAACTAAGCAAAAAATAGCTAAGCTCATCCTTGTCGCTCCACGAAAAATTAACGATGAATGAGGAATAATCTGAGAAAAATTTTATACGTATCTTATAGATGAAAGTATCAAAGAAAGAGTAAAAGAAATAGTTATGTTTACAGCAAATGACGAAGATCCTGAAGGGAAAGAAAGTTTACAGATATTCCACGACGCAATCTGAGGAAAAACAATCGAATTAAAACAGCATGGGCATTATTTATTAGGCGATATGGGAACAGAAAAATTCCCAGAATTACTTGAAGTTATCATGCAATAAAATCTATTTTTTAAAACCATTTATTTATCAACAATGAAAAAACTCTATAAAGAATCAGCAGGATGTTTCCTTATCGATCCTGAATCTCACAAAGTGATTATGACAATCAAAACAATCGATGCTACCAAAGCAAACATCATCAGAGCGCTGATAGACAACCAAGTGATAACAGCAAAGACAGTACTTGATGTCGAATGACATTGTTCTTTTACCAAAGGAAAGATAGAAGGCGATGAAGATCCAAAATATAGAGCAATCAAAGAATCTGAAGAAGAAGCTGGAATCGCAGAAGATGATATTCTCATAGAAAATACTCCTATAGGGTCTTTTGAAAAAAAGAAAAAATATACAAATGCAAAAGGAAAACGCATAGAAGAAGAAAAGAAAGTGACCATGTATATAGCAAAAATACAAGGAGATTATGATCTGGATAAGCTTAATCCAACAGATTCCAGACACGTAGCAATAGCATTACCGATAGACCAAGTAGGAAAATTTCTCAAAAAAAGTGAAAAAAATTTCTGGAAATCTGACACCGTACAAATCGCATTAAATGACTATCTCGACAATATCAACGATTTATCTTCCCAACATGACAAACAACATGTCTCTGAAATCGACATTGGAAACTAAAGATAACATTATTTATGATCTTTACCTCACCGGTCTCACCGAAGATACCGTAAGGAAAATTTCCGCTGAACAGAAAGAGCCAGAACGAATGCTTCAGCATCGTCTAAAATGTCTCAAAATTTTTCAAAAAACAAAATTACCAACACGATGACCAAACCTTTCTGGACTCAATCTCGATGATATTGTCTACTACGCTAAACCACACAAAAACCACGAATGATATGCTAATGATCGAAATGATGTACCAAGCGAAATAAAAGAAAAATTTCAAAAACTCTGAATCCCTGAAGCAGAACAAAAGTATCTTGCAGGAGCAGGAGGACAGTATGACTCATTAAATGTCTATCATCAAATCCAAGAGAAACGATCAAAACAAGGAATTATTTTTGAAGATATGCCACAAGCCGTGGTCAAATATCCTGATTTAGTTAAAAAATATTTTATGACATTAGTGCCAGCAACTGATCACATGTTTGCAGCATTACATGGTGCAGTATGGAGTGGAGGAACATTTGTCTATATCCCCAAAGGAGTGAAATTGACTGATCCATTACAAGCATATTTCCGTATGAATACCTACGCAGGATGACAGTTTGAACATACCATGATTATTATAGAAGATGACGCTGAAGGAAGTTATATCGAATGATGTTCAGCACCAAAGTTTGATAAAGCATCATTACACGCAGGATTAGTAGAAATATTTGTAGGGAAAAATGCAAAGATGAAATATTCTTCCGTAGAAAACTGGTCAACAAATACCTATAATTTAAATACCAAAAGAGCGATAATAGAAGAGTCTGGCTATATGGAACGAATCAATGGAAATCTCGGTTCTTGTGCGACAATGCTCTATCCTTGTTCCATCCTGAAAGGAGATTATAGCAAAACAGATATGCTGGGAATAGCCGTAGCAGGAAAGTGACAACAGCAAGACACTGGATCCAAAGTCATCCATATTGGAAAGTATACTTCATCAAATATTGTCGCAAAATCCATCTCCAAAGCAGGCGGAATCAATACTTATCGCTGATTAGTCAAAATTACTAAATGAGCAGAATATGCAATAAATAATACAAAATGCGACGCCTTGCTGTTCAATGACGATTCTATCTCCAACACTATTCCACTTATTCAATCAGACAATGATACTGCCATTGTAGCACATGAAGCCAGCGCAGGAAAAATAGATGAATCTGAACTTTTCTACCTGATGTCCCGCTGACTAACACAGGACAAAGCGACCACCATGATCGTCAACGGATTCTTTTCTTCCGTCATAAAAAAACTCCCGCTCGAATACGCAGGAGAACTCAATAAATTAGTTGAACTAGAAATGGAAGGATCAGTAGGATAATATTTTAATATATTCAAAAAAACATATGGAAACAATAAGACCAAAAATCGGTGTAGGGGTGATGATTATCAATAAGGAAGGTAAGATTCTATTAGGCAAAAGAAAAAATGCACATGGCGACGGTACATGGAGTTTTCCTTGATGACATTTAGAATTCAACGAAACCGTAGAGGAGTGTGCCATCAGAGAAACTATGGAAGAAACAGGAATTACCATAAAAAGCATAACTATGGGACCATTTACCAACGATATTTTCGAAAAAGAACAGAAACATTATATAACTTTATTCGCCATATGTGAACATGATGAAGGAGAACCAAAAATAATGGAACCGAAAAAATGTGACGGACGAGAACGATTTAAACGAGATGAATTTCCTAAACCGCTTTTTCTACCCATTGTAAATCTTAAAAAACAAGGATATAATCCATTTAAATAAAATTTTCAAATATTTACTATCAAAAATTTGACAAGGATAAAATTATATATATAATATATAAGTATTTATCTAATATCACAGATATGGGACAACAAATAAGCGTTTCCTCATTAGTATCTCCAGGGCAAGAAAATCTTTTGCCTAGAGTTACTAATTTCTTGGGAAGGAAAGATAAAGAAACCACAGAATCGATAAAAAACGAATTGTTTCAGAATTTTAACATATTTACTCATTCTTTGAAAGAAGCTATAAAACAAGCATTGAAATGAGCAGAATATTTTTACAATAATTTTTTTAATAGATATGAAGAGATAAAAATATTATCCAGAGAATTAAGCCAAAAAATTGAACAACTTACATTAGAAAAAAAACAAGATATCTCATTTTTACAAAAATTTACCGATATACCCAATGCAATAAAAAATGAATATCAACATCAAATCAATAGAGGATATAACGAGTTAGAGCGAAATATGATACCTCTACAAACAAGGATAAATCAAATAGAAGAAATTATAGAAAGGACAAAACAACTTATAACAGAAAAAAAACAATGAAAAAAAATAACAGAAATAAAATTATTAAAAGATTTCAATAATAAATATGCAGACATAATAACAGCTATGAAACTCTATACGCTGCATAGAACCTATATTCTAGCTTTTCAAAAAGAAATAGCAGAAAAATATACAAAAAAAGCAGCTTAATTCATTAATAATAATTCATAATTATATGAAATATCCATATCTCTTAATCAACCCCTTCAATTTCTCAGAAAATTCAGGATCTATGGATTTACTAAGCTCATACAACCTATTAATACTGGTATTATGCTTATTTTTTTTCAAAATCGACTCTCGAACGTTGATATCCAAGGATTTGTGGTATTTTCTGATCACTTTTTTGACCAATTCATTGATATATCATTGAGCTATCATACCTGGATTATATAAGCTTTCGAGGATAGCAAGTTCCAAGCCGGCGATAGGGAAAGTTAGATTCCCTATTTTTATCTTTTTAGTCAATTTTCGGAAAAATTTAAAAAGATTATCTGTCTTATTTTTGGAATAGGTTTTGAAGACAATTTGTTTTTCAAACATAAGTACTTCTGTAGCTTGTTTATAGGTATTGACGATAGAAAGTTCATCAGGGATATCAAAAGAGGAGAGGTTAAGTTCAAGTGCTTTAAGTCATCAAATATATCGATTTCCCTTAAGAAAGTCCGTACAATGTTTTTTTACAATAGTTCGATAGAAAAGCTCAAGGATTTCTTCTTGTGTATATATACGTTCAGGATCTTTAACAAAAAAGATGTTTTTTTTAATATTTTCAAGGTATCATCTGATTTTAAGATAGTAAATCATCTTATACATTTTTTGTACAGAAAAATCATCAGCCATCGATGTTTTGAGCAATGATGATACTTTTTCTCCATCAACAAGCTTTCCTTTATATTTTATCAGCTTTTTAACAAGATTGTCAAAAACTACATTTCCCATAAATAAGTACTTACCTATAAAATAACAACAAAAAAATATAATGCTTTTTACAAAAAAATCAAGATGTTTTTTCCATAAAAAATCGAACAACTTTTCTATTGCTTTTGTTTTTTGAAACCATAAAAAGTCACGTACCCACATTTTTTATATTATATGATTCCATGAACCAAATGAGTCTGATTACTCCTAGAGATACATATCAAAGGACAGTTTGTCTGGATAATATTCGCGCACTTTTCACAGAAAACGATAACGGATCATATGATGTAACATTGGAAATCAACTCAAACAAGTTTTTGATTCTTATACAAAATGTAGCAAATCAAATAGAAAGCCTTGAAATCATAGCTACCAAAGGATTTGTAGAAATAAGCAACAAGATCATTCTTATGATAAAAAAGCTTATCGAACATCTTCGATACAGATTAGACTAATACAGGATTTTGGACAAATCTTTTTTTCCATCAATCACTTTATAGTCCCTTTTATCTAGTCCCTAGTTTCTTTCATAAAATGTCAGAAGAACAAAACCTCATAATACAAGAGTATGCAAAAAACCCTCTTCAAAATTTTGCTATGAAGGAATTCACTGTCAAACAGCATGAGGGAAATTTTATCTGTTGAGACGAAATAACTGTCTACCTTAAAATCAAAGAAAATATCATAGAAGAATATAGTTTTGACGGTAATTGTTCAAATATAACCGTAGCAGCAGCAAGTTTTTTGTCAGAATTTATACTACAAACCCCTATACAAGACATTCTTCATCGAGATTATAAAACTATGACAGACCATGGATTTGAAGTATCACCAAGAAGGAAAAGAGCAGCAGTGATTGCCATCTTAGCGACAAGAAATGCAATTCATACCTATCTAAAAGATGAACAAAAAGACACATTTGATGACTTAATAGACGACTAATTCAGACAGATAGTGTACACAAATTGACATTTTTTTAACAAAATTGACAAAAATCTGTTAAAAAGCCTAGTAATAAACAAATGATTTGATATTGAAAACAGTAGACAAATAAATACAAAAAATCCTGTATTCATAATTTTAAATTCTGCATTCCAAAAAAATGAAGCCACTTAAGCATCTTTTGGTTAATATTATCGTCAATGGAGCAGTCTTATATATCATCGTAAATTATATACCTGAGCTTTGATGTAAGATTCAATCCATTTACAAAGATACCTATGTCATCTTTGGTGTACTCTGAATACTTTTTT
>JAEHHG010000034.1 GCA_019248075.1 Candidatus Gracilibacteria bacterium S5_H10 | reverse complement strand
GACATAGTTATGGATAATCCAAATGAAATAGTAGCTAAAGAAGACGCTGAAGCTGCCAAAGTAAATGTTGCAAACTATAATACAAAAATGGATAATATTACTGCTAGAATAACTGCTGGAGACATAACCGATTCAGAAGTTGATTCAATGCTTGATGATATCAAAGAAGCATCACTATATGCATCAAAAAGTAAAAATATAGATGAAGAAACACAGGATATCATCTACGGTAAGGTCTTAGCAAACAATAGAGCCTTGACTGCATTAATGGCTTCTAGAAGAGATGATGTTCTTAAAAATGGTAACACATCAAGAATGCAAAGCTTGGCTTCAGATCCGCAGAATAAAGAGAAGTTCAAGAGAATGCTTGATATTACAGATGAAGAAGGAAATGCTGTTGGAGAGATAGATTTCAATGACGAATTAATAGTTAAAAACTATATGAAAGCTGGTAAAGATGCTGGATTAGATGAAGAAACCCTACAAGACATCAAAGATGAATATGTAGCTGTATCAGAAATTAGAAAAAGTATTAACGATGTATCAAAAGAAGTATCAACTGGCGCTAGAGGATATCTAACATATAGACAAAATGTTGAAGATGCTATAAATGAAGAAAATTTAGAAAAGATAGATGAAAATCTATCAAAAATGGATAAGTTTGTAGAATCACAACAAAATAAATTATCAGCATTAGATAAAGCAATAGCTAAAGTTGAAGCCGAAGTAAGAAAAAATATCAAGTTAAATGGCGGCAAAGTTAAAGGAAACATAAAAGGAATAAATGCTGATTCTGAGAAATTTACATATCCATCAGGTAAAACATTTGAAATAAACTATAGAAATGTTTATGAAAACTTAGGCAAAGATGTTAAAACTGGTGGAATATACGGCATAAGAAGTGCTGTAGCAAAAGAAGCTGGCGCTATGGCTAAGGCTGCAGAATTAACAGCTAAAGAAGTTTCTCAAAAGATTGAAGGATTTAAAAGATCAAGTGAATCATCATCTACAAAAATAAATGAAAGAAAAAATCTTTTAAATGAAATAAACAAAGCAAGTGTTGCTATTAAAAAAGTGTTGCCAAGCTACACTGGTAAAACTATTAATGATAATGAACTTAAAGGTTTACCTGAAGAAATTAAAACATTAATTAAGCAAGATAAAAAAAATAGAATAACATTAGCAAGTCTTGATAAAAAAGATGATATTGACATTGATAATACAGTTAAAAAACCAGAAGATAAAAAACCTCCTGTTGACAAGAAGCCACCAGAGGATATAACTTATAAAGCGCCAGTAGATAAAAGTTTAGAAGATATTACATACAAAGATGAAAAAATAACATATTCAGATGAAGAAATTAAGTCCGATGAAAATATAGGTGATTCGAATATAAGTGATATTGATTTTGATATGTTACCAAAAGAGAAACCTAAGGATATCAACAAAGCGCCGGCAGAGAAGGAACCTATAACATACAAAGAACCTGCTGATAATGGTGAAATAACATATGCTGATATAGATTATGGAGATACAGATATAAGTGGTGCTATAAACTATAAAGATACAATGAATGACATAAAAGAGTTCAATGACAACTTTGAGATTACATATTCAGATTTTGATATAGACTCTAACACTGGCGCTTTGGAAAGTAAAAAAATTGAAAAATCTGAAGCAATAAAAGCTATAGAAAGTAAAATTGAAGAATTAAAATATAAAATTAAATATGATTATGCAGTTCAAAAAGGAGCATATGCATATTTAAATAGTGATGAAGCTAGAAAGAAATATTCAGGTTCTCAACTGAAAGATAAGTTTACACAGTTTGAAAGATTAGCTACAAGCAATAAAGTAAATAGAGACAAGATAAGAGAAGAGATTAAATTATTACAAGATAAATTAACTGGTACTGATTATATTAAAGATATTATAGACAATACATCATCAAATATGAATGCCGTTTCAGTAGATGGTGGAGCATACCAGAGAGTTAGAGTAAGCGAAATAGTTCAACCATCAAAAGTTGGAAAAAATAGATTATCAGGAATGCCTATAAGTGAAATAACTAACAATAAAGAAATATTAAAATACAAAGACGATGCAGTAGACATATTCAAAAAGATGCTTTCGGATCCTAATGATGATATAGCAAATAGAAAATTTAAAGCAAAAGATAGTTTATTTAGAGGTTTATTGTTTAGGTTGACAGACAATGGTGTGGCTGAAATTAACGAAAATGTAGCTGTAGCTCTTGCGTTAGCTGGAGATGAGTATTATGCATTTATGAGTTCTAAGTTAGCTTATAATGATAAAGATGCTATTGCTGCTATGCTTGGTAAACAACCACATGAAGTTAGTCCTGATATTCAAAAAGCGTTTGCACATGAAGGTTTATTTAAAAAGCTTATAGCTGATAATCTTGGTAAAGCTGCATTTAGTAATTTATCATTAGCGCCAGCTAGTAAGATAGTTGGTAAAAATGCAGATGGTAGTGAAAAAGTAGTATATGAAGGTGTAGATTCAGAACTGTATGCAAAGATGTTATCAGATGCTGGTCAAATGGTATTGCTATATATGCAAGCAAAAGAATATATAGAGCCATTAAACAAATCAACTATTCCTATTGATACATATACTAAAGCTCTTGGAATAGATAATAGAAAAAAAGATAAATATGGTAATTTTATAGAAGATGAAAACTCAAAAACTCAAGAAGAAATAGATGCAGAAGCAGCTAAAGAATTCAATGATTTAACTACAGATAAAGACAGCAAATCTAAAAGAATTCCAATGGTTCAATTAAAAAAACCAGCTATTGGTAAAAAATATAGTGTTAAAGAAAAAACAGATATGAGTGTATTAAAAGCTGAAGTTCTAGCAAAAGTTGATATGGTTCAATCAATACTGGCGCTAGAGAAGAATTCAAAAGGTCCGATGTTCACAAAACCTAAAACATTAGAAGATAAGAATAATAAAGTTAAAAATAGTAAAGTTAATAAAGCTGCTAATGAGTCTTTTAAAGTATTAAATAAAATTAGACAAGAAGCGTATGAAGTTAATAGTGAAGCAGTAGATTTGATGCTTGAGAAAAGAGATAGATCTCAAACATTATCAATAATGGGATTTAAAACTGAAGATGATTTAGAGAAAATGGCATTCGATGATAGAGAAAGTGCAGAAGCTAGAAATAGAGAGATTGAAGAAAGTTATGATAATTTGATATCATTGCATGATAAAGTAGCTGGTAAAGATGCTACTGAAGCTAATGAGATGTATTTTGAATATTTCTTTGGTAAAAATGGAAGATTCTATATGGATTCAGTTACTGTAAATCCTCAGACAGATAAGTTACATAGATTCCTTGTTACATTAAAAGCTCATAGACAAATTATGGATTTCAATAGTCCAGATGCTGAAAAAAATAAACAACAAGAATACTTTAAAACTGCTATAGCTCAAGCGTTTGGATTTGGAATAGACAAGAAAACACCTCAAGAGATATATGACTTTGCAGATGCTGTTCTTGAACAATCTGAAGAGACACTAACTGGCGCTTTGACAGATAAAAAGCATAAAGCTGAGATAAAAAAAGATGGTAAAAAATATGAAGTAGAGATTGAACACTTAGGTCATTTCTTTCAAGGATTAAATGCAGTTAGAGCTTATAAAAAAGCTGGAAATGGTGAAAGACCATTTGAAGTATCATTATCTGTAGAGTTTGATGCTATTACAAGTGGATTCATATTGAAACTATTGCAATTACCTATTATGTCGTTCGAAAAAATGAAATTATGGTTATCTAAAGGTGGAGTGTTTTTATATGATGGAAAGCTAACTAAAAAACAAATAGCTAAAATGTCTAAAGAAGATAAACAAAAATATGCATCAGATATTAAAGATTATGAAAATTATATGGCTATTACAAACTCAGGGCAAGAGATATCAGAAGGTAGATTAATAGATTCATATAGAACATTGGCTCAAGGAATGGATGTAACTGGCTTTGAAGTTGAAGTAGAAAACGAAGAAAGATGGAAAGCTTTACAGGAAGTTCTTCCTAAGATTAAAGATCAAAAAGAAGTTGAAGTTGCAGAAGCGCCAGATAGTAGTACAAAAGAAGATGAAGATGGTGAAGATAGATTAAAAACAGAGATTATAGATATTGTTACAAGCGAAGGTAGGTCATTGTTTAAAGATCCGTTTATGACATTTGGATATGCAGCTGCTATTAAGTCGATTAAAAGACATCTTGGGTATAAAATGATATCTGGATTACCTAAGATGATGCTTGATGATTCGTCTCCTGAAGCGGTTAAGAAAGCTAATAAGTTTATAAATAGCATTCATGGTAAAGAGTTAGAAGAGAAAGAGATTAAAGCATTTAAAGAAACATTAAAAAATACAGCTTTTGAAGATATTCAAATAAATAATTATGTAACAGTTAAAGATAAAACTGGTAAGGAAATGAAAGTTAAATCTGGTAAAGTAGCTATAGCTGGTAAACTTAGAGAGATTGTGGAGATGACATATGGATCAAATGTTGAACAGATATTAACTGCAGAGTTTGGAGAGCTTATAGAGGCTAACAATAGAATCAATAACTCATTCAAAATAATGTTTCAAGCTTGGAAAGTTGCATATGATGCTAGAGTTGAAAAAGTAAGTGGTGGAAAAGGATTGACAGCTGATCAAGAAAATAAAATATTAGATGAACTAAAAGTATTATTCCCTATGATTAAGGCTCCATTGGCTGGTGAAAACTATATGGAAGATGGTGAAACTGTTGCTATATTCTCAACTGGATTAACAAATGCAAAAAGTGGATATGGACCTACTCAGACGCATGTAAATCCTGATAAGTTTGGTGGTCAAAAAACATTAACAGTTCAGTCAATGATTAGAGAGTTTCAAGCTGCAATAAGTGCTGGAGCTGTTGTGCCAATTCACTATATAGATGGTTCAGCTATGACTAAATCATTAGAAGAAGGTGGAGTTCTTGGAGTGCATGATGCTAAGCTTACTGGAATAAATAATGCTCAAGATGAAATTATTAAATACAACAAAGATGTATATGAAATATCTAAAGATTATAGCTTAGCTAAAGAGATTTTAAAATCATTAGAAAGGGTTAGAGATAATGCCAAAAAGCTTGGAGTTGATTTAGATAAGCTTGAAGGTTTGCGTTCAGGAAAAAACAAACCAGTTAAGAGATTTGATTCAATATTAGATGAAATGAGAGAGTTAAATGAAGTAGCTGAAAGCGGTAGAAAATTAGTATATGGATCTAATGCTAAGATTGGACATATGGCTGGATTAGATGGAAGTATGTATGAAATTAAAGGCGGTAAAGTTGTTGAGCCTGAAGATAGAACTAAATTAACTATCAAAGCGCCAGATAAGAAAGAATCTGTAAAAAAAGAGACTAAGCCTGTTGAAATAGTATCAGAAACAAGTATGCTAAATGGATTAAAAAATGGAAAAATTCAGTTTAAAAATCCTGCATCTAAAAATAGTCCATATCAAAAAGAAATTAAAACATATGAAGAATTTAAACAATTGGCTTCTGAATATGCAGATATGACTAAAAGTAAAAATATTGATGCTAAAGAATCTAAATATATAGATGGATTATTTGAAATGTTTGGTAAAAATGGTATTAAGTTCAATCCAATAACAATTGTGTTTAAGCAAGATAAAGAAGTTGATGGATATGGTATGCATAGTGCTTATACATCTGGTAAAAAACTATTAACATTTCCATCAACTAAAGATTTTGGAATTGAAAATACACAAAGAGTTATGCTTCATGAATATGCTCATGCGATAACTGTTTATGCAATGAAACAAAATAAAGCATTAGATAAAAAAGCTAATGAATTAAGAAATTATGTTTATAAAAATTCTACAGTTGAGCAAAGAAAACAATATGGATTATCTGATAAAAAAGGTGAAGCATATGAATTTGTAGCTGAAGCAATAAGTAATCCATCTTTTCAAGAGTTTTTATCTGGATTTGAAAGTGTATCATCTAATAAAAGTTTATTTGAAGATGTTAAAAATCTGTTTAAAGCAATATTGAGATTTGTTGATCAAGATGATGGTTCAAAAAGTGCATTGACTGATGCGCTAGAGATAGTATTAGAGTTAAATGGATATGTTGCAAAAGAAAATGCTGTTAATGATACAAAAGTTAATAGTGTTCAGCAAGTATTAGAACAATATAAAAAAGATGAGAATATTGAAAAAGAAAATGCTAAATTATTAGAGTATATTCAAGATAATGTTAAGTTTGAAATGAACTACAGTAAACAATTAGCATATGACTTCTTTACTGGTGAAGGTATTGCTGGGAATTATGATTGGAAAGATAATGTTGTTACGATAGCAGATTTTGATGGATTGAGAAATGATAAAGAGATGATGAAAATGTTATCAATTGAGCAAGTAAACCAAGACACTGGCGCTTTGGATATTAAGGCTGCATCAACTCAAATAAACATGATAATAGATGAAGTAAATAAAAGAAATATAGATTTCACAACTAAGTTACATGAGAGTGTTCATGCTGCTGTTTATAACTATATGAGAAGTGAAAAAGGTAAAACATATAGCGAAGAGATGACTAGACTATATGAAGTGGTTAAGCAAGCTGCTGAAGCTAATCCTGAGATGTTTACAACTAATAAATCATATTGGGCTAAAGATGTAGATGAATTCTTAGCTGAAGCATTAAGTAAGCCAGAACTAATTAAAGATTTAATGAAAATAGATGTTGAAGGTAATCTAATAACTGGCGCTGAGAAAAGTATGTTTGAGAAGATAATTGACATGGTTGTAGAAGCTCTAGGATTATCTACAAAAGAAGATAAGTTAAATATGCATAAATACTTG
>JAEHHG010000033.1 GCA_019248075.1 Candidatus Gracilibacteria bacterium S5_H10 | reverse complement strand
CTTCATGAGCGTGAACTTCGTCACCTGCGACGCTGCGGTGATACGTGCTTTTGAAAAGATCGGCAATATGATCCGCTCAAGCGTGTTGCTCTTTCCGCTCCCCGCCTCGCCGATCAGGAACAGATGCGGATATTTGATCTTCCGGCTTTTGAAATGTTCTTTGAGAAAACATCCAGCACACCACGCCAGCACCGAGACCGTCTTAGCAGGTTCGTTGTAGCTAAAGATCAACGATCCGAGTACCATGAATTGTTCCGCGCTGATCGGTTGAACATCCAGCATGCTCGGCCCACTCTGCCGGTACTGCTCGAACTGCTGCAACCCATCGACCGGGTTTCCTTCTCCATCTGCCGCTTGATCCCCACAAACAAATACCCAGCATTTATCGTGCCGATACAAGCCGGAAGTCTTCACGCCTTTCTTTCGATTCCATTCCAACTCATACAAGAACGCTTTCAATAGTTCCAAATCACCTTCCGAACCGGTATAGCTCAGCGCGATCGTGCGTTTGTTCAGCGCGGATTTGAAGCGCTGCAAGTTCGTGAAATCGGTTGTCAGGAACGAGTGACGGAATGTTTCGTCGCGCACTGTAACCAGATCGGCGGTGAGCTGGGTTTCCTCATCCGATTCGACCATCTCGACGGGCTTGACAATAAAGTTGGTCAGCGGCGTCACGGTATCGCCCTTTGCGCGATAATACCTGCCTTCAAACTCGAACACCGGAGCGGCTGCGGCCGGGCTATAGGAATCCTCTACTAAATCGACTGCTTTCCCAATCGTCTCCTCGCCATAGGTCGCGCCGTTGGCATGGTGCCGCTCATCCCACTTCTCCCGAAACAGCTTACTCTGTCGAAACAGCCGATCCATCTGAACACGGTTCTTCCCCGTCCAGAACGCGAGCTTACAGCACAGTGCCATATCCGCTTCGGATTGACTAGCGTATTGCTTCTCCCATTGTCCCGACCAGAGTTTTGAGAATCGCTCTTCCTTATCCGCCGCGAGCGCGCGTTCCAGCACCACCTCGTCGGATAACGGTGCTGCAGATGCTCTCTGTTTTTTCTGTTTACGCTCTTTCGGCGCTTTCCGTTCCGACGTTGGTTTGTCCTGCTTTGGCATTTTGACATACACTGCGTGAATCCAAGCAAGAACGCCGTCATCCTGTCGCACCTCCAGAGGCAAATCAATGAGCCGATTACCGGTCATGGTGAAATAGCGCCCGAATGCGTACATCTCAACGCCCGTAGCGCTATTCTTATTCCCGCCCTCAGGTATTTTGCCGTGAAAGAACAGATGCAAGCCTTCACCCGATGGACTGATTTCCGTGTAAGTCGATGCCTTGGCGACGATCATAGCGGCGGTCTCGTTCAATGCGCCGGTTTCCTTATTCCTGCAATGGTCGATATCCACGCCGACGAAATCGTCATCATTTGTAAATACGAACCCAAGACCGGTGTATCCATACCGATCGCGCGCCGCTTTCGCTTCCGCAAGAGTCCCCCATGTAGCGGGGTCGATTGACGATGCGCGGCGATTCGCGTGCGGAGAGTAGGGCGTTTTGTTTGGGCGGTCGCCCTTGCTGCTCGGTTCCAGCCGCCAACAGATCCACTGTCGCCGCTCGGCGAGTTCTTGCGGGAACACATCAACCTCTGCCACGCTTGATCACCTCCTGACAGGTATCGGAGAAGTATCGCACCAATATACCGCGCGACTCCGCAAACGCGATTTCACGCCGCATGCCGTTGCTGATCCGTTGCCCGAAAACCCATATCTCATTGCAGAAATCCAGAAGAATCACCCCCATCTGAATCCCCGCATCCCGCTCCTTGGGATCTTTGTCCTCCAGAAAGCGAGGATACATGAGGTGCGGTGTGATAGGCATGCATCCGCAGAGGAACACGAAACGGGAATACATGCGCGCGTTATGAACGTTCTCCTTCACACACCCGGCATATGGCGAACATACAAAGACCTTCCGAACTGGAAGGTCTTTATCTCCGAACAAAGCCGTAAGTTTTCGCTGCATAAGGACGCTCTGGGGCAAAGGGGCGTCGATGCGTTCGATTACCTTTCGCATATGCCGTACTCCCTCTCGATCACGGGAAGCACACCCGCTTGCTCTTTCAGCAGCTGGTACAGGAACAGCCGCCCTTTCTGGGTCCTACAGGTGGTGACAATCGTAGTGCCATTGTCCAATACATGGGTCTGCGAATGCGCGTACCCCTGATCGGCGTACTTCTGGTACAGCAGCCACGTCTCTGCCATGCGATATTGAACGCCGAGCTCATGCAGCAATAGGTTGAATTTGATCGCGGAAAGACCGTAGTCTTTCGCGATCATGCTGACGGGCACCAGCGTCTTGCTCTTCAGCACCAAATCGCAATAGCGCGCCTTTGGTTCAAGTTCGCTGATGATCTGTTTGTGCTGCTCACTCTCCTGTTCGATCACCTTTCGTTGCTCGCGTTCAGCCAGCAGTTCCGATAGCAGCCGGATCCCGAACTGCGGATCGCGGACTAGGGCTTCCAGTGTTTCGCCAGTTGCATACACTCCATGCTTGCGAATTGTCGGAAGAATCTCCTCCACAATCCATCGTTCGAAGCGCTCTGCTGCGGGCAGTTTGCTGCGCATGATCAGGCGGTAAACATCGGATTCGGGAATGAAGCCCAACGACTGATCACCTCCGTCAGTAAGGGAGTCACGTTTCGTGACCCCCTTGCAGTGACGTAAAATTACTGCACGTGTATTGTTGTATCCAAGGTTAATCGCGACATCCTTGGCACAAAATAGGATCATGCCATTTTCTTCGAGTGTGCGCACAGATCCAAATTCCGAACAATTAAATACTTGCATGTGATCCATACTGTAATTCCTTTCTGATACGAGCGAAGGAGCGGCTTTCGCCGCCCCTTCCTCCGTTCACTTAGTTCTGAGATTCCACGATCTCTCCTGTCACGGGATCGAACGGTGTCGGCACTTCGACGAACTCATCCAGATCGACGGAGTACCCGCCGACGTGCTTTGCGTACTCTTTCACCTGCGCGGCAAGGCTCGATACTGCAGTCAGCTCTGTTTCGGTCAACACGCGCTCGGCGTTGAACTGCGCCTGCGAATACGAGATGCCTCCCGTGTTAACCGCTTTCTTCAGAGAGAATCGTGTAACCACGGCAAGCGATTTCTTGCCGCGGCTCAAGAGGCGCTGGATATACCGTGTAAACTCCTTAAGCGAGCCGGTCGGCAGCGAAAGCAGAACCGGGAACACTTCGCCCTCGCGCAGAATGTAGATGCGACGGCGGTTCTTACACGCTTTGCCGCCACCCTCACCCGAGCCAAACTGGTTATAGCGACATTTCGCGCACGCGCCGCCGGGATCGCCTTCGCCGGTCACGCCATCAAAACTGCCGCAATCCGGCGGTTCGTTACCTCCCGCGTATTTGTCCCGGTAATACGCGAACAGCGGATGGTGATAAAGAATCACACCCGTGAATTCCTTCACCGTCTCTGGTTCGCCGCCGTCAACGGCGGGTAGCTCGAAAACCGTGCTTCCCGCCGAGGGGATCTTGATGCGCTCAAATGAGAGACTTAGCCCCTCGAGCTCCTGTGACATCGCGTCTGTCAGGTTGAAGTTGGCGAGTTCCTCGAATGCGTTGTTGGTTGTTACGATTCCTGTTTCCTGTGTCATATTGTCCAATTCCTTTCTCTTATCGGGCGGCTTTCCGCACACCCACGGTTGTTTTTTCAAACACGATCACGAGTCCATCCAGCCATTGCGGCAGAATATCACCGTTCTCCATGGTCTGTTCCTTCACGAACGCCGAAAGCGAGTTAGCGTTGATGGTCTCGTAGATGAGATCGTCATACCCCGCCGCGCGCAGCGCCTCGAACAGTTCATCCTTGCGTCCTGCAGCCGCCGAAGCCCGCGTCGTGCTGTTTAGGCAGAACATTGTGCCATTACGGGTAAAGTTCTGCGTTTCGGTATCCGCCATGCGTTGCGCGAGGATGGCATCCACGCGGTCCATCTCTTCCGTGATCTCTTTGAGCTCTTGCTCCGCGTATTTCTTCGCTTCCTTCAATGCGCGCAGCTCATCCGCTAACGCGAACAGTTCATTTGATTCCATATGTACTCCTTTCAGGGTGTCTCGAATGGGTTCTTGCCTGTCCAGTACTTATCGATCAGGACTCTGGCCAAATCGGCTTTATCGCGCAGCGCCTGGAGCACTTTCTCGTCTACGGTGCCGGCGGTAACGAGGTAGATATAGGTGCAGGGATTCCGTTGCCCGACGCGGTGGATGCGTGCTTTCGCCTGCTCGAAGTTCGACATGCTGTAATCCAGCGAGTAGAACACCATCTTGTCGGCGGCGGTGAGCGTGATTCCCAACCCAGCCGTCGCAATCTGGCCAACGAACACGGTCACATCGGGATCCGCCTGAAACCGACGCACCTGCTCATCGCGATCCTTCACCGCGCCAGTGATCAGTGCGTATCCGATCGACTTCCGTTCCAGCATGGCGGTGATTGCGTCAATCTCCGGCAGAAAACGCGCGATGACCACGAGCTTGCCGCCTTCCTGCGCCGCGCTGTCAACGATGTCTGAAAGCGCGTCCAGCTTCGCGGAACTAATGCGTTCAACGCGGTCGGTTTCATCCCCGCGCAAGAACCCGCCGGTCAGTTGCGAGAGTCGAAGTAGCCGTGTCAGCACATTGGCGGCGGTGATCTCGCCACCTTTGATCTGCGCATAACTGTCACGAACAAGCTGCTGATACAGCCGTTTTGCCTGCGGTTCCAACTCGACCATTCGGCCGATTTCTGTCGTTTCCGGCAGGTCGAGGCATTCAGCCTTCGTCGCGCGGAACGCAATGCTGTGGATGCGCCGCGTCAGTTCTTCCGCCATACTCAATTTCAGGACTGGCGTATGATTGCCGTACCCAGTCATGTCAAAATAGCGATTACGGAATGCGTAGAAACTGTTACCGAACACTGCCGGATTTAGAAACTTGTACGGGCTGAACACATCAATCGCTTTGTTCGTGATGATCGTTCCCGTCAGCAGCATTCGGTATCGTGCCCTCGCACCAAGTCGGTGCATGCACTTGCTTGCGGTGATGTTGTGCGTTTTGATCTTGTGGCCTTCGTCGCAGACGATGATGTCCGCGTCCCACGCGACAAGCTCTTTTTCCAACCGCCAGGCGGATTCGTAGTTGATGACCGCCACCTGCAAGCCCGATGTCGACATTTGTTGCAACTTCTCGATTTTCTTGGATTCACCGCCATTCAGAACGGTCAACGAATACTCGAAGTCCGCGAACTTACGAAATTCATCCTGCCAGACACCGAGGATGGACAATGGCGCAACGATCAGCATTCTCTCGACCTTACTCTCGAGAAACAGTCGCCCGGCGACAGCGATCGTGGTCAGGCTTTTGCCGGTTCCCATCTCCATGAGCAGCGCCACTCCGCGGCTGGAAGGCGGATCGTGTCCCGTCAGGCCAAACAAGCGACAAGCAAATCCAAATGCCTGCCGCTGATGATCATACGGACGCGCTCTGATGGGCATATGTAATTTCTTGTTTTCCATGATCCCTTTCGGAAGGGGTAATGGTTGAGATGCTTCTCCTTTTTGACGCTTCTATCCCGGAGAATGGGCGGTGGTCATGATCGGCTCTTCGCCGCGCAGCTCTTCGCTCCCCGCATCCCGCCGGGCCGCACTCTGGGACGTTATCCTCGACTATGCGGGCTTCTCATGACCACCGGATATTCAGATGTCAAGGTTCCAAAAAATAACCCCTTCACCTGTAGGTCACGAAAAAAGCAAAATACAAGGATACTCATAAAAGTTTTTTCAACTTTTTTATGATCGTCGATAACTGATCACTCACAGCCTGCTGTGAAATTCCAAGCTGTTCTGCGATTGCAGTCTGTGTTTTCCGATGAAAGAACAATTCACGAATCAGGGTCTGTTGTCTGGTGCTCAATTTGGATATCGCTGCATGCAGCCGAGTTACCTCTGTTGCACCATCAAGCACTCGGGTTAATCTCTGATCATCAACCGCCAACCACGACAGTTCCTCGGACACGTCAAAGGTGACGTGGCGGCGCGTCTCCTTTTGCGTGTTGTTGTACTCCTTCCGATCCAGTTCTTTTAGTGCCTCTGCGATCTCCGGCTCCACCTCCAATTCCTCAACGTGCCCATCCGCAAATTGATACGCAATTTTGACCTGTTCCATTTGTCCGGCTCCTTTCGTTCAGAGCCAGACGATTGGCGCGTTTTTGAGCGCACGAAAAAAAAGACCCGGCGGCGCGGCACAAAAAGCGCCGCTCGCCAGGCCCTATTTAATTGTATTGTGCTATATCCTTAACCCCTGAGGGCGGCAGCCGGAAGATCAGGTCACGAGTTCCAGAAGCCAGGGAGCGACTGGTCTACCGATCAGCCGCGCGTTCATGTAAGCCATCTCCAGCGTTAAGCAGGTATGGCCGAGATAGTAGCCGTCCATGGGCGTCAACGTCATGGCAAGGTCGGTGTGCTCCGTATCCAGCAAACAAAGCGGGAGTAGAAACTGCACCTTTCCCTGGTATCCCTGCGGTACTACGATGCCGGGTTCAAAAGACGCTTTACGCCGCGCAAGTTCGACGGCGGTTTCAAGCAAAAGCGTTAGGTTCTTCGCCCGCTGCACTTCCATTGGAAGCCGCGCGAAGTTGTCTGGGTCACAAAGAATGTGGTTCACATCGACACGAATGTCCCATGCGGGGAAATACGTCATGCCCGTGATCGGTAGCAGGAATCCCGGTTTATCCGGCAATGGCTGCACGTACTTCATATCGGGTGCGACATCGTTAAAGAAACCGCGAAAAAACCAGTCTTGCATCGCGTCTTTGCGTTTATTGCGTGTGAAGCATCCATAGATACTCTTGTAATTCTTTGTGTAGAGGCCTGTGTTAAAACATGCTTTTTCATTTCTTACATAAAAGATTCGGTCCGCACATTCGGGATCGGACTGGTAATTGAAATTGTTGAAATCGATGACTTGCTTCTTGAAAACGTAATTGACAAATTTTTCTAGGATCGGCGTGTCAGTATTCTTCGGTGGTAATAATGGATGTTTAAATCGCCATGATTCCGGCATGGCCATCTCTG
>JAEHHG010000032.1 GCA_019248075.1 Candidatus Gracilibacteria bacterium S5_H10 | reverse complement strand
CCATTATTTTGTTTAGCAAATTTTCGTGAAACAAATGCCGAATAGATTCCTCCGATATGAAGAAATCCTGTAGGGCTTGGCGCGAAACGGGAACAGATAGGATTGGTTCTTGGAGGATATTTTTTTTCTATATCTTGGATAGTCTTGTTTACATCTGGGAAAATTAAATCAGCGATTTCTTTTCGGGTAGTCATTTTTTGTATGCAAAATGTAAAATAAATAATTCAAAATTTAGCATAAGAATATGATTTTGAAGTTCAAGAAAATCAACTTGAATCATACCAACATTCTTGTATATAAATAGTAATTATTTTTATTACCTTAAAAAAATACAAACATGCAAAAACCAAATTCTAACTGAATTTTCATCCTTGGATGAGCATTGATCCTTGCATTAGGACTTTTCTTCATGGGATGGCTCATGTACAAATCCAATATGGCACAATCGCCTTATGGCATGGCCAATAGCATTACAGTCAATGGAGAAGGTAAAGCTTCTGTATCTCCGGATATGCTGATAGTAAACGTTTCCGTCTCTGAACTTGCTGACAGCACAGAAGCAGCACAAAGCCAAAGCAATGAAAAAGTAACACAAGTAATGGATATTCTTTCTGGATATGCAATTCCTACACACAATATCAAAAGTACCAGCGTCAATGTCTATCCTGAATATGACCGAAATGATGCTAGTGGAAGAAAGTTGCTTGGATACAGATCACAGCATAGCTTAAGCATCACTATCACGGGAGAAAATTTCTGAGAATTGTGAGGAAAAATCATCGAAGAGCTTTCTAAAATCGGTGGGGTAAATGTTGACAACACGTATTTTGATCTCAAAGACAAAGATACTGCACTCGCTGGCGCTCGTCAAAATGCATTGGATGATGCCAAAGCAAAAGCTGAGCAATTAGCAAAAGCTAGCGGACGCAAAGTAGTGAGAGTACTTACTATAACTGACAACACTTACTATGGAAATTCTCCTATCTATTATGACAGCGTCAAAGTTGCAGGTATGTGAGCAACTACTGAAGCTCAAGCTTCACGTGTGTCACTTTCTCCTGGAGAAACAGAAGTAACTGTCAATGTAAACGTTGTCTACAAGATCAGATAATCATCACATTACATAAAAAGAAAAAGATGCCTTCATCGGCGTCTTTTTTTTAGATAAAAAAAGAGGTGTAAATACACCTCAAAATAACATTTTTTTACTGCCATCGTTTTTTGATGACGGCAAATTTTATGGTTACTCCTCCGCAATTTCCTGGAGGAAGCGTACCTAAATATACCACCCATACAAAATCTTCCGATCCAACTATTTTGATCTTTTTGATTTTAATAGTATCGCCAACCTCGAAAAGAGAAATCCTTTCATCATTGACGAATATAATTTCTTCAGGTCCTGTCAGACACTGTACTTCTGCTTCCTGCCACTTGCTGTGATCAAAAAACAAAACACTTTCAATAATTCCTTCTCCCAGTATAGGAGATTTTATCTCCCATTCATTGTCTTGAAACAATGAAAGATTGAGAGTATCTCCTTTTTGATAT
The DNA here is from genome assembly GCA_019248075.1 of Candidatus Gracilibacteria bacterium S5_H10. GTDB lineage: Bacteria > Patescibacteriota > Gracilibacteria > Absconditabacterales > Absconditicoccaceae > CAJBLF01. The sequence continues at coordinate 6,157 of JAEHHG010000032.1, read as the reverse complement.
TTCTCGAGACGAAAATCTTCGAGATATATGATTGAGTCTGAAGGAAGCATTTTTACTTTCGCCACTTGTGCACTGCTGAGCAGTACTGCGAAAACAAACGTAAAAAAGAATAGCGCTTTCATATTTTTTGTATTTATTTTTTATTGTTATATATATTTTATTTGTTTAGTCAAGTAATTCTATTTCTATAGGATCGGATCATCACTATTCATCACATCAAAAAGAATAAAATAAATCGTCGCTGTGAAATCGTAAACCGTCCACGGAATTCTAGCTGTGAATCTGCTCTCACGTATTCGAGCAAAAATCTTATGAAACTATATCACATCAAAAATACACCGACGATTTTTCCTGGCTGTGGCTTTTTTGTTTTCACCCGGGTGCGAATGATTGAAAGTGTAATTACTAGCAACACAAATCATTCAAAAAAGCTGGAAATAAAATTTGTATTGAGTCTAAGAAAACTATCTACTTGTGGATAGACGTGGAATATATTAATCTGTTGCAAAAAAGCGAATACGGGATAGCCCAAACGCGGCAGCCAATCAGTAACCACGACACCATACAATTCCTGATTGAGGAAATTTCCTATTCTCCCAAGCATAATACCAAACGGCACAATCGCCAACACGACATCAAATAATAAGACAATTTCTTTGAATCTGAATTTCTTTTTTCGTGCGAGCAGGGAAAATGTGATGGCTACTCCCACCATTCATCAGATAAACGACATCCCTCATTTTCGTACTTGGAAGATTTCACCCGGGTGCGAAAGATAATATCAAAAATTATAAATCACTACATGTCCCAACCTTCCTCATACCAAGACTCCCAAAAATATGCAAAGCATAATATCATCAAGATGTTTTTCGAGAAAAGTCTGTAGACGCGGGAATGTTGTTCAGAATATATTTTTTTTGGAAATTCGATAAAGAAAAAGATATCCTGCCAAAAAAGCCATAAAATAGAAAATCCCATATCGATAGATATCTATTGAACCAAGAGAAAATGCGATCATGACTATATACCTTCGTGATAAAAACTGCGTGATAAAGGCTTCGTGATAAAAGCTGTGTGATAAATTTTTTATCATTTTATCGTCCAAAGATCTTTTATCATTTTATCGCGCGAAGCGCTTTTATCTTTTTATCAATAGTCGGCGGGAAATCAAGCTATTGAAAAAATAGGATAAATGAATAGTCTATCTTGATAAGAAACAAAAAATCAAAGCCTATGAATATATTTTTACTTTCGTTTGTTGTAGCATTTGCCTTGGCTGTGCTAATAGGCACACTCAGCTGCTTTGTACTCGACCCTAAAAAATGGTTTTGTTTGGTCAAAAGACACATCGTAGCAGAAAAATCTATGATTATTTCATTGATCGTTTGTGAAATCTCTTTTTGTTTGTTTATCGGAAGCTTATTGTTTCCCACGTAAAAAAAAATTTCAACATTTCCGGCAGTACTCCTGTCGGATTTTTTTATGCTTGATACTTTCTGTGAGATATATAGTATAACGATGTTTATTTTTTAGAGAAATATATGCGGACGCTTATCATTCTTTTATTCCTTGTCATCACTATTGTCGCTGTTGTGCTCTTCATGTTTTTCAAAGATGACTCGAAACATTTTTTCACCCTATTTCACACACAAAAAAAATTACCTGAACTTCATCACAAGATAGATACCAAATTTTTTGAACAATGACTCGAAACGCTTGATTTTCATTCCCCTGAGCTCAAACAGCTCAAAGAAGCGCTTCATCATCATATCATCTGAATGGATGGATTGATCAACGCTATCATCATCAATATCCTCTGCGGCGGACATGTTCTCGTCGAATGATTTCCATGATTAGCAAAAACCAAAACCATCCATATCTTTGCACAATTGCTAGGATTGGATTTCAAAAGAATACAATTTACGCCAGATCTTTTACCCGCAGATATTCTTGGTGGAGAAATTTACAACAGCAAATCACAAGAATTTGATACCAAGATGTGACCCATCATGGCAAATATAATTTTAGCCGACGAAATAAACAGAGCTACACCAAAAGTTCAATCTGCGTTGCTCGAAGCTATGCAGGAGCATCAAGTGACTATCTGAGGAACAACTCATAAACTTCCTGAGCCGTTTTTTGTTCTCGCAACACAGAATCCAATCGAGCAAGAATGAACTTATCCCCTCCCCGAAGCTCAAATTGATAGATTTTTATTTAAAGTCTTAGTACACTATCCAAGTCTCGCAGACGAAAAGATGATCCTCGATACCATGGAAAAAGAAGCTCTGACAAAAATCAAACCCGTGATTTCTCATAGTCAATTAGTCAACATCAAAAAGCATATCGACGATATCATCATCTCAGATGAAGTGAAACACTATATCACGAGATTGACGAGCATTACGAGAAAAGAACATGAATATATTTTGTACGGAACCTCACCGAGAGGTTCTATAGGACTGATGCTTGCCAGCAAAGCAGTAGCTTTAGCAGAAGGTAGAACATATGTCACACATGAAGATGTACAGAGGGTTGCGTTACCGGTATTGAGACATAGAGTGATTTTAAATTATCAGGCGAAGTTATCAGGATTGAGTGAAGATCAAGTATTATTGGAGTTATTTGAAGAAGTGAAATTAGTGTAAAAATATCATCATAAAAAAACCTCATAATCATGAGGTTTTTTTACTGTAAAAATTTTCTAACTAAACAGTTTTATCTAAAGTAGATTTTTTTCATAACACATATGTAGTATTTTTATCTTTAGCTGTCATTGGAGATATAACCTCAAAACTTTGAAGATCTGCTCATTCTATCTTTTCTCAACAATAATATATATTATGTTTATCTTTTGCGTATCAATTTTTCAATACTTCAAAAGTTTTAATATCTACTCATTCTATCTTTTTTGCATTATAATATACACTATTGCTATCTTTTGCGTAACCTTTGCCCAAAACCTTAAAAGTTTCAGGATCTGCACTTTCAACTATTTTCACTCAATAAAATTTTACATAAGGATATTCTCAAAGTGAATGGAAATATACAGCATCTTTATTTTTTACATATCTATCATCTAAAATTTCTATAGTGGCAGGATTTAAAGAGGAAAAGTTTTTTCCGGTAAATATGACACCTAGTGATTTACCAAGGAAATATATATTTTTTTTATCTCTAGCATATCACTCTTTCAAGACTTCAAAAGTTTCAGGATCTGCATGTAAAATTTTTTCTCAAGAAAAATAAACACCATCTTTATCCATAGAATATCCATGAGAAAGTGGTTCAAAAAGTACTTTTGATGTTACATCTGCTACAATATTTGCTGAATTATTCACTAGATTTCAAGAAGAAGAATCTTTGCAATCAATTGATTTTTTCTTTGCCATTGATATTAATAATAAGATAAAATATTTATCATAATAATTATAATTCAAATCAAAGAAAAAAGCAAATTTAAAAAAAAATTAATTTGCCAATCTCTCCCTGATCAAATGAATTGATTCTTTTATATCTTGGTCAGTGAAAAAATCACCAGTCATTAAACTGCATCGTGATTCATTAGTATAATTCTTTTCATATATCTGTTCACTTCATTCATCTTCTCTATCTCCGAAATAACATCTTACTCTACCTCCTCTCATCCATAACCGGCCGACCCTTTTCCCATCTTTTACAACATCAAATTGAGTAGGCGAACAAAATGTATTGAGCTTGAGTACAAATCATTTGATAGATAATTCATCAATGGTTCATTCAGGTAATGCCATAAAGACAGAAAGCGTTGTCTTCAATTCTTTTGCTATCTTATCACAAAAAATTTTATGCTGTTCTTCTGCTTCTTCTATCATAGCTAGACCTTCTTCGCTTATAGTATTAACATCATTTGATGTAAGAGATATTTTCATGGTTTTTAAGATATAAAAAAGTAAAAATCGCATCTTTTTATTTTCTCAATATATATATTATTTTAAATGTCAATACAATTAAATATAATTTATTTTTACTAAAAAAACCTCATCACGAGGCTTTTTTTTTGAAAATATTTTTTATTCTATGAAGCCTATTGTCACATCTATAATAGCATTAAGCTCGTCTTGAGAAAATCTTCTATATTTCGTAGCTAAACTATTCTTTGCTTTCATATCATCTAATTGTACTAACTGTGTCTGTTTATTTGTACTATATTGTTGAATGCTTTCGTAAAGGTCTTTGACGGGTTTGATATAATCAGATCTTACAAGATGCGTTTTTTCGTTGAGTGTCACGCGTTGAGCGTTGAAGAGATAGTACAATGCTTTGGAATATTTTGCGCTTCCTCACGCATAGACGTCTATGATTTTTTCATAGAATTTATTGTTGGCAAAATCAATAACTGATCGATCTAGTTCTCCCAAAGTCCAGTTTTTGAGTCCATTGGTAAGATCGACATTGAAGTAAATCACTCCGACAATAGTTGTCTCTCTCAGTAAGAAATCTCTGAGCTGAAGTAATCGGGCATTTTTGAGTTCTTTATTTTTTTGATATACCTCAAGCGATTTCTGATAACTATATGATCATTCATAGTTGACTGCTGTCGTTCCGACTTCATCGACAAAAATCGGTTTATTAAATTTTTTGAGTCTATCCAAAGTTTTTCGTGATGCGTTATTCACGATCTGATCAGGCGTTCCCCGTCGGCGATTGCTATTTCCTTTTCATCGATTGTAAAAAGTTACTCCCATCAGGTCGACATATTTATTACCTGGATAATAGTCTTCGAATGTCGGACATTTGAGTTTTGCTTTTGCTGCTTGCGTGCATTGAATAAATGTCGCTGTCTGTGAAGGCACGCCACCTTTTGCAGGAAGATCCCAAGCATTTACTGACATATCAAATAAGATGTTGTATTGGGTCAATCATTCTTCTCTAGAAAGTTTTCGCACATGGATCCATGCTTTTTTGAAATCTTCTGGTTTGGAACTCCATGGATATCGTCCTCCATTCATCTCGTGCATCGTACGAAATATCACTCTGAGATTATTAGCTTTTACATCTTTGAAAAATTGTCTGTATTGGTCATCAAATTTTCCTGCAGCGACTTCTGCAGCAGTGAAATTGTTGGGAGAAATTGAAATGTGATAAAGTTTATCTGAGCCTAATTCGTCATTAAGCTTATTCATCATCGTCTCGACATGTTTACCTCGTGGATCAAAAATAAATGATACAATAGGGATATCGAGTTTATATTTGCTTTCTATTTTTTGGATATTTGAGATACTATTATCCCAAGATTTCATTCCAAAAAGATATGCTTCTGACTGCGAACCAAGCATGAATATTCCTACGGCGAAAATTATTCCTATCAACATTTTTCTTTGCATAAATATGATATGTTATATACTAAATTTATTTTAAAATTTTAAATTCTAATTACATGATATGCTGCTGATACAAAATAGATAAACATCACAATAGAAATTACAAGTTTAAGAAGACTTCCTGTTATGAATCCAATGAACGATCCTCGTGCAGATTTTAATGCATGCTTGTGTTGCTTCCCTGCATATTTTTCTCCAAGATATGCTCACAAAAATGGTCATCCAAGCAATCCCAAGAGTCCAAATGGTCAAATCACTATTCAAAATATTGGCAAGACGATAACCGCTATCACAAGTCAGATATTACTTCCGCGCACTCCTCGCTTCGTTCCTCAAAATTTTTTGGTTCCTCGTGATGGAATGATATAATCCAACACGGTAAGAAAAATAATGATGAGTCATCGCACGATGAAAAAAGTCCGAGAAAAAGGATGTCCTGAAGTAAATTGTAAAAGAATGAATGCAACATACGCAAGCAGTGGTCCTGGCAATACTGGCAAAAGTGATCCGATAATCGCTATCAGACAAAGCACAGCACCGATAATGATAAGTATAATATCCATACAAAACATATAAAGATTAAAAATATGTCTGTCATTGCGAGCATTTTAGCGAAGCAATCTTTATGTTTTTTTAGATTATCAATCGAAGATTGCTTCGTCACCGCTTGATGCGGATTCCTCGCAATGACAATAAAAAATTCTACTTTGCGTTTTTATAGTTATTCAATATCAGCTATCAAGTTTTTTGATAGCAAAAGAAAAAGCACCGCGAAACACGGTGCCTCATTTCAG
>JAEHHG010000258.1 GCA_019248075.1 Candidatus Gracilibacteria bacterium S5_H10 | reverse complement strand
CGCTAGCCCAAACACTCAATCCAGGTTTGATTCATTCAAGAGTGATTTCTTCTGAATCATAATACGTTCTGAGATTTGCATTTATTTTTTCATTAAAATCTCGATCATCAAAACTGATTGCTTCAAAATATCAACTATTACTTCGATTAGAATAATTATCGTCTCTATCTTTTGCTTTTATTCTCCAATAATAGGTATCA
>JAEHHG010000257.1 GCA_019248075.1 Candidatus Gracilibacteria bacterium S5_H10 | reverse complement strand
ATGTATCAAGCAATTGTAGAAGATGCTACGCTTGGAGATTTAAAAACTAATAGTAAAATAACTAAGATGTTTGATAAAGTAACTGATGGTAAACCTGAGTTTATTAAAAATGGATTACAATACCTGTTTGTAACTGAGAGAACTGGATTCTTTAAAATGATGACAACTGCTACACAGTATTCAGATTTCGTTGCTAGATAT
>JAEHHG010000256.1 GCA_019248075.1 Candidatus Gracilibacteria bacterium S5_H10 | reverse complement strand
TTAACATAGATTTAGGATTTGAATCCCAACATAATTGAAGTTGATGCAATTGATTGTTTTTAATCATATATGGCGCAACAATATATGGATTAATAATAAAGTTCTTAGAGAGCTTTTTAAGTAGCTTTTGTTCTATACATTCCCTTATAAATCCTCTAACCTTTTGAGGTGTTACATCGAACTTCTTAGCTATATAGCTTGTAGTAGCTAAAT
>JAEHHG010000255.1 GCA_019248075.1 Candidatus Gracilibacteria bacterium S5_H10 | reverse complement strand
CAGCACCAAGTTTAAGCAACTTAGTAGCATTAGTAAATGTCCTTATATGATCTTCTCCAAAAAGAAAATTTCCTGAATCTGAAGTAATTCCTAGATAAAAAGATGTATATGATAAAGAGATTGCAACATATTTTTATCTAGGAATTACTTCAGATTCAGGAAGTATTAAACTTTTGGACCCGAAAGAAGTAAACAAGAGAGAATTAGTGATCTA
>JAEHHG010000254.1 GCA_019248075.1 Candidatus Gracilibacteria bacterium S5_H10 | reverse complement strand
AAATGCTGCTGTATTTCCGGCAAGATCAGTAGCTATAATTCTTACGCTTGCGAGTGTACTATCAACAACGGGGAATGTCCGATTATAGGATCAATCATTTGGTGTTCACGTACTAATTATAGAATGTAATGTTGATCGTCAATCGTTGGAATATTGTAAAATTAATGGTTGTGATCAAAAAGTTATTTCTGTTCCTGTATTCCATAGTATTTCTCTTG
>JAEHHG010000253.1 GCA_019248075.1 Candidatus Gracilibacteria bacterium S5_H10 | reverse complement strand
ATTTTATAAATAATTGGCGTATGATATGAATTAAAATATTGAGATGGAGTAACATATTCTCTTATTGCAATTGAAATATTTGTTTTCAACTAATGAGTCAAATATTTCAGATGCAATTATTTGTAAAATGATTGGCGTATGATATGAATTAAAATATTGAGATGGAGTAACATATTCTCTTATTGCATCTGAAATATTTGTTTTCAACTAATGAGTCAA
>JAEHHG010000252.1 GCA_019248075.1 Candidatus Gracilibacteria bacterium S5_H10 | reverse complement strand
TACCTATAATTTATAGCAACACCTGCTTCATTATATACAGGTAGCAATGGATTATCATCATTCATATCAATAACTGCAGCTTTCATCTGATTTTCTATAATGTTATATGCTTTATCATTTAATTTTCTTATATCTAACTCAGGTTTACCATCAGTTACTTTATCAAACATCTTAGTTATTTTACTATTAGTTTTTAAATCTCCAATCGTAGCATCTTCTACAATTGCTTGATACA
>JAEHHG010000251.1 GCA_019248075.1 Candidatus Gracilibacteria bacterium S5_H10 | reverse complement strand
TGTCCATGCATAAGCAAAACTATTCATAGTATCTGTATATATCGTTGTTCATGGAAAGAATCCATTAGTCGAATATTCTACTATTTTTCCTGATAAAAAATAATCTGTTCCTCATGATCGAGTAACTGTATATCCTGATCATCATTTAAAAAATTCACCTCCTGATGGAAATGTTATGGTTACATCTGTCGGTGCTGTGCTATCAAGTGTAAAGAGATTCCCTGTAAATGCTGCTG